>SYLX01000245.1 GCA_005808505.1 Bdellovibrionales bacterium | reverse complement strand
TTGAGTGAAGACACTTGCATCCTGCGCGAAAATTTCGACCGGAAAAGTACCGGCTCGAAACCGCGCTAAAACCGTAGGTCGGTTGCGAATCAGTTTGAATTCAATCGAAAAACCAACTTCGTGGGCGAAGTTTCTTTTCACCTTTTCGCTGAAAGCTTCGAGATTCTCGGCTGAGCAAATAATATCGAGGTCGCTTGTTTCGACGTCGAGATCGAGTGGAATGGTTCCGGCGAGTACGGGAGATTCTTCTCGCAGCAGCTCAAAAAGTTTTAGGTTTTTGAGTGTGTCATAGGCTTCACGCTGGCGGGGAGTGCCCTTCGCCAGGGTTTCGATATCCAAAAGTTTCATGTGCATGGCCACGGATCCTAAACGACCCGGGAGAGCACGTCAAAATCCAGGCATAAAAAAAGCCAACTCCTTCACGGAGTCGGCTTTCTAAGCTCTATTTGGCGTCGAATTAACGGCAGCCGAGAGCTTGGCAGCGGCGCGAAACCTGATAGCAGCGGTTCAACGCACGCTCCTGGACGCGGCGTGGGTTTTGACCACGAGCTACGAATGTTTCACCGCGGGCATTACGTGCCCAGCAAGAGACTTCGCGACCCGGACGATCTGGACGACCCGGAAACGGGAAGTCAGGGCGGCCAGGACGACCCGGGCGACCAGGTCGGCCCGGAGGCGCGAAGAGTTCTGCGCTAAATGCAGAATCAAGTTCGACCGCGCTCGATTGAGCACCGCTCGAAGTGTTGATGTCAGATTCGTTCGCGAATGCGGGTTGGATCGACATCACTACGAGTGCTGCCATTACAAAAAACTTTTTCATCCTAAACCTCCATGGCGCTGTTGCGTTCATCCAGTTGCTTGAAGCCTTGCGACTCACTTTCGATTCGTTGATCGACGCAACTGTTGAACAATTCGTCTTCACAACTCATGGATAGTTTTAGCAATGAGAGTGCCAACAACATCGGTACCACTCTGACCCCTAAACGTTGCTATGCGACTCATGCGCAAGGCAGCATTCGGATTTTTTGAGCACCACTGAACGCACTTTGACCCTGGACCATAGGCGCGTTTCCTATATAAATAAAAAATGTTTGTGCAATGGGCCACGGGGTTGGGGCAATTCGACGGGTGTTGAAGTCCGATGCATGAAAACTAAGCTGCCGGGATGAAAAACTAAACTGTGTGAATTCAGCTCACCATCTCAAGCTGAGCCGTTGAAACATTTCGCACGTCGTTCTTCATCTTGTCTTAAAAGAGCCGATAAGAAGAGGTGCCTCCATACCGTGAGGCAATTGATGTGAGGTAAGAAAGATGTCCGCGAAGAAAGCCCTCGTTGTAGACGATATGAACTCGATGCGTATGCTCGTTTCAAAAGCGGTAAAAGAGATGGGTTATGAAGTGATTGCCGCTAAAGACGGAATGGAAGCTTGGGAAAAGCTCATCGAGCATGCTGGTGAGATCACATTCGTCATTTCCGATTGGACTATGCCTAATTGGACGGGGCTTGAACTGCTGAAAAACGTTCGTCGCGATCCCCGCGTATCGAATATGCCGTTTCTCATGTTAACGGCGGAAGCGGAAGCGGCTCAGGTCAAAGAAGCGATTGAAGCCAAAGTTGACGCTTACATCCGTAAGCCGTTTACGCCCGCAATCATTCGCGAGAAAGTGGAACAAGTTCTCGCTAAAAAAGCGGCCGCTTGATTCTGACTGGCCGATTTTAAGAAAGTCTGTGGACTGACGAGCGACGGTCGGTGACCGTCGCTTTCTATTTATAGGATGCTGCCACCTGTAAGAGCGGAGCTTCTCACGCCGAGATCGATCGGCGCTGATTGCTTCTCGGAGAGCGCAAATCGATAACCTGTCCCATGCACCGATTCGACGTAATAAGATTTCGGCCCTAATTTTTTGCGCAATTTGCTGACGTGGGTATCTACGCTACGCGAATAGACGTGGACGCTTTCTCCCCACACGGCATCTAAGAGTTCATCGCGCGAAAAGACTTTGTTGCTCTCTTTGGCGAGAATCAAAAGAATTTTGAATTCGATCGGCGTGAGATCGATCTCGGTCGAGTGACCTTCATCATAGATACAAACTTTTTGTGAATCCTTATTGATCTCAAGGTCGCCAGCCCGAACTAACTGAGCTTGCGACTTTTCGCGCTGACGGCGACGAAACTTTGCATCGATCCGTGCTTTTAGTTCGATGGGGTCGAATGGTTTCGAAATATAATCGTCGGCTCCAACGGAAAATCCCATTAGCTTATCTGGAACCGAATTGCGCGCCGTCAGAAAAATCACGGGAATACTCTTCAGCTCGTCATTCGCTTGCAAGAGCGAACAGAGTCGGTAGCCATCACCATCTGGTAGCGTAACGTCGAGCAAGATCAGATCGTAAGTTTTCTTCTCAAGAGAAAGGGAAGCTTCGCGCAAGCTTTTCGCCCAATCCAGTTGGACCGAAGTTCCGAGCGCCCGGCGAACGAGTTCAAAGGCGTCCGAAGAGTCTTCAACGATAAGGATTCGATTCATTCCTATCCTTTTCCTTTCACGGGGCGTGATCCTTTCGACCTCGAACGAACGTCTTGTTCAGGTCAATCCAGTCATCAGGCCCGTCACGATGATTGACGAGGCTCATCATAAGGTCGAAGGCTTGCAGCTCCTAGAGTTGAAGTATGAAAAGATCTACGCAATCCCCGCGAAAAACGAAGTCAGCCCAATCTCTGCCGAGTAAGGTTTTGCCAAACTTTGTAAACAGAAGTTGGTTAGGGATGAGAATTGGCGGCCTTACGAATGCCCATCAACCTCGGCGGATACTCGCGTTCAGAGATCGACCAAGCGGGGGTTTAATGGCTAACTTTGACTCACTTCTACGCGTTGAAGACGCTAAATTGAAAAAACCGTCCGTGACCGATGCGGAATATTCAGGCAGTTCGGCTCATGGAGCGCCGCCATAACGTCGGAGGCCGATTTGAGCCACCTTGCGGCGTAGATTTCCCTGGGTGCAGATATTTTTGGGCGATCGAGGCAAGCTCTTTCCCTGGACCACGAACCATGCTAGGTTCCCGTCTCAACGTAAATGCTTGTTTCGAGTCTTCGGGCATTCGGCCCATGTCCTCTGAAGCGGCTTCCCAACCCCTTTGGAGGTTTTATGGGTAAAAAGTTATACGTAGGCAATCTTCCTTACTCGGCTACTGAGCAAGTTCTCCACGAGACATTTGCTGAGTGCGGTACAGTTGAATCCTGCAAAATCATCATGGACCGCGACACAGGCCGTTCGAAAGGCTTCGGCTTTGTTGAAATGTCGTCGGACTCTGAGGCTCAAGAAGCTATCAGCAAGTTCAACGGTGCGACTTGGGAAGGTCGTCCCATGACTGTTAACGAAGCAAAACCGATGGCTCCCCGTGAAGGCGGCGGCGGCGGCGGTCGTGGCTTCGGCGGTGGTGGCGGCGGACGCGGCGGTGGCGGCGGCTTCGGCGGCGGTCGTGGCGGCGGCGGCGGCGGCGGCGGACGCTGGTAATCGCTTGTTCCTAGCAGCGGCTTCAATTTGAAGTTTGCTTTGAAACCAACCTCGCTAGTCGATCTCAAAGAGCTGGCCCTCGGGGGCCGCTTTTTCGGGAGAAAACCAGAGCTCGGGGTTGGTTTTTTCGTTCCGGGCTTCTTTCCAACTCGAAGCCGGCTTCTCTCATCATCTCAATCCTGATTTTTGAGATTTCTCTTTTTCCCCACGAGTTATTTGCATGAGTAATCCGACCCAATTTTCTGACCTGAATCTCCTTGAATCCATCCAGCGCGCTGTCGACGAGACAGGCTACACGACCCCAACTCCCATTCAGCTTGCGGCGATTCCGCCGTTATTGGAGGGCCGTGACCTCCTCGGCTGCGCGCAAACCGGAACCGGTAAGACGGCTGCCTTCGCGCTCCCGATGCTCCAGCGCCTTGCGAACGATCGACGTCGGGCGGAGCCCCGTCATACGCGAGCTTTGATCCTGACTCCCACGCGCGAGCTCGCGATCCAAATCTATGAAAGCTTCAATACCTACGGAAAACATCTAAAGCTTCGCTACTCCGTAATCTTCGGTGGAGTAGGGCAGGGTCCCCAAGTAAAAAGCCTGGCGAACGGCGTTGATGTCTTAGTTGCGACTCCGGGTCGTTTGTTGGATCTGATAAACCAAAAATATTTAAATCTAAAGGGCCTCGAGATCTTCGTTCTTGATGAGGCCGACCGGATGCTCGATATGGGCTTTATCCAC
>SYLX01000244.1 GCA_005808505.1 Bdellovibrionales bacterium | reverse complement strand
CATACGAATGAAGATGTCTTCAATGTGCTAAAAAACTATCCGCTGCTGGCAAAAAATTTCGATGAGCAAACGGCAAAGCTGAAGAAAGCTAAAGCGTTGGCTCAAATCGAAAGCGCCGAAAAAATTCCTAAGTTAAGAAAGGACTTGCGCGAGCGAATTGCGGCGGCTGAGCCTCGCGTAAAGGATTCGGTCGTCGGTGTCTGGAACCGAATGAATGATCGGGAACAGCTGGCCGTCTATGCTCGAACTCTTGCTGAAGATGCTGCGGTCGAGATGATGAAAAGCGGAACCAAACGTGAAATTGACGCTCTTTCGCGAGGCGAAGTCACTAGAACCGCCGTGTTGAGAGTGCTCGTGAAGCGACACAAAGCGCATGGAAACGATCAGTTTTCGACCCTTGTCGGAAAGCCGCAGCCAGAAAATCCTAAATTCAAGCCGTCATCAAAAACTCGGAAGGTTTCCGACAACGACGGGTTCCGGAATGCCGTAGGACAAGGCCCGTTCTTCGATCGATTTCTGACGGATAGTCGACACGGTACGGATATTCACTTTCTCCAGATTGATTACGCCTCCGATGCGATTTGGAAAGCGACGAAACAAAACCCTCGAGTTTTTTGGGATTTTCTCGGAACGAAGAAGGGGATCCATTACTGGGTGGAACTCTTCGATAGCCAGACGGACGACACCTTCGCGCGACCCGAGCATCTTGCGCACAGTGTTTCTAAGCTGCTAAAAATCACGGACTGACTTCACTCAACCCGAGTGACGGCAAAACCCATTGTGAAACGTTCTCTTTTCAAGTCGTCTCGTTCTGGCTCAGAACTTTCGTCCAGCTAAACCAACTATTGCGACCGCCTCGTCTTTGCACAAAAATGAGAGAAGCCATGTAGAATGGTTCTATCAGGACCCATGCGAAGACGAGGTAGGCGAGCATGAATAACACGTTCATCACATGCGCCGCTGCGGGATTTGCGGCATTCTTCGCCGTGGGACCTGCTTCCGCTAACGAAGATAAAAGCATCACGGTCACAGCCGAGTTCAAAGGCGTGAAGCCGGCAGCCGGGGACATGATCGTCATGTTCACGGGCGGAGAACGTTCGATGACCGTTGGCGAGGGAAAGAAACCATCTCAGGGTTCCGCACCTCTGGCCGCGAAGCTTGGAGCATCGGCAGAGAAAGTTTCAAATTCATTCACGGTTGCTCCGGGTAAATATCAGGTCGTCGCATTCGTGAAGTCGGGTGGCGAGCGTTGCAAAGTGTCGTCGAAACTGGTTGCGGATCCAAACTGTTTTCCGATGAAGGACGACACGATTTGTTCGGGCGCAAGCGTCGACACGACGATAGACAAAGAAGTTAAAATCAGCTGCGGCAAACCCATCCGCTGAGGAGAGAATTCATGAATAACGTTTTCGGTTTTCTCATGGCCGCGATGACTGGCCTACTTGTCTTCGCCGGTCAGTCGGCGTCGGCAGCAACGGTCTGTTACACCTACGACGTTTGCGTCGGGACATGTAACTACTGCGGATACGGAATGGTCGCCGATCGGCCCGATTTTCCTAAGACAGTGAATACTCTACCGATGCAGTTCAGCTACTCGCGTGGGGACACCAACACCGGTAATGACGTGTGCGGCTCATCCGATTGCGGAACACTGAATTGTAATGGCGGAACGACAACCTACACCGCAAACCAATTACCGGCACCAGGCGGGGCTTGCGCGTTGAATCCTAATAATCGACTGCCGGGGCAATTCGACTGCAGCTGGCGCGACGGTTACTGCGCGACATATTGCTCGCGCACGGCGCAAGCTACGCACTGCTACGATGACGGTAACCCGTGACCAATTAAAAGAATCGGTGCACAAACAAAAAGAGCCGCGACTTCGCGGCTCTTTTTGTTTCTATTTTTATTTTTACTTGTCGACTTCGATCATTGAGCAATTAGCGATATTGGTAAGACAAGCGCGAGAGAATCTCGCCAAGTTTTTGGGCCGCCGCGCTGTCATTGTACTCAAGGCCACCGCAAGGTGCGGTTCCAACATTCAACAAAATCGAGTCATCGCTAGCCGTCATCTGAACCCAGCGCGTCGGGATGGCTAAGCAGACCATCTGACCGATGTTGTTTTTAATTTCGCCATGTGCGGCTTCCGAGATCAAATTTTTAGCTTCGGCGAGTTCCGTTTGGCCCAATGTGCCAACGAATTGGTCGAGGCCCTGCTTGCTCGAAACGATGGTTCCATCCGCGAGAATCGAAAGTGTGCGGAGTTCTGATTCATCTTTCGTGTATTTACCAGTCAGCGGTGCTTCAGCAAGCTTCAAAAGGACCGTGGGCTCCGAAGCTTGAGCCGGATTAGATGCAAAAACGGCAGCAACGGTAGCGATTGTAGCGAAGAGCAAGGCTTTCATGAGTCCTCCTTGGGACGGCAAAATCGAATCAAAAAACTCAGGTCGTTACCGGCTAGAGCAACCCTCATGCCGACCGCTTTGGTTCCATAAACCACATTAAACGATTCGGAGTGCGATTTGCCGGCGCCAAACTGGGTCGGGAAGGCAACCTTTGCATCACCAGGTAGTTCCAAAACAGGTCGGACCATACCCCGAGATTGCCAGAGCTAAATAAAATTAGTAGACCGGGGGGAAAGGGCTCAAGACACCCGCGCCAGGAAATTTGGCCCTAGAAATTGGCCAGAGAAGTTGGCCAGAGAATTTGGATTGAGGAACGTCGATGAACTACGCCAAAGATGAGAATCTTGCTCTCCTTCTCTCCTCCAAGCGTCTGGAAGCGCTTCGGCGAACACAGCTTCTGGATACAAATCCCGAACCAGAGTTCGACCGCCTGACGAAATTTGGGGCTAGGCTTCTGCGGGCGCCGATGTGTCTTATTTCACTTGTAGATGAGAATCGGCAGTTTTTCAAAAGTCAGTGCGGTCTCGGGGAGCCTTGGGCCACCGCGCGTGAGACGAAGCTAACGGCGTCAATCTGCCAGTACGTTCTCGCAAATCCGCTGATCGTGATAGAAGATGTCCGCGATATTGAAGAGTTCAAGCAATTGACCGGTCTTCCTGAACTTCAGGTTCGCTCGTACATTGGAGCTTCTTTGCAGCTTGAGGCGGGTGAGCCGCTCGGAGCGTTCTGTATCCTCGACCACGTGCCTCGCAAGTGGACACACGAAGACGTCGAAAACGTAAAATCACTCGCTCGTTCCGTCGAGACGGAGATTCAACTGAAGCTTGCGCTGGCAACGGCGAACGAAGCAAAAGTAGCCGCTGAACGAGCGAGTGCCGAGAAGTCTGGCTTTATCGCGATGATGAATCACGAACTCCGCACGCCGCTGACATCGATTCTTGGGTTTACGCGTCTTCTGAAGTCTGGTCGCTACAGCGATGACCAAAAAAAGCGTTGGCAGGAGAGGATTGAGCGAAACGGTGAGCATATGTTGAACGTCGTCAACAGTACGCTTGATATCTCGCAGATCGAAGCGGGTGCCTTTGAATGCCGAACGGAATCAATTGCGCTACGCGAACTCGCGAAGGAGTCGACTGCGATGTTTTCGTTTCTCGAAGAAGAAGGTCGTCTGTCAGTTTCGGTGACGTT
>SYLX01000025.1 GCA_005808505.1 Bdellovibrionales bacterium | reverse complement strand
GAGTTCCAGCACTTTGAATATCTCTTAAAAGTTTCGCTTCCGACCATCATCAAATCGCATCGTGAAAAGGGACTCAAAACCATCCGCATTTGGTCGGCCGCTTGTTCGCGCGGGCAGGAGGTCTACAGTATCTCCATGTTCTTGAAGCTGCATCTTCCGCAGCTCGCTCCTGACATGAACTACGAACTCGTCGGAAGCGACATCTGCGAAGAGTCGATCGCGATCGCAAAAAACGGCGTGTACAATTGGGATGAGCTTCGCCCTGTTCCGAGCATTTACCTCCAAGGGAATTGGTCCAAGGGAACTGGTGATATCGCGCAGTACGTGCGCGCAAAAGATGATTTACGCAAACCAACAAGCTTTAAGCTCGTGAATTTGATCGAGCTTGAAAAATCTCAGCCGTTCGGGCCGAACCCGCAGAAATTCGACGTCATCTTCTGCCGAAATGTTTTCATTTACTTCTCGCATCCGCAGATCAAGGCCATCACCGAGCAGCTTCTTAAGAACTTGAATCCCGCCGGACATCTCTTTGTCGGTCTGTCGGAAAGTCTCAACGGGATGGGGCTTCCGATCGAATGGGTCGGACCCAGCGTCTACGAGCAAAAGAAAACAGATCTCAAGGCGAAAGCAAAGCCTGCAGCCGCGGTTCTTCCGATGCGCTCAAACGCGGCCGCGCCCGCACCGGCAGGCGCCAGCGCAAAACCGGCTCCCGCACCGGCTTCGGCCTTCTCGGCATCGATGCCTCCAGGCATTCAGCCGCCCGTTTCAAAGCGCCTTCGCGTTCTTTGCGTCGACGACTCGCCAACCGTACTCTTACTCTTGAAGCGTATTCTGACTTCGGATAAGGGCTTTGATATCGTAGGTACAGCATCCGACGGTATTGAAGCCGCTGAAAAAGTAAAAGCGCTCAAGCCCGACGTGATGACGCTCGATATCCACATGCCGCGCATGACGGGTGTCGAGTTCCTCGAAAAACATTTCAAAGAAATTAAGACTCCGGTCGTCGTCGTGAGCTCCGTGCCTCGTGACGATGCGACTCTGGCCTATAAGTGCTTAGAGTACGGCGCGTCCGATTACATCGAAAAACCGAGTGCCGCGAACTTAGATAAGGTCGAAGAAGAATTGATCTTCAAGCTTCGCGTCGCGGAAGAGTCATGGCGTCAGGCCAACAACGGACCGACGCGTTCGCGCGCTTCGGAGCTGGATGCAAGCTTCCGCCGTCCGCCGGCGATTTTGCGGCCTGAAGGCAAACTCCGCGTCGTGGTCGCGAATTTCTCTTCGCGCGACGTCGTGCAAGTCTTGATGAAGGGTTTTACCGGCGCTCAGCCCGCAACCGTTGTTCTTGTGGAAGGTGCGGGCGATCTCTTCCCTGAATGGGTGAAGAAGATCGCAACGCAAATGCCCGGTGGCAAAGCGGATGAACCCAAAAATCTCAGAGACCTGCGCGCGGGCAGCATCAGCTTCATGGATATGAACAAAGGTGCCGAGCTTCTGAAAAAAGAAGGCGGGGCCTACACGTCTTCTTGCCTCGTCGTCGGTCCTTTGAGCCGCACGATGGTGGGCCAGATCGCCAAGCTCAACGTCAACCACATCATCATGGAAGACCGTGGTCCCGATAACCCGCGCGAGCTCATGACGAAGGTTCGCCTGGTGGTGCCGTTAACAAGCTTTGTTTACGAATCCGATCGCTTCCTGGCTGAAAGCGGGGTGCGCAAGTGAGCACTCAACAGCAAGCTAACGTAAAGCCGATTCCGGGCCCAGGCCGTATGCACGCAACGGAAGCCGGCCAAGTTTTCCATGGGGAGTTCGAAGGTCATCCTTTCGTTTCCATCTTCGACCCGACCGTCAAAAAAGGTGCGGTTTGCAAGCTGAACAAAGGGCATCTGGATATCGATTTCGCTCGTTGGCTCGACGCCGCTAAACGCGAGTTCAATACGACTTCGCTCAATCGTCTGCAGATTAAGTTCATCTGCGTCAACAAAGACGAGGCTACGCTCAAGGATCTTTGCGCAAAGAACCAGGTCAGCACTCAGGCGATCGCGGCGGTCGAAGAGTCGGCTCGACTCGAGGTCTTCTTTTTCACCGATGCGGGTCGCTTGCGGATCGCTCCGAGTTCCAAAACATTCCGTGAGACTTCACGCTCTTTCAACAACTGGAAGACAAGCCGCAAAGCTCGCGTCCTCATCGTTGATGATTCAAAGACGATGCGTTCGCTCTTGCGCATGATCTTGACCGCTTCGCCCGAACTTGAAGTTGTAGGTGAAGCCGAGCGCCCCTCGCAGGTGGAAGAGCTGATCGCAAAGCTTCAACCGGACGTTATGACTCTCGACATCAACATGCCGGAGATGTCCGGCGTTGAGCTTTTGAAAAAGATCCTCAGCTACCGGTTTTTGCCGACGGTCATGATCTCCTCGCTGAACATGGATGAAGGGCGCGAAGTCATCAACGCGCTGGAACTCGGCGCCGTCGACTATATCCATAAGCCCGCAAATAACGAGATCGGGATGATGACTCCCATCATCCAAGAAAAAATCCTCAACGCGGCTCGCGTTCGACATCAAGGTTTTGGGGAACGCTTATCGCAAGGGGATCGCGCGCTGACGGCTCGTGCCGGCTCAAGCTTTAAATCCTCCGGGCTCCTCGCCATCGGCGCAAGCACAGGCGGAACCGAGGCGATTAAGAGCATCTTCTTGAACTTCCCAGCCGAGACGCCGCCGATCGTGGTCGTTCAGCATATTCCACCTTACTTCTCCACCGCGTTTGCAAATCGCTTAAATGAGATTTGTAAGTTTGAAGTGAAGGAAGCCGTGGACGGAGACGAAGTTCGGCCCGGCCGCGCGCTCATCGCGCCTGGCGGCTTGCAGATGGAAATCCGCAAAGAAGGAACCCGCCTTGTTGCCCACGTCTTTGATGGTGAGCCCGTGAACCGCTTTAAACCATCGGTTGACGTCCTCTTCAATTCGGTTGCGAAGTTTGCGAACAAGTCGACAACCGGCGTGTTGCTGACGGGGATGGGTGCCGACGGAGCACGAGGACTTTTAGCGCTCAAAAACGCCGGCGCCTTGACCATCGCGCAGGATGAAGAGTCGTGCGTCGTTTACGGAATGCCACGCGCCGCCGTCGAGATGGGTGCCGCCTCAGTCGTTGAATCCCTCACGGATATCCCGCACACGCTCCTTGGCCTCAAGGCCGCCTAAATCATATCTATTTAGTTGTCGCGATCTGCCGATATCGGTGGATCGCGTTGAGACAGCCGGGAAAACCGCTGCCATTGAGCATTTAACGAATTCTGAATTTCCTGAAATCTATCTAAAGAAAACGCTAACAACTCGCGATAGGGGTGTTGCATATCAGTTCACCAATGGAGTGTTGTATGGCGAGTTGGTTTAAGGGTCTCAAAGCAAAGCTTCTTTTGTTAGTCGCAATGCCGGTTATGTTGGTTGCGGGGCTTACGACGTATTCTTACACGATTGAGAAACGCCTTGGTCAAGAGATCGAGCAAGCGAATCGAACGAGACTCCCTTTGGCGTCGTTTTCGGGCGAGATGCAAACGAACATCAACGCTTCGTTACGCTTCTTTTGGACGGCCTACGGATCTACAGATTCGAAGTCGCGCACTGATTTTGTCGCGCGCGGTATGAAATCGCTCGAATCTTACGATGAGTCTGCAAGAGGCTACGAAGCGCTTCCCCGAAGTGAATGGGCGATTGCCATTTACAAAGAGATCAAGCCGAAATGGCAGTTGGGCGAGGCGAGTTTGAAGGACGCTTACAAGCTCCTCGAAGTGGGTACAAAAGAGAGCGATGATAAAGCGCGCGAGATGGTCGTTACTTTGGTTCGACCGAACTTCAATCTTGTTGAAGCAGGCTTAAATGAGCTCGATACCAAGCGCCTTGAGGCGGCGAAGGAGTCGACTATTAAGGCCGAGAAAGAAGCTGAAGCCAGCGTCGTCTACATGGTTTGCGCTGCGCTGTTTGGGTCCGCTCTCGTTGCGACTTTCGGTGCCTTTACGGCTCATCGCCTAGCGCAGACACTGATGGAGTCTGCGGATGGAATTGCGAAAAGTGTCCATCAATTCAGCTCGGCGTCTTCACAACTTTCAAGTGCGAGTCAGACTCTCTCCGCTGGTTCATCGCAAGCGGCATCAAGTCTTGAAGAGACGGTGGCTTCGCTTGAAGAGCTCTCGAGCATGGTAGCGCGGAACGCTGAGAATTCGAAAGAAGCGGGTAGCTTGAGCATCTCGGCGCGAGGGTCTGCGGAAGAAGGCGAAAACGAGGTGAAATCACTTGTTTCGGCCATGCAAGAGATTGCGCAAAGTTCAAAGAAGATCGAAGAAATCATCAACGTCATCGACGACATCGCCTT
>SYLX01000243.1 GCA_005808505.1 Bdellovibrionales bacterium | reverse complement strand
CTCGTGATGATGTCAACAGATGTCGATAACAGTGGTGTCTGGCGCTCGACGAATCCGAATCAACAGAGTGCCGCGATCTGTAACGGATCGAGCAGCATCACGGCCTATACCCCGGTTGATGTGATCATTCCGTGCGGCGAGACAATCCCGAACAAAGAGGTTCTCTTGCTTCTCGCAAATGGCGATTTGCTCGGCACGGTCTCGGCAAACGCGAGCGGTGATCTGACAGGTCTCTCGCTTTTGGCGAACGGTAGCTACCGGACGACTGACGGAACAAATTGTTCATTCGACATATTTAGCAACGGTAGCGGTGACACACGCTACATTCGATGGTTTGGACAAATCCAAGATAGCTGGCCTGTGTACTAAGTGGCCGCGAAGGAACATCTCTATAGAACGTGAAAAGGCGTCATCCCTAGTGAATGACGCCTTTTTTTCTCTCATGCCAGATCAAAGAGTAAGAACTCAGTCGGTTGAGCCGCGAGGAACCGAAGCTCATCAACGCCGGTGACAGCCACCCCGTCTCCCGTTTTGAGATCGCGACCATTCAGGCTCACGCCTCCGCTCACGATTTGAACCCACGCCCCTCGGCCCGAACGAAGAGAAAATGAAAGCTCTTCATCCGTTTTCATCCGCGAGATGTAGAGATCCGCATCTTGCTTGATCGAAATCGATCCGTCGCGACCGTCTTCGGAGACGACTAACACCAAGTTCTTTCGCGCGAGTTCATCGGCGAACGACTTCTGACCGTATCCAGGCTCGCCACCGCGAGATTTCGGCTGAATCCAGATTTGGAAGAAGTGCGTCTCTTCATCCGGAAGCTGGTTATATTCCGAGTGAACGACGCCGCTTCCGGCGCTCATGCGCTGGACTTCGCCCGGCCGGATGATCGCCTTCGTCCCCATGGAGTCTTGATGCTCAAGCGCGCCTTTCACGACGTAAGAAATGATTTCCATATCGCGGTGAGGATGTGCGCCGAAGCCCGTGCCTCCGTCAATGCGATCTTCGTTGATCACGCGAAGGGCGCGAAACCCCATTTGTTCGGGATCAAAGTATCTCGCAAAAGAGAAGGTATGGAGGCTTTTTAGCCAGCCGTGGTTTGCGAGGCCTCGCGCGTCGGATTTTCTAAGTTGCATCATAAAAGACTCCCTTCTAATTCAAGGTCTTAACTTTGTTTTACAAACTGCACGTCGAGCGTGATTTGGACATCATCACCAACTAAGAAACCGCCAGCTTCGAGAGCCGCGTTCCAGGTGAGCCCAAAATCTTTGCGCTTGATCTTAGTCGTCGCGGATGCACCAAGCTTCGTGTTCCCCCATGGATCCTTGAGTTCCGCACTCGGGCCTTCCACTTCGAGGACGACCGACTTCGTTATTCCGTGAATTGTCAGCTCACCCATGAGCTTGAGTTCTCCCGGCGTTCCTTCGACTCTCGTCGATTTGAAGGTGAGTGTCGGAAATTTCTCGACATCAAAAAAATCAGCGCTCTTCAGATGAGCGTCACGTTGCGATTCATTCGTATTGATGCTGGCGGCATCAATAGTGACTTCCACTTGAGTAAGGGCTGGGTTTTGCGGATCAAAATCAAGGGTGCCGGAGAGCTTTTGAAAGCTTCCGTGAACCTTTGCAATCATCATGTGCTTGATGCTGAAACCTGCAGTCGAATGGGCGGAGTCGATTTGATATTTCGACATGGGTGGATCTCCTCACGGCTTTGAGTTTTCTAGTTTGTTCTCCAGGGGCTTCAAAAGATCGAAGCTCGCTACTCCCTCAAACTAACGGCGTTTGCTTTCTTTTATTAGACGGTAAAAATCGGAAAGATATTTCAATAGGCTGAATAATGAATTAGGATGGGACATGGATGATTTGAACGAAATAGCGGTGTTTGTAAAAGTCGTGCAGGCCGGAAGCTTCACTCAAGCCGCACGTCAATTGGGCATGCCAAATTCTACGGTGAGCAGCAAAGTGTCTTCGCTTGAGACTAGGCTCGGCGTTACGCTGATTCGACGGACAACGAGAAAGCTGAATGTCACTCCGGCAGGGCGTAGCTTCTTCGATCAATGCCTGAAAGGTCTCGCCGCGATCGAAACAGCGCAAGGCGAGATCCTTTCGGGTCAAGGTGAGCCTCAGGGTCTACTTCGATTGACAGCACCAGCTGAACTCGGAAGCTCGCTTCTTCCCGCGCTCGTCTCAGAATTTACACGCAAATACCCGAAAGTGAGTATCGAAGTCTTATTGACGGATCGACTCATCGATTTGCTCGCCGAGAATTTTGATCTCGCCATTCGCGCAAGCATTCTGAAAGATTCCTCGCTAATTGCGAAAAAGCTTGGGGCCGTCTCTTTTGGACTTTTCGCTTCGCCGAAGTATCTCAAAGTTGCGGGTCAGCCTCAGCAACCCAAAGATCTGATGGGGCATCAGTTCGTTCAATTCACTCCACTTGGCACAACGGAGTGGAAGCTAAGCGGCCCTAAAGGTGAGGGGCGTTCAGAAGTGAAGCTTCCTGTCCCGGGCCGCGTTCTCAGTAACGATATGGCGATGATCAAAAACCTCTCTTTGGCAGGCGGCGGGATCGCCATGCTGCCAACGTTTTACTGCCTTCCCGAGATTGATACCGGAAAACTCGTTCGCATCTTGCCGGACTGGCGCGCCAACGCGAATCCAATGAGTTTTGTTTATCCAGCGCAGAAATTCGTTCTTCCCAAGCTGAGTGCGTTTATTCATTTGGCGACGGATCGAATCCGTCGAGCGCTTGAAGATGAGCGAGCTTAAAAGCGGAGAACTCGTCGTTACGGAGAGTTTGATGGGAGTCGCGCACACTTGTTGGCAACGCAGGTCGTTTCGGGCGGGACGAGAAATTCACAAGTTCCGACTCGGTTCTCGCGTCGGTTTAATTCGTCTTCTTGTCTCGTGATCTGAGCCGCAAGAGTCACGATGTGTCCGAAGTCCTCGTTTCGGGCCGACGCGATTAGGTACCGACTCGGTCCACCGCAGGGACGTTGCCCAACGGCCACAACCTGGCAATCCGCAGATTCTTGGCAATAAAGCGCTGTTGGCTGATTGCTTAGGTCATCAATAGCCTTATGGGCTTCATCGGTGGTCCCGGAGTCGAGGCTGCCTTCCATCTGCGGAGCGCAGTTTTGGTAGGCGAGCAAAAGCAACAATCCCGAGAACATGATGCCGGTTGTGACTCGTTTTGAGACTCTCATGCTCCACCCGTTCTCCGGAACGTTTTCCGAAACCTTCGAATTCTTCAAGTAGGTGCAACGGCTAGACCGAGCGACGGCTTCTATACGCAATAGGCGCTGTTTAACGTCTAGCCACTGCCTAGTTCATGATAACGCAAAAGGCTTTCGCGTGAAAGCAGAGGCAGCGAGACGATGGTCACGTTGCTGGGATGACCATCCGTAGAGTAGCGTGAAAGAGAGATTCCGATCATCACCATCTCGCGACCGCTGGAGGTTGCAGCGATGCGCTCTGTTTTTCACGCGTATCTTCAAACCGAATTTTTCGCCTGGTTTGCCGCTCTCGGCGCAGCCTTCTTAATCGCCGCGATCGTTTTTTCGATTTTGCTAGTGCCGCCCGGTGCCGACCGAAGATTCATGGCGCGGATCGCTGCCGTATTCTGGGCCGTGGTTTTTGGCATTATCCTTTTCTTCTATCATGATCGCTCAAGCGATTTTGACTTCGGCATCTTTATCTTCGTGATCAAAGTTTTGGGCTCGTTTGCTGCGTGCGCTTTCGTGATGCGGATCGGAACGTGGATCTTTCGGGGCGTCGGTAAAATCGAGCGACCTCATCTGCGTGTCCTTTCAATTTTTTTCTTTCCGATTCTATTTCTCTCGCTAGGATTTATTCGCTACCCGCACTTTAAAAAAGAGCAGTCGAAGCAAGCAAGTTCGCGGTCTGCGGCCACGACTCCGGATCCAGTCAAGGTCTGTGCGTTTTCGGATTTGAAGAAACTCTCGGGCTGCTTTCATCTTCTCGCAAGTCAGTATCCCGCGCTAGAAGTCTGTCGCCGTCCAAAAGGATTCAATCAAAAGAAGGCGTGTTTTGAGCAGCTCGGCGCGGCCTATCAACAAGCGCAGAAGTTGTCGGAAGAGCTCTCCGCACTCGCGCAGAAAAGAACGGAGCTACAAAAACTGCAAGGTACCAACGAGGGCGCGGGAGACGTGCCTGCAGACGAAGCAGCGCTTCGAGAACAAATCCGAAAGCAGATTGAAGCGACTGTTCAAAAACAGATCGAAACTCGTTCACCCAGCGGCGGAAACCCGGCGAATTAACGCCAAGCGATTCCGGCGCAATCTTCAGGAGATTTTGTTTCGAAACTCTCCAAAGTTTTAAAGAAGTTCACCACGGTTTTTGATTTCTTCTCCGCCAAGCGGCCGGTCAAGCAGGCGCATTGCGAGGTGGGGATGTTCTCGGCGAGCACGCGCTCAGGCGAACGCAATTCCTGAATCAAAATTTTCGGATCAAATCGGTTGTCGATCAAGGTCATCTGCTTTGAAGCCGAATCGACAGAAACCCATCCGCACAAAGATCGAGACACTTTAGGTTCGATCGCATCAGGGCGCGGGAGCTGCAAATTTTTTGGGCCCTTTGATTTGAGCTTCGGGTCCGTCGCGCAAGCTTTGGAGCGATCTTTAACTTCGCTCACGTCATGGAAGGCGTTAAACGTTTCACCGCGCGAATTTTGGGTTTGGGTCACGCGACCGGTGACGCAAGCGCACTTCATCGAACGGAGTCGGGAAAACTCGCCTTGCGTTTTGATTTGGTTATTTCGAGTGAGAAGTGAAGCGTTGTACTTCTCATCTTGGATGAGGAATGAGTCTGCTTCGCGCCGAACCACCCATCCGCAAAATTTCAATTCGGGAGTTAGCGCTCGCTCGCCGGAAGGTGACGGTCGCTGAACAAGAGGGGTTTGGGGACGTGTTGGTTTCAGCTGCGGAGTCGGGGCGAGAGGGGATGAAAACCCGAGAGCTGCGGCGCGGGGGTGTTCAACACCAACGGCAGAAAAAGCAGATAAGATCACGGCGCACCGTGATTCGATTGAGGGCGTTTCACGGCATTCGTCGTAGAGTTGAACGACGTAATCCGTAAAGCTTGCGTCCTGATTCAGTCGATATGCGATCGTGTTGAAGAACAAACTCCGCGTGGGTTCGATACCGAGCTCTGCGATGATGAGAGAAGCCGCTTTATTCGGAACGCCCGACGCTGTATGAACGCCGCAATTGTCGTTATCCACGGAGGGCTGGCAGTTTTCGCCGTAGATTCTTCGAAGCGAACTCACATGGTCTTGTTGAGCGGCATACGATAGAGCCGGCGCGTAAAGATGACGGAGGCCAACGCGGTCAAGAGCGAAGCGCGAAACTTCCTCGACGCTGTAATTGTAGCGAGAGACGATCAGGCCGAGAAATTTTTCTTTCTCGGCCCTAGTTTGCGGACGCAGCACATCGGACCCCACGGTGAAATCAAATTTGCCTCTTCCTTCATACTCGGCATTTAGGCTTGCACCTTGGATATCGGCGAAGTGTTCGTTCAACGCTCCAGCTTCCCCGCGATAGACTAGGCCCGAGGAGTATTGAACAAGGGCATGAGCGTATTCGTGGCCCAAAACCGAATAAGATGATTCAAGAGATCCGATGGCGTCGCCTCCCTCGCCGATGAGAAACGCACGACGACTTCCAAGCCACGCCGCATTTTCGCGAAAATCCAAAGACTTCAAACCCGTGTGGACGTCGATAACGTCGACCGCGTTTTTTCCGGAGTAGCCGCTCCAACCGAATTTCTCCTGGTAGTAGCTCGCGATTTTTTGGAATCTCTGGGCCGCGCGTTCAGCTTGCTCGCCGCCTTCTTGCTTCATTCCCCCAGGATAATGGGGGCTTGTAAAGGCTCTGACGGAACTCACTTTATGCGAGAGATGGCGCAAGTTACGGATCTTGAGTTTAGTTTCATCGTTTGGAGGAATCTCGATATCGAATTGAAAAGGAAGCTCGAAAAGTCCCGTCACCTGGAGCATCCAAACAGTCCCGTGTTTGACCAAAGCTAACTTCTTAGCGCGACCGAGATCCACGAGAAGGCGAAGTGTCGAGATGCGTCCGAGTGAGCCAAAGAATTGATTGAGGAGCGCGCGTTGTTCACTCAGAGTGCGATTTAGGAAGTTTTCGAAATTCCAATCCTGTTTAGAACGGCGAGCGATTCCGTCGAGGTAAACTCGCATCTGCTCTTGCGGCGAATTTTGGGTTTTGATGGCACCCATGAAAGTTGCGAACTCCGTTTCGGTGAACAGCAGTTCGTAGCCGGGATTTGCAAACGAAGGAAGAGGAGCAGGAGACCTCAGCTCGCTGATCAACTTACGAAGTTTTCCATCACGAACAACGGCGATGGTTGTCGCACCTTCGACCGGTATGACGTAATCGTTTCCATTCACCGCGCGTTGAATGACCTGCTGGAAACGGACGTAAACTTTGTCTCCGACTTCGTTTTGATTGAGTACGACAAGATGAAACTTCATCTTGCCTTGCGCCCCTAGAACTTCGCGGTGGGTCGTAACATAACTACTCAGAAGCTCTAGATCTGATGAGGTCAACAGACCTTTGGGTTTCAATGAAAATGAAGGAGCCGGGAGAGTTTGCACTCGGTGATCGGGGAGCTCAGCTTCGACCAGAAAACCTGTTTCGGGAGTTGAGGCCACGTCGCGCACGTTTTTCGACGGTCCAACGCTTGACCATTCTGGTGAGTACTTGGGTGAATATAAAGAGTGAGAGGCGCATGACGAAAAGCAGAGCGCCGCCAGTGAACTGCAAAATTGCGTGAGCCAAAAGCTCTTCGTTTTTCGGCGCAATTTCAGACTCCTCGTGAAAGCGAAAACGAGGGTAGAGCCCTCGTTTTCTTATCGGCTTCTATGGAGCAAGGCTAGAGTCAGAAGGCTTTAGCCGAGATGTAGACGACCAGACCTTCAAGTGTTTCGAAACCGGGCTTCGTCTTTTTGATCTGAACTTTTTTGAATGTGTTCTGGCCTACGACAACCATCTTGCCAAGATCCGTAATTTGCGTGATGTCGCCCGTCTTCACGAAGTCTCCGGCCGTTGTGGGAATTTTTGAATCATCGGTGAGAGCGCCGATCTGAACGAGATACTCCGTACGCACGAAAACGTTTCCGTTTTTGAAGGGGCCGCTAACCGCGGGCGTTTGCGGCTTAGAGGCGGGAGGAGTTTGCGGCTGCGGAGCTGGCTTTTGATTCACCGGGGTCTTCGGTGTGAGGGGAGTTGCATTGGCTTCGAACTGGTCCAAAGCCTGAAGATCGCCTAGGTTGACGAAAGTCCAAACGCCCGAACCCGATTTGTTCGAAATACCGCCGCCTTCTTTATCCAAGCGTTTCAAGAGAATGCGCAACATCTCGGCCGTATTCCCTTTTCCTTTTTTGTAATAGATGTCGTGCGTGAGGATGTTGCCGCGACCGGTGTTCATGATGTCCTGGTAATACCAGTCCGCACATGTCTGCGAAGAAACACCTTTGCTCCAGCAAGACCAGTCGGCGCGGGGAGCGTCCGTCCCGAGGTTAGCGTGGATCGGTCCAATGTATTGGCGAGTTGTTGAATCATTGTTGAGCGCGACCGCTTTCGGGGCCGACCACGCAAGACCGGGTGCGCGGAAAACGAGACGGAAAGGGAGATCGCTTTTTCCGTAAGCATTCGTGATCGCCGTGTGCGTTTTCAAAACTTCGTTTTTGATCGTAGTTGCGGTGATATTGGGGATATCGTGCGAGTACGTGTGATTCGCAACGATGTGTCCACGATCGATCATGTCCTTAATGAGCGATGCGTTTGAAGGCACTTGTTTGCCGATGACAAAGAACGTGGCTTTGATGTTGTACTCAGCGAGCAAATCAAGAATGGGCTTTGTTACGCTAGGATTCGGGCCATCATCGAGTGTGAGGATCAACTGACCTTTCGATAAGCCAAAGGAAGAGATCGGCTTTTGCGAGAAGAGTTCATTCTGTCCCTCAATTAAGCAAACGTTGTCGGGACGAATCTCTAAAAGATCGACGTTTTGGTTGCCGTTTTCATCACAGTACATGGGATCGAACGGGAGCTTCACGCTGTTTTCGGCGTGTACGTAACCGGTGAGATCTTGCTCAGCCGCAATAGCGTTTTGGGTTGCTAGCAGCGCAAACAGAGCTAAAGCGCGGGTAATCATAGTGTCTCCTGGAAACTCATTTGGATTCTCTTTTTTCTGATAACGGCAGATGAAAATGCACCCCGCGTGCCGCTGTTTCGCTCAGAGTGAGGATCAAAGAGCAGGCACGAGCTTACAAAAAGCAGGGTTGGGTCAGTTGAGAACTTGATCGGGTGTCGAGCGAATTTCGGCTTTGGCGCGAAACGTCGCTCAAGTCCGGTCGGGCCGACGGCTTCGCGAATTTCTCGGGATCGCTGTCGTGCCGGTCCCATCCTGAGACTGTGGGCTAGGCCGGGATTCCCGGTCTTTTGTGGCAAGTTCAATCAAGGGTATACTGGTACGTGATGGGCATCAGAACCACCAACCTCATTCGATCTTGTTTAGCGCTTGGACTTTCATTGAGCTTTTTGAGTTCAAGCGGGGCTTTAGGAATGGAGATTCACTCCGAAGCACGTGCTCATAAAACTGAAGTCGAAGCGTTCTACGCCTCGCTAGGAACTTTAGAACAAGCTCGTGAAGCACTCTTGGCGTTGGCGCCCGAGGATGAGCGAGCCGAGCTTCGCGTGCTCTTGAAAGGTTCAGGGAAGCTCCCCAAATTTCGGATCGAGGGCAGTGACCTGATCTTTACAGCAAATGGGCTCGTTGAGCGAGTTCGCGTGCTTGATTTAAGAAAGCACTTGGTTCGAATTCGCGGAATCGAAGTCGATCTCTCGCCTCATCGACCGATGAGAGATAAAGTTGGTACGATCGTAGAGCTTTTAAACCAAAAGCGATCTTCAGCCACTTGGCAAAAGCTGATCTTGCCGGAGGCCCACGCGTTCTACAATCTTCTGCTGATTCCAACTACGGCCGCGATTCTTTCCGCTTACCAAGCGCTGCATGAATATTTGCAAAGTGGCGACATCAAGGCGGCGCAGGAGAAGTTAGCGAAAGTCCAAGCGGCCTGCATGAAAATCAGATCAGCTCCCGTTCTCGTCGCATCGGCGGAGGGCTCGGTAGGAGGTTCTGCGAACTTCACTCACCAATCAGGTTCGCAAGAGGTGCAACGCAAGATGCGTTTTGTTGCTGACGCTTTTTGTGGAACAAGTTTTGACAGGATGATTCGCGCAACCACGAAGGCCGTCTCTGAATTAAGTTCCGCGAAAAACTGCGAAAAGTTTCGAGCCGCAGCAAAGTGCATTGATGACGCAGCAAATAGTGGGGGACTTTCTGCCGATCAAAAAAAGGAACTCGATCAGGCGATCGCGGCCATTGAGCTTCCAACTTGGACAAAGGATGCTCAAAGAGAAGCCGGTAAAGGCGCGCCTGCACGTGCCATGAAGTAAGAAGCGTCTGGGGGATCGCCCCAGACGCCGATAAACAATTTCAAATTACATCCCGCCGCCAGAGCCCGAGCCAGAGCCTGAGCTGGTGCCTGAGCCAGTGCCGCTGCCGGACGTGCTGCCAGACGAGCTACCGGACGTACCGCTGGACATGCCACTCTCAGTGGCGCTACCTGAGCTCATACCCGAGCTTGAGCCCATTCCCGTATCGCTTGAAGATGCGTCGCCGGATGAGCCGGTCGTGCCGCTCGATGATCCGCTATTTTGCTTGTTCTTCTTTTTTTGCTGAGTGCCGCTGGCTTGGCCGGAAGAAGATCCCATCGAATTGTTGGTACCAGCGGCGCCAGATGTTCCGGTCATCGAGCCAGCCGAGCCTGCGCCAGAACCTGTTGCGCTAGATGTATCGGAGCTTGTCCCCGAGCCCATGCCAGAGCTTGTTCCCGATCCGGAACCGCCTGACTGCGCAAACGACGGTTGAACCGCGAAAATCGCGAGGAGAGCAAGCGTTCCTAATTTCGTCGTGACATTTTTCATCGAAATCCTCCGTTAGAAAAGTTGTACTAATTCGGTGGTTGGCCGCCCACTGCCACCGTCCGTATGAACTCGCAAGTTCGTAGGCGACTCCGCAATCTTCTCCTCGTCCGCGACTCTGTAAAGGTTCTTCGCTCGAGTTCGGCTCTGGTGTTGCGAGAAGTGTTGCACGACGAAGCGTCAGGGCGAACTACGGCAAAAGACCGCGTGCTGATCGGTCACGATAAATATAAATCATTTATAAGTGCGATGGTCGCGGTGCGACGGGAATTGGCGAAAATAACTTTGATGAGTCCCTATGCGGTGCCCTCAGGACTAAAAGCCAACACCCAAATGAAATCGGTCTAGTCTTGCCTCTCGACGACGGTCGGTAAAAGGAAAAATAGCTCTAGACATGGGACCAGCTTG
>SYLX01000242.1 GCA_005808505.1 Bdellovibrionales bacterium | reverse complement strand
CTTCGTGATGAGTCGGGGAGGCGAAGTGAAGTCGCTTCAGTTCTCGCAAGGTCATTCGACAAGCACGCTCATCGAAAAAATTCGTAAGCTCTGATTCAACGAGCGGAAATCGCCGCTAGATCAGTCTTTCGGCGAGTCTCAATTCGAGACGGAATCGCGTCGTCTTAGGTCGAGACAGGCCTCCATATTATTTTGAGACTCCGTGAAAGTGATTCACAATAAAGGGGATGCTGCATCGTCCTTCTTCTGTGACATTCATTCGTAGCTCTTCACTGCGTGCGTTCTGCGCGCTTGCTGTCGTTTTGTTCTCGCTGGTAGGACAAGCGGCGGATGATCTTGAATTCGATAAGGGAAACCGAACGGTTTACGATCTTCCCGAGCCGGTGGCGATTCAAGGTCGCAAGTATCAAATGAGTCAAAGCTTGCTGGTGACAGCAGGTTATTTGCCTTCGGATTCCTTCAACAAAGGATTCACGATCACGGCAGGCTACAAACTTGCGTTCACGCCTTATCTTACCTGGGAAATCTTGAGCTTCGGCTACATCATCAATCGCGAAACACAATTGAAGAAGGATCTTCTCGCGCTCAACGTTGGCGTGCAGAACATCGGTCTCGGCGGAGTTCTCGATTATCCCCGCCAAATTTACATGACGGGTTTGCATTACTCGCCGATGTACTCAAAAAGCCTTCTGTTCAATTCGAAGCTTGTTTACAGCGAGACGAGTGTCTTCTTAGGCACGGGTACGTTGAATTTCAATCAAGTTGGTCACAAGCCGATGCTCGCTCCCGGAGTTACTTGGCGCATGTACATGGGGCCACGCTCGGCGGTGACTGCGTATTTCCGCGACTACTTCTACATGGACGACAACACGGGAATCACCGGCATTATCGATTTCGGTCTTGGATTCGAGTTTAAATTCGGCGGAGGCCCGAGCTGAGCTAGCCATGAAGCGTACACGGACGGCTTCTCACTTCAGTTTAAAATTCTCCTCGGGTGCGCTTGCCGTCGTGATGGCAGGGGCAGCACTCTCGCTTTTCATGGCGAGCGCGGAGAAGGCGTCAGCTGAAGGTTCACCCGCAAAACCCGCAGAGAACACGGCGCCCGGAAAAAATCCGACTTTGCGCCGCCGCTTCGATTACAAGCCGATCGATCGTGATTACTGGGAAAGAGTTGAAAAACTCTTAGCTGATAAAAAGCCGCTCGAAGTCTTTGAACTCGATACGCCGGAAAAGGGCGCAGCGCGCGAAGAGTACCGTCTCGGGATCGCAAAGGCTTTGCTCGCGACCGATCATCCTTTGCACGCGCAATACATTCTCGGCCGAGTTGCTTCACAAGGTGTAGGGACGCGCCAAGGTTTCGAAGCTCTGCGCATGATCCACGAGATCGCAAAGTCGCATCCGATCGACGAAATCTACATGGAAGAGATCGCATTTGAGCTCGACACAAAAGTGGACGAGCCCGAATCACGCGCGATGATCGGCTACTTCAAAGCGCGAGCGCTCTTGAAGAAGAACTATCCGGCATGGGCGCAGCAAGCGATGGGTGAAATCGAAACACCCTCGACTTGGAGCGAAGAGATGCAGTTCGATCGCACGCTCCAAGCGTTGAACGCGGGTGACTCGGCGGTTGCCTATACGCGCTTCGAAGAAATCACCACGAACCCGATGGCGCGGCGGCCCACGGTGCTTGCTTCCAAGCTCGCTTTGGCGCGCTTGGTGTTCGAGCGTAAAGACTATAAAGCTTCAATCGCGACTTATTCTTCGATCGAGCTTCCGACGCGCGAACGTGCGCGCAGTCTCAACGAGCTTGCGTGGAGCTACTATTACGAGCGCGCTTACGGAAAGTCGTTAGGCGTGATTCGTGCTTTGAAGTCTCGTTACTTCCGTCCGCTTCTTTCTCCCGAAACGCTTCTTCTCGAGATGCTGATTCACCGCGAGCTTTGCCATTATGCGGAAGTGAAGAAAGCGGCGACAGATTTTACGAATCACTTCCGCTCCGTCTACAAGGCGATCGAAGATCGTCAACCGCTCGAGAATTTGCCGCAATTTATCCAGATGGGGCTGCAAGAGGGCGTGATGCAGAAGCGTGCGTCCGCTATTCAGCAAGCGCGTGCCGAGCGTCGCACGATCGTGAAGCTTCCGTGGGATAATGATGATGAGTTCGCAGAAGTGCTGCGGATCGGCGGTCGTCGCGAGAAAATCGCGGAAGCCGAGATCACACGGATGATTCGCGCGCGCTCCGATCAGATCGCGAATTGGTTTCTCGATCTTCGCGAGCAGGTTTGGTTTTTGGAATACGAATCTTCGATGCGCATGATCCAGCTCAACGATGATCTCGCTGAACGCTACGAACCACCGAAAGCGGATAAGACTCGTCCTGAAACCATCTTCTGGCCGGTTACGGATGAGGCCTGGCTCGATGAGCTCCTCGATTACGAAGTTCTCACGCGCGATACGTGTAAGGGCGCAGCTCCTTCTTTGATGATGCCAAGAGGGAGAGGGAGAGGCCGCTGATGCAGAAAGTTTTGTGGCTCTCGCTCCTTTTTGGTTTTAGCGTCACGACGGCGCAGTTGGATGAAGCATTTGCGCAAACGAAAGCTCCTGCCAAACGGGCTCCTTTGGAAGAGCAAACGATGGGCGCAAAGCCGAAGCCTCCTGGACCAAAACGTCCTGTGCGGGCGGCAAAAGCGGCTGAAAGTTCACAAGATGATTTAGAAATGCAAGACGAGCCGGCACCGCCAACCAGTCGCAAGTCGGCAAAGCGGAAGAAGCCCGTCTCGCAAGAAGAGTTGATCGAAGAAGAAGAAGGCGAAGCCGCAAACTTGAGTGAGCAGCTCGCGACGATCGAGAACAAGATCAACGTGACGAAACGTGAGATCAATAAAGTTCGAGACGCTTCTTACTTGCCGGACCTCTACTTCTCGTTGGCCGACATGTTCGTGCAGAAGTCACGAGTCATGTACCTCTTGAAAGTTGAGAAGAACAAAGGCATCAACGAAAACGAAATCGATTTCACGGCGGAGAAACGACCGAAGCAGGAAGCGATCGAGATCTACCAAAAGATCTACAGCTTCTTTCCGAAGGAAAAACGACGCGACAAAGCCCTGTTCTTGAAAGGTCTTGAGCAGCGCGATCTTGGACAGTTCGAGCAGATGATTCGGACGTTCAATGATTTGAGCCAGGAGTTTCCGCAGAGCGAGAACTTCAACGAGGCGAACATCATTCTCGGAGACTATCTCTTCGAGCAGAAAAAGGATGTTGAAGCGGCGCTGGAAGTTTTCCGTAAAGTCGTAAGCCGACCGCTTTCGGCGTTCACGCCGCTGGCTCATTACCGCATGGGCTGGTGTTACATGAACCAGACCAAATATCCCGACACGGTTCGTGAGTTTGAAGAAGCGATCAATAAGCAGAATCAGACGAATCCCGATGAGCTGCCCGAAATTTACCGCAAAACGGATATTCGGCGCGAGGCGGTGTTGGCACTTGCTGTACCGTACGTGGAAATGTACATCGATCCGCATCTCAATAAGGGTGAGCTTGCGCCGCCAGTGGACTACTTCCTGAAGAAGTCGCCTGATCATTTCACTTATCGTCGGGTTCTAACACGCGCGGGTCGTCGTCTGATTTTGAAAGAGAAGTGGAAGGAGTCGGCGGACTCGTTTTTCCACGTGCTCGTTCTTAGCACCGATTTCGATACTCGCTTCGAGGCTCTGCAGCGCGTGAACGAATCGCATAAACGGAAGGAGTCGCGCGTCGACTTCTTGCCGTTTATCCGCGAGATCGGGATCACGGTTGATTTGCTTCAAGCTTCGCTCGATCGTCCCTTGGTTCTGAATGCGCAGGCTTTGATTGAGCTTGATAAAGAACGGAAGAATCAAAAAGCGAAGGGCGCGAAAGACTCAGGGATTCCGAAGAAGCCTCTGAACCAGTTGGCGTTTCTCGAGATCTTGATGCGTGACTTCGCAACTCAGCTGCATTCGCGCGCCCGGACGACGGGCTCAAGCTCGGACTTCGATCAGACGGCGGAGGGTTACGAGATTTATCTCTCGCGCTTCCCGCAGGCGCCTAAGGCTCTCGACATTAAGTACAACATGGCCGAGACCCAGTTCAAAGGCGACCGCTTGGTGAAGGCGGGCATGCAGTATGAACTTCTCTCGAAAGATCCTCGGTTGAAGAAGAGAGCGTCGACGTTCCAAGAGTCGGCGGTCGAGTCGTTTACGAAAGCACTTCAGAAAGCTGATACTCTGAATCCGCTTGAGCGGATCCGCGCGCGTCGTGGTTTGCGCGAAGTGGGTAGCATTTGGATCAAAAACAATCCAAAGGCGCCGGGTGTGCCGACAGCGGCGTTCAACATCGCGAACAGCTGGTACGAAGAACGTAACTTGAAGAAGGCGATCGAGACTTTCAAAGCCTTCATCAAGCAGTATCCGCAAGATGCGCGGGTGCGTGATGCGATCTTTACGATCATCAACTCATACTCTCAGCTTGATGATTACAAAGGTTTGCAAGTTGCGGGCGAGCAGCTCGGAAAAACCGCAGGCTTAAGTGAAGCGGATCGCAACACGATTCGCGATGCGGTTCGCCGAGCGCAGACGAAGCAGATCCAAGCGATGGCGGGGGACTTCGGTACGAAAGAGTACGCGGAGAATTTGCTTTCGGTGGCTTCGAAGTACAAAGGCTCGGCGCTTGGATCGCAAGCTTTGTACGAGGCTTTCTCGTCTCTGCGAAGTAAGCGCGATCCTGAGCTCTTCGAGGTTGGCGAAGCCATGCTCGATCAGCACTCGGATTCGCAGTACGCGAAAGAAGTCGCGAGCTCGATGGCGACTCTCGCGTTGAGTACGGCTTCGTTTGATCGCGCGGCGAAGTATCTTTCACGATTCTCCGATAAATATCCGCAGGAGAAAGAAGCCACCGAATTCCGCAAGACTTCGGCGGTTCTGTTCGAGCGCCAAGGTGACTTTAAGAAAGCGAAAACGCAGTACGCGAAGCTCGGTGATCGCCAGGCTTTGGCGAGGATGGATCTTGCGACGAACGATTGGGCTAGTCTCGAGCGTTCGAGCCCCGCGGCGGGGAGCGAAGGTAAGTACTGGCGAGCGTTGGCGGTTTGGCGCCAGCGCCGTTATCAGGATGCGGCTCCTTTGTTGAGGTCTTTGGCTTCGGATCCTTCGACACCGCCGGATCAGAGTGGACACGCAAAGTACTTGATGGCGCAGCTCTCGCTTGAGCGATTCCGGTCGATCCGCATGAAGTCCGCAGAGGACCAAGCTTCGCTGATGGAGAAGGTGAAAGCTTTCCAAGCTTTGTCGGCGGAGCTTCAGAACCTCGTTAAGACGAGCGCTGGTCGCTGGCCGATCGCGGCCCTTTATCTTTTGGGTCAAACGCACTACGATCTCGGCCGCTTCATCGCGGACTCGCCATTGCCTGCGGGACTGTCGGCTGCAGATAAGAAAGTTTATATCGGCGAGTTGACGAAGCAGGCAGGCACTTACCTCGCGGAAGCCGACAAGGTCTTCGCGACTTGCATCGACGCAGCCGAGAAGAACGACGTGTTCACTCGTTACGTGGAAGGCTGCCGCGCTAAGGGGCGGAAGCTGATCCGCGAAGAAGACGACATGGCGAAGATCCAGACGAAGGCGGCTGGTTCCGAGCCTCCGCGTGCGAAGGCGATTCGTAAGGAGCTCTTCGAGAAGAGTAAGGACACGGCGCTGCTCTTTGATCTCGCGGAGACATACATCCGCGCGGATCAGCCGCAAACGGCTTCGGGAATTTTCTCGCGCATCCTCGAGATCGAGTTCAACAGCGCGCGTGCGGTGGCGTCGATCGGTGTGTCAGCGTTGTACTTGAATGAGTACGATGTCGCTTACGATCAGTTCAAGCGCGCCCTCGATATGGATCCGCAAGATGCGACGGCGCTCTGGAACTTAGCTGCGCTTTACAAGCACTTCGGATTCAACAACAAGTTCAACTCGATTCGCGCGCGCATGAAAGGCGTGCGTCCGCCGAAGTTGCAACATCCTTGGACTAAGCAGTTCTAGTCTGCGGGATCGGATGAGTCTGTCGGGTTCAGCGGGGACGGCGAGGTACCAGTTTCCTTTTGCAGAAGCGGCGCTTCTGCAAAAGGAAACTGGTACCAAGAACCGCCCCGGTTTCGCATCGCATCCCGGAAAGGTGCCAGGCACCCTCTACTGGAAGATCGCGGTGCACTGGGGAGTGCGCTGCGCCTTGGGGCTTGATTTGAGTGAGTTCAACAAGCCCATCGTACCGCATTGGCCGAGAGCGGTGAGGTAGGGATCAGCGGAAGCAGGGTCGCGTAAGATGGCGGGAGTTTTTGCTTCCAGCTGCTTGTTGCAGGCGAGAAAGGCTTGATCGGCGAGCGGCCCGCACGCAGCCTGGCTGACCTGCGCGCAACCAAGGACAGTGTTGTCGCCGCAGATCTCGCGTTTGGCGGCTTCCTTGAGCTGGACGCCGACGTCGTCGCGACGAACTTCCTTCAGCGGAAGCGGGTACTGCCAGTTCAGTCGCTCAGCCGTGGCCACCCGGCGTTTCAGCTGATCGCGCGTGTTCATCTGCCAAGCGACCGTTGCAACCGTGCGCTTTTGCGATTTCAAGTGAGCGTCGACTTCCGCCTGCTTCGCTTTCAAAGTCGCGATCAAACCAGCGCGCGTGCGATTCAAACTCGCTTCTTCATCGCGACGAAGTTTCGCGAGCTGAAAGAGCTCAGGTATACCGGCCGGGCGGAGGCGCGAAACTTTCAGCTGCGTAAGATCCACCTTCTCGATCAGCGAAACGACGTTATCCATCATCATCAATGAAGTCGTCGTCTTGTCGTAACCACGAGCTTGATCCGCTGCCGCGGCTCTCGGAGCCAACGCCGCGAGGGCTGAGAAGTGCGCCGACGAGCGCACAGGTGTTGCGCGCAGGTAAGCCTTAAAGCAAGAAGACATGTCTTTGTTGTGGATGGCAGGGCAGAAGCGGCGATCGCCAGCTTTCACTTTCGCTTCGATCGTGGCGGTTTCGAGAACATCCTGCGCAACTTGCTCTTGCCACTTCTCCATCGGTCCCGCGAAGGCCGCTGGTGCAATGAAGCTAAGAAGTGCGAAAGCAAAGAGCGACTTCATTATTTATCGATCTTGCTGACCGCGAAGTTGATGTTCGTCCAGCCGGCGGCAACGGCAGCCGTCATCGCGCGTTTGATTTGGCCGATTTCCATATCGTCGGGCGCTTGGATGTTCACGCGATTCGCGTGATCCATCTTCTTTTGTTCCGCGGTGACCTTGAGGTTCTTTAGAGAGTTGGTGACGTTCTCCAAAAATTGCGACTGATCCTCAAGCGGCTCAACTTCATATTCAGGAGGAGCCTCGAGAACGAATCGTTCTCCGACAATCGAAATCAAAGGCGACGACGAGAGAGGAGAAGTCGCAAGAGCTTTCGGGAGAGTGAAGTTCTTGTTGGGGAAGAAGATCTCGCCCGTCGAAGAGAAGTTCATGAGCAGATAGATGACCAAGATGGCGAACATGTCGATCATGGACGTCAGCGGAAGTTCGCCGGCCACGTGACCCTTGTGATCGTCGGTGCGTTGGTGTCTGAGACCATGCAAGTCGAAGCGAGGCCGGATGTGGTATCCAGGCTTTACGATTTTGTTGGCTCCGTGGGATCCGCCTGCCATTTCGCGCGACTTCCTTAATTCAAGTTGATGCCGACGTCGGGGAACTGTTCGCCGATCAAGGTATCCATCATCAAAACGAGATGCTTGTACTTAGCTTTGTTGTCCGTCGCGAGAACGACGTCCTTGCGATCGGGGAAGCGTGTCTTCCACTCTTTGAGCGTCAGAACGAGCTTTGCGACGTCAGGTTCACCGGCAACGTGAGGGAAAGATTTTGTTTGATCGTCTTCCGCAACTTCGACCTTATCGATCCCGAGAGCCACGGTGAGCATGACTTTCTTTTGATCGGGCGGGGGAGTCGGTTGCGGAGTGTCCGGCATCTCGGCCGTAGCCTTAGGAGGCGCGTTGGACTGCATGGAATCTAATTCCTGCCAAGCCGCTGTCATCAAAAGAAAGCAAATCAACGTCGAGAACAAGTCGATGAACGGAACTAGATTGAGATCGACGTTGGGGCCTTTGCCCCCTCCCATTGACGCGCCCATCGGACCCTCTGCGGAAGTTAGCCGGCTTTATTGAACTTATCGCGATTGGAGAGAATGAAGTTCAACGTAGCAACGGCTGCTTCGTGAACGTCATCAACGAGCTCGGTTCCGCGCGTTTGCAACCAACCGTAGGCGCCAAGAAGCGGGATCGCGACAAGAAGACCAAACGCCGTACAGTTCATGGCTTCCGAGATGCTGGCCGCGAGCATCGTTGCCTTTTCGCTCGGAGCAACTTTGGAGACCGCGCCGAAGGCGCCGATCATACCGATAACGGTACCGAGAAGTCCCAAAAGCGTTGCCATGTTCGACAACATCGCGAGAAGACCCGTACGCTGTTGAATGCGCGGAATTTCGCGAAGCGCGACCGCATCCATTGCGGTTTGAACTTCTTCCGTCGACTTGCGGCTCGCGATCGCCATGAGACCCGCGCGCACGATGCGCGTGAGGGGCGTTTGCGTTTGCGCGCAGAAGGAGATGCAACGCTCAAGATCACCCTTGAGGATGAGCTGGTTGAGTTGCTTCAAGAATTCTTCCTTGCGGATAGCAGAGGCGCGGCGCATGTAATTCAGACGCTCACCGATAATCGCGAACCCCAAAAGTGAGGTCATGAGAATCGGCCACATCATCCAGCCGCCTTCTTTGAAATGTTCCGCAAGCGTATGAAGCATGACAACCTCGATCCGTGAGCAGTGTCCGCATCGCACTCGCCATCATGGCCAACGCGGTTTTAAAATGCGGTTACATAAATGGTAGCCGGGACGCCTCTATTAAAGGAGTCCTGAAAAAAAAGGAGCCACGTGGGCTCCTTCATCAGACGAAATTTTCTTTAAGCGAAACGATCAAAGTCGACCGAACGGCAAGCCGATCGTCGGGGTCGTGGATTCTCCGTTTTTTGCCTGCGGGAATTGCATTCCAGCGAAGACGCCTTTTACGCAGTCGAGAAGACCTTCGCCATTGCGGATGGTGGCTTCTTTGACTTTCACGAACGTGACTTTTCCGCTGGCCTGGATTTCCCATTCAAACTCAGCGCGACCCACGATGTCGGGATTCGACATCAAGCTGCGCTCGTAACAAGCTTGGATCTGACCTTGGTACTTTTGAACGACCTTCATCACTTGTTCGCGCGTGAGTCCTTCGTTCTTCGAGAGTTCCGTGTAAGTCGCTCCACCAAGGACGTTACCGCGAACGGCGCGTTTACCGGACTTTCCTCCAAGACCCGCAACTTGATATGAGCCCGCGGCACCTTTGCCACCAATCGCGACACCGGAGACGCCGTCACCTTTTCCGGTTCCGCCGCCTGTCGCGCTCTGATTGAGGTTTGTGATCATGTCACCCGTACCTTGGACGGGCTCACGACCCATCATGCTTCCGCTGACACTTGCAGGCGCACGCGAGATTTGGATCTTTTCAACTCCCGCGACGTTGGCTGCAGGTCCAGGATTCAAAGCCGAGAGCATCTTCAGCGCACCAACCGACTTCGCTTGGAAAGGCTGAGGAGTCGGTGCTGGTTTGTCATTGTTGCCTTGAGCCGGGATCGTGTTGCTCTTTACGATCTGTTGCTCTTTAGGAGGCGGCGGAAGTTTTTGTTCCACCTTCGGCTCCGGTGGCTTCTCCGCTTTTGCTACGGCAACGGGGCGCTTCACTTTCTTCTCGACGACTTTCACTTTCGGCTTCGGCGTCGGAACAGGTTTCTCCGCAACTTCCTTCTTAGGTGTCGGAGTTGGTTCCGGCGTCGGCATGGGAGTCGGCGTAGGTGTCGCCGCGGCCACTTGCACGGGAGTAGGCGCGATGAGAATCGTCGCGATCCGGTCGGGTTGTTGTGGTTCGGCCGGTGTTTTCGGCTTAGGCGTCACGAGCAAAGTCGTGAGCGCCATCGCGCCGTGCACGGTCGAGCTCAAGATCATCGGATCGACCATCGCCTTATCGATGAAGCCCGTGTTGAGCGCGATGTCTTTGCTCTTAGGAACGTAGCGGAAGAAAACAAATAAAGTATCGCTCACGCGGAAAGCGGCCGGTTCCGCGAGCGAAACCATCAAAAACTTGCCGGTGGTTCCCGCACCTGCG
>SYLX01000241.1 GCA_005808505.1 Bdellovibrionales bacterium | reverse complement strand
AGTGGCGTAGCGCACCGATAAACCTATGAGTACACAAGTTCACGAGTGCTCACGAACTTGTCTGCCTAAAAGGCGACAGAGCCTGGAGTCTTACTCCGCTTTGCGCTCGCGCTTTTCACGACGACGTGACGTTTTCTCTTTCGCGATCTGATTGACCACATCATCGTACCGCGATGAAGACGAAGTGGAGGCTTGAGTTGCCTCTCCGGAGCTACCACCCGAGACGCCGCCACTCAGCGCACCGTTTGCCAACGGACGCGGCTTCTTCCCGTCAGAGAGCTGCTTCTTCTGTCGGATCTCCAAACGGATATAGCCGCCGCCTTGACCTTTGCGGTCGCCAGCACTTCGGTCATCGAAGCGAGCTGCCGACTTGCCCGTAACGTCGACTGACGGATTCTCGAGCGAGTTTTGAATCTTGGCCTGAACGAGATCGAGTCGCGATTCAGCCACGTTCTTCGCCACGATGTGATTTTGCCCAGGAACACTTTGGTCGAACACGACCGAAGTGACGATGACGTCGGAATCTTCGAGTCCGGTCGTCACGCCCTTCACTCGTTCCATCACGTTGATGAACATGCCGTTCGGATTCGCGGTTCCTGCATGAAAGAGTTGATTATCAGGAATCTCAAAGACAACTGAATCGGCTGTCACGTTCACGCTGCTGGCGTGTCCTCCGAGCTGCTCGGCCATGTGAGCCATCACGACCTTCTTCATTCCCATCGCCATGATGTTCGGCGTGCGATCCACCGGCGTAACGAAAGATTGGAAGACCTTCAGCGGCTCATTGATGAGATCGAGGAATAACTTTTCGAGCGTCAGTTCCACGCCGTAGTTATTGAATTGGTATTCGATGACCGAAGGCGAAGAGAAGTAGTCCGAGATCGCCTTCTTCGATTGCTCACTCTGGGTTGAAAGAAGCCACATAACCAAGAAGAAGGCCATCAACGCCGTCATGAAGTCGGCGAAGGCAACCTTCCATGCACCACCGTGGGCGCCGCCGCCGTTGATGGTGATTTTCTTGATGACGATCGTTGGCTTCTTCTCGGCCACAGGATCCTACCTCTTTTGGCTTACGCCGCTTTCTTTGCGCCCTTGGTAGCCGCATCGAGTTCAGAGAACGAAGGACGGTCGTGCGGGAAAATCGTACGACGAGCATACTCAACGCAAACGAGCGGAGGAGCTCCACGTTGCAGGCTCACGAGCGCCGCTTTCATAACTTGTAAGTAGCGACCTTCCGCTCCGATATCCGCCGACATCTTCGCTGCCGTCGGAGAAACGAATCCGTAACACACCAAAACCCCGAGGAACGTTCCGACGAGGGCGGCACCGACGGACTTACCGATGACTTCCGTCCCTTGATCGAGAAGGCCCATCGTGTGAACGATACCCAAGACGGCAGCAACGATCCCGAGACCCGGAAGAGCTTCGGCAACCGCGTTGATCGCGTGCTGCGCGTGGTGCTCTTCTTCGTGGATAACTTTGATGTCCTGATCGAGAAGGTCGTCGACATCGTATTGCGAGAGATCCGCCGAGAGCGTGATCTTCATCGTGTCGCAAAGAAAGTCGACGGCATGATGGTTTTTGAGGAAGGTCGGATACTGCTTGAAGATCTCGCTCTTCTCCGGCTCTTCGATATGTCGTTCCACCGCTTGCGGACCGTCTTTACGGAAGATTTGGAAAAGCTGAAACATCATTTGGAGAAGTTCGAGATACTCGGCTTTGCCGGGACCTTTCCCGAACCAAGCGTGAATGGCTTTTTGAAACGCCATCTTCACCGTGGACATCGGGTTCCCGATGACCATCGCGCCGAGAGCCGCACCGAAAATGATGACAACCTCTGACGGCTGCCAAAGGATGTGCAAGTGACCGCCGTGCGCGACGTACGCACCGAACACGCACAACAGAACGATTAATGCGCCTACTGCTCCCATTGTTGCACCTCGTATTCTTCATCGGATGCGAGAGCGTCTCGTTTGAGAGCACCTCGACTCCACGCGAGAAATCGCGACTTCGGTCCGAGCGAGTAGCCAGCCTAACGTCGAAAGTAAACTCTGTTCGTTTTCTACCTAGGCCCGACCCTGGAAGAGCTTTTGACCTTGTTGCTCCCGCGACTTCACATTTTCGCCATCGTTCGTGAGAATCGATTCTGAACCCGTTGAAAAACTTGAGGCACCTTCGCAGATGAAAAAGAAAGCTCCGGGAACTTCCGTACATTTCTCTCACCTATTTTCGCTCGCTTCCCTCCTTGCGCTCGCGGCCTGTGCGTCGACTCCCCAAAAGCACTATGGCTACGCCGATTGGAAAGCCAAAGTCGGTCGTCGTCCAGCGGATGAAGGTACGCACAAGCCAGTTGACGGAATCATCTGTGACGTCGACTTCAGCGGAAAGACTCCGAACTATGTTCTCAACGCGGCATCCGTCGGCGTCTTCCCGGTAGCCGGCGGCAAGAGTCGCATCTTCGTTCTTCGCTACAACAATGAGGGTCGTGAGATCGCGTCAGCAGATCGCGTCCTTTGCGAGAAAAAAGGGGTTAGCGCCACTCTCGATAAAGAGACGCATCGTTACGAATGTGGCTCCGTCACAATTGATGTGCCCTACAACCTCGAATACCGTGGCCGCGTCGCGATTCGCGGTGAAGATGAAGCGTTTTGGCGCGAGAGTCCGAGCGGGACCTTCGAAATCGGCAACTGCATGAAAGACAAGCTTTACGTGGAGAAATCGCGTCTCTAAACTGGGCCGCATGCCGACTCTCGTTTTCTTGCGCGGCCTCAACACTTGGGGCGATGACGACATTCACGTAGGACCACTTCGCTACGGGCCGATGCACGCCCAGCTCGAAATCGCGTTTCGAGAGCGTGGGGTCGACTTCATTCCGCTTACGGGCATTGGTGCAGGCTCACCCGAAATTTTAGCCGAGCGTTCGGCAAAACTTCTGGAGCCGATTTTGGCAGCAGACCCCTCACGTAAAATTCACCTCCTCGGGCATTCGACCGGTGGGCTTGTGGGCCGCGCGTTAGCAACGCTCCCCGCCTTCGAAGATCGCGTGCGATCGATCATCACGATCGGAACGCCTCACCGCGGGGCCTTTGTCGCAACCTTAGGAGTTGATTTCGATAAGCGAAGTCCGTGGCTCTACCGACTCTTCACGGCAGTGGGTTACGACACGAGAAAAAAGGTCGAGGTCCTTCGCCACCTCACTCCCGATTACGTCGAAGACTTCAACCGCCGCTTCCCCTCGCGATCGGACCGCCGAGAGATTTCACTTCTGTGCGACGTTCCGCGCACGGAAATTTCTCCCTTTTATAAATGCGTTTACGGTCGTCTCCATCCTATGTCGGGCACTACTCGGCCTGCGAGCGATGGATTCATCTGGTGTGAAAGTCAAAAATGGGGCGAGGTGGTGGGCCCCTTCGCTCTCGATCACTTCGCCCAGCTAGGTTGTTATCCTTTAGCGAATCGAAGTAACCAAAAGCGACTCTCAAACGAATTCCACCGTATGGTCGACGCGGTCGTTCAACTCATTTCCCAATGAGCGTGTCTCAATCCGAGACGCAAAAACGGACTCCCTCTTCGAGGCCAGGTGGTATATTGAAAAGAGGCGCATGAAAAATTTGAATCGTCCGAATTACGCGGTCTTTTCGCTTCTAAATCTGCTCTTGGTGCTGAGCTTTGCCTGCGGCATTGCGCTCCCGTCTTCCGCTTCCGCGTTTGGAGAAAACAAAGGCCAATCCGCGGAGATTCTTACTGACCCCCTCACGGCGCGCGCTCGCCTACAACCTTCGAAAATCGAAGCAGGTGGAACAACAGATCTCCTGATCGATCTTGAGTTGGCGGACACGTATCACGCCTACCTCGACCGTTTCAAATTGGTCGTCGAATCGCCCGATGATTTAAAACTCGCGCCTTTCAAAGTCGCACCGATCGTGAAGTTCATGGACACGGTCACAAAATCCGAGAAAGAGGGCGTCTCGGGGAAATCGCTGATGAAAGCGTTGATCGAAGTCCCGGAAGGCTTCAACGCCGGTGCTCACGTTGCAAAATTCAAACTGACCTATCAAGCTTGCACCGATGAACATTGTCTTTTTCCAAAAACGATTTCGATTCAAGCTCCGTTCACCGTTGTGAGCGGCGCAACGGGTGCGGCGGCATCAGTCGGACCGGCAACACCCACGACGCCGATCGCACCATCAACGGCGAGTGATTTCCAATCCGCTTTGAGCAAAGGTCTCTTCTCGGCGTTTCTCTTGGTTTTCGTCGTTGGCTTTCTTACGGCGCTCACTCCCTGCATCTATCCGATGATTCCCATCACCCTTGCAGTTCTAGGCGCGCGTTCAAAAGAGCAGTCGCAGTTGAAGAGCTTCTCAATCGCGGTCGTTTACGTTTTGGGAATCGCGCTCACGTACGCGATCCTCGGCGTTGTCGCTGCTTCCACTGGCGCGCTCTTTGGTTCTGCCCTAAGCAATATCTGGGTGGTCACGGGTCTCGCGTTGATCTTCATCGCGATGGGTTTGAGCATGTACGGCTTCTTCGAAATTCAAGCTCCCGCTTTCATTCGCAACAAACTCGGGTCGGCACGGACAACCTCGGGTTACGGCGGAGCTTTCGCCACCGGCCTCATTGCCGGAGTCGTCGCAAGCCCGTGCGTGGGTCCCGTGCTCGTCAGCGTTCTCGCTTACATCGCCCAAACAAAAAGCCTTTATCTTGGCTTCTTCCTCCTCTTCACCTTCGCGATCGGGATGGGCTTGCCTTTTCTCGTTCTCGGGATGTCGAGCTCTCTCATCAATAAGATTCCCAAAGCCGGTCCTTGGATGGAATCCGTAAAATTCGTTTTCGGAACCGTCATGGTGGGAATGGCATTTTATTACATCAAGCCACTTTATCCCGTTTGGCTCTTTCACTTACTCCTGGGCCTTGCGATCATCATGGTTGCAAGTGTCTTTGGCGCCTTCGATCCCGACTCGCACGCAACGCTTCGCATGCGTTTACGTAAAGGCATGATGCTCGCCGCGTTCTTCATCGGCGTTGCGTTTTCAACAGTCGGGGTGTTGGCATTCGCGGGCGTGAACCTCCAAGCGGATTCGATCGCGTTAAGCGAAAAAATCGAACATTTGGCGTGGAAGCCCTACTCGCTCGCAGCGGTAGAAGAAGCTCAGAAGAACGGTAAGCCCGTGTTGATCGACTTCACCGCTGAGTGGTGCGGAGCCTGTAAAGAGCTTGAGCGCTACACGTTCTCCGATCCGCGCGTGCGCGAGGCGAGTCAGAAGTACGAACTGCTTCGATTCGACGCGACGGAAGAGACTCCGGCCGTAAAAGAAGTTCTGGCTCGCTACGGAATCATAGGTCTACCGACCCTGCTCTTCTACGACAAAAACGGAAAAGCCCGCACGGAGCAAACCGTAACGGGCTTTGAGAAGGCCGATCAGTTCCTGCAACGCATGCAGACCGTCGCTCCCTAATTCTTAGCGTCGCTTTGCGAGTTCCGCGCGCGCTTCCTCGAGCGCCGCCGTTGCGTTGTGAAGAGCCATCTCTTGCTCGGAGACAAGACGCTGCAAGCTCAACAATCGATTTTCGAAATTGCGAATGATCGTGTTGTGACGATCCACGAGCTCTTGAACTTTGCTATCGCTCACCTTGCGCTCGTTCACTTTCGCCATGATTTGCGCGGCACGTCCCGCGTTCTCTTGGTTCTGTTGGTTTTGCACTTCCTCCATGCGAAGGATCGCTTGCGAGAAACGCTCAAGACGTCCGTGCGTTGTCCGACCGAGCTCTTCCATCTTCATGCTCAATGAATCCGTGCGTTTCTCCATCTGCAGAAGCGCCACTTTCAGCGTGTTGATCTGGTGCTCAATCGCCTTCACGTCAATCGCTGGATACGGGATTTGCTTGTTCGATTGCGGGGACTCGGATCTTCCCATGATGCCTGCCGCGGGCTTCGTCGGATCAACGGGCTGACCCATTTTTTCGATGGGAGTTTGGTTGCCGAAAAGTTGAGGATTTAGTTCGCGGTGCATGCTCATTCTTCGATCCTTCCTTGGATGAGGCCTTGGATGGCCATTGCTGATGCCGTGAATTGGCCTCGGATCGGCCTTGAACCAGACTTCGCTGACGACTTCGCGCCGAAAGCCCCAGATTCACGCCCGAAGTTCACGCCATCCCTTTATTGGCGCGAATTTGCTGGACGGAGTCAAGAATCCTTCCTATCAATTGAGCATGGCGCACGTAACAGCATTAGCTCAGCATATTTTGTCGTTAGAACCCGATAAAGATGCCGCGCGTCTGTGCTTCTATCATTATCTAAAAAACCTCTGCGATGCCACCGAGCCCGTGAACTCCGAACTGCTCAACCGGTTCTTCTGCCGCGCGCTCATGTTCAGCCACTGGCAGACCAACAAGCTCGGACTCTTCAACGAAGTTCGCAACATCGTTCAGCACTATCAAGACACGCACCGCATGGCTTTGCCCGTCGGCGAAACGATTCAACCCGAAGACCTCCAGGTCGTTCCGGTTGAAAACATGCGCACGCTCGAGCTCGTGATCGCACGTTATCTGCAGCGCACGGCCAGTCCTTTCGACCAGATTCGCGCCATTCCCGAGGGCAATGACCGCGTTGTGGCAATTACCCTGCAGGGCGACCGAAGCCTCCGGGTCACGGTCTTCCCGAAAGTTCTCGCGATCCGTGAGGGCGAGCTCACGCCGTTGAATCTTGATTTCACGCTGTATTATTCAAACGAACTAGGTCTGCACCAGACCATCGTCCAACAGATCGAGATCGGCCCGCACACGGCTGCACGGTTTAAGATGACGCCCGAAGGAATCAAAGGCGCCATCGTTCGTGGATACACCTTTCAACGGTACGCGGAGATGGATGGCGGAAGCCTCCACCGCTACCCGGTGCTCTTTTATCCGCTGAAGCGTCTAGAGCAGTTCTTCGTGAATCGCAAAAGCGATCCGATGTATATCGAGCTCACCGGCCTGTTGGAAAAAGCTCTCGATCTGATGAGTCAGGACCACCCCGAGGCTGTTAAGTTTGCAGAAGCAGCGCTCGAGCGCGGGCGACTTGCGCTCGAACACATTTTCCCTGATGACAAGCTGGTGCGTTTACTGATTATCAATTTAGAGAAAACGCTGGCATTGGAAGCGGCTCGAACCGGGCGTGCTCCCTTGGGCGGTCCCGATTCTTCCGCAGACGCAGGCTCCGGCGCTCAAAGTGCGCCCCAAAACCCTGACCTCGACGGCCTCGAAGAGATCGACCTGACGGCCCATTGAGGACCTGTCCCCGAGCTAGAAACTTCCCGGCCGGCAAAATCCGAAAGACGACAATATGGCTACCGAACAAAGACCTCCGTCAAAATCCTTCCGCAAAAACGACGACTCTGCAGCCCCTGGCGAAGCGATCCGTTTGAATAAATATCTCTCAGAGTGCGGCATCGCGAGCCGCCGCAAAGCGGATGAGCTGATCGGCGAAGGCGCCGTGATGGTCAACGGCAAGAAAGTTTACGAACTCGGAACACGCGTTGTTCCCGGGCAAGACCGCATCACGGTCAGCGGTAAACCCGTGAAGCCGCCGGCGCACAAGGTTTACATTCTCTTCCACAAACCGAAAAACGTAGTGACGACGATGGATGACCCCGAAGGTCGCCCGACGATCGCCGATTATTTCGAGCGACTCCCCGTGCGGGTCTTCCCTGTCGGTCGTCTCGACTGGGACACCGAAGGCATGATCCTCCTCACGAACGACGGAGAGTTTGCGCAAAAGGTGAATCACCCGAGCCAAGAGATCCTCAAAACTTATTTAGTCAAAGTCGATGGTCGCCCGACGGACGAACACTTCGAGCGCTTGCGCCGTGGTGTTTCGGTTGTTGGCGGCAAGGTCAACGCTCGTCACGTCGAACGCATTCGTCGCGGCGATAGCGATAAGTACGATTGGATCAAGGTCATGATCGGCGAAGGTAAAAACCGCCAGGTCCGCCGCATGTTTGAGAAGATCGGCTTCGACGTCCTGAAGCTTCAGCGCGTAGCGATCGGTCGCCTACGCATGCCTGGAAGCCTGAAGCGCGGGGAGTACGTCTTCCTCACCGAAGCCGGCGTTAAGAAGATCTTCGAAGTTGAAGTTCGCGAGGCGAAGATTGTTCCCCGCAAACGCTCCGAAAAGTCGGACGCCCGCGTGGCGGCTTCGCGCAAAAACAAATCGCGCTGATGACTTGTTGATTATTGGGATCCGAGAGGTTGGGCCGGCGTTTTGGGAATATTCTGAAACGCCTCTAAATCTGGATCCATCGGCTCTCCCGGCGTAGAAGCCTTACCCTGCACGGCTTTCGCACCGCTAGACTTACGGGCTTTTTCATCGGCCTTCTTCTTCAAATCCAAATTCTTTTTTCGATCGTAGTAAGTTGCCGTGTATGCGCGCAGCTCTTGGTTGAACTCATTCGTACGCTCGCGAACGTAGTCTTCGAACGTCTTGCGTTCTTCCATCGAACGCGATTCGAAGTCGCGGCGGCGATCGCGTTCGTTTGCAAAAAAATCGGCGCGCCGAGTTTCCTGGCCATCGAAGAAGGATTTGCGTCGCTCCGAGTTCGCTTTTGGATTTCGCTTTACGAATCGCTCTCGATCCGCTTTTAGCCAACCCAGAAATTCATCGCGGGCTCGCTTCTCATCTTTCGTGAAGTCGTCGCGACGCTCCTTCATGAGCTTGTCAAACTTCGTGCGTCGGTCGCGTAGCGCTTTATTGAAACGTTCGCGAATCTTTGCGGGCTCTTCATCCGCTTGCCCCATGAGACTACGGATAAATGAGAGTTCATCGTTGGAACGTTTGATGTCGTCCGGGATTTCTCGGCGCTCGCTTGAAAGAGCGCTGCGATCTTGCTTCAGGCTCACTTCATCGGGAATTTCCGTAAGCGTTGAGCTTTGCGCCGCAGTCGGCTCGGCCAAAGCTGGCGGAGCACTTTTGCATCCGCAAACGAGCGCGAGACATGAGACCACAATCGCGGATTTCCACTGGGAAAGACTAAGAAAATAAGCCATGTTCCCATCGTAGTGCGCCGTTTGGGGAATCTCAACTCAGCCCCCGACTAGACCAGTCGCCTCGGCGCGAGCGAGGAATCCGTGTGCGCTGAATTCATGATTCGAGCCTCTAACCAAAAGATCACGCGAGCTCTTGGCATCGCACCTGGACCTGACGAGTTCGACTGGGATGTGCACGCGCGCCTTTACTCAGAAGCACCGGTTATTGTCCAAGAAAAAGGTGAAACCCAGCTTCGCCCAATGGGCTTTTCGCTCAAGCCCCGCGATATCCCCTACCCCACTTTCAACGCGCGACTGCTTTCTTGGGACGAGAAGAAAAAAAAGATCGTCCCGATAACGGAAAAGCCAACGTGGAAAGGCCCGCTCAAACAACAGCGTTGCTTGATTCCAATGTCGGCTTTTATCGAGCCTGTTTACAAAGGTGATCATGCCGGCGAGATGGTGATGTTCAAAGATGAGGGCGACGAGATGCTCTTTTGCGCGGGTCTTTATGACGAGTCGGTCAATCACAAGACCGGCGAAGTTTACGAGGGCTTTACGCTCATCATTCACACGCCGAGTGAGTTCGTGCTCAACACGGGTCATCACCGTCAGCCGATCTTTTTAGCGCCCGATGACGCTCGCACTTGGCTCGACTGGAAAGAGATCAAGCCCGAAGACACGGTCGATTTTCTTTTGGATAAGCGACTTCTCCCAGACCTCAAGATCGAAAAGAGCCGCAGCATGGCCAAGGGTTGGGAAAAACGCGTCAGCGAATTCGAACGGAAACTCGAAAAAGAAATGCAGTTTATGAATAAGCTTGAGGCTCGTTGAGGGTCAGCTGTAGGCCTGCGATTAGCGCGATTTACGCTTTGCAGACGCCATCTCGCGATCCATGTCGCGGGTCTTTGTCGATTCGCGTTTGTCGCCGATCTTCTTACCACGAACAATCGCGATTTCCGCTTTAGCCCAGCTCCCTTTGAAGTAAAGCTTCAAGGGAACGCAGGTGAAGCCTTTTTCTTCGACGGCGCGCTCGAGTTTTCCGAGTTCGTTTTTGTTCAAGAGAAGGCGGCGTTTTCGCTCAGGTTCGTGATTCATGTAGCTCGAAGCTTTGTAAACGCTGATGTGCGCGTTTTGTAAGTAGGCGCTGCCGTTTACGAAAGCGACGTATGAGTCTTTGAGGTTCACATCTCCCTTGCGCAGAGATTTGACTTCACTACCAACGAGCTCCAAGCCCGCTTCAAACGTCTCCTCGATATGGTAATCGAATCGCGCTTTACGGTTCTCGGTGATGATCTTGATGCCGTTGTCTTTTTTCTTCTCAGCCATTTTCGTTAGTTGGGCTTTAAGCCCGCATGCTCCACCGAAAGATAAAGGCTGACGAGGGCCTTGGGGTCAAGCTCTTCTGCCCGGGCCGTTGGCTTTAGACCGTTCTGCGCGAAGAGTGCCTCGAGTTGTGCGAGAATCTCCTTATTCCCATTGAACCAACTGCCTTGCAGATTCCGCGAGAGAAGCTTGCGACGATGAGAGTAGGCGGCTTTCGCAAACGACAAGAAGCGCTTCGCGCTTCCAATCCCCTGCCAGTCGATCGTACGTCGACGGAACTGAAGAACTCGCGACGCTACGTTTGGCGGAGGAAAGAAATCACCAGGGCTTGCGTCGCAGACTTTCGAAGTTTCCCAAAAAGTTTGCGCGACCACGGTGAGGAGACCGTACTCTTTCGTACCGGCTTGCGCGGTAATTCGTTGCGCGACTTCCTTTTGGAACATGAGCACCATGCGCGTGACGCCTGCTGGCTCAAGGCTTCGCTCAACAACGAGGCTCGATGAAATTTGGTAAGGAAGATTGCTCACGAAGAGCGTGCCTTCAGGGAGCTCGAGCGTTTTCCAATCGAGCTGAAGGGCGTCGCCTTCCATCACGCGAAGAGGAGCCTTTGTTTGCGAAGCGCGCTCGCGCCAAGCCTGCGCAAACTTTTGATCGAGCTCGAGAAGCGCCAACGGCTTTTCGAGGAGGAGAAGATCTTCCGTCAGTGCGCCAAGACCAGGGCCAACCTCCACCATTTCGGGGAAGTCAGCACTTTTCACCGCGCTAATAATTCGATCGATCACGTGATCCGAAATCAAAAAGTTTTGGCCAAGTGATCTTTTGGGTCCGTCTGCACCAAGCTCTCGCAGGCGCTCAATGATGCGTTCTTTACGGGTCACGATTTTGCCCTCACGAGCCAATCGGGCAGATTAGCGGGCAACGGCGCAGCCCCTAGCGGGGCCCTCGCCTGCGGACCCAAAGTTTGATCCGAAATCTCACCGCGGTTCATTCTTGTAATGCCGGCGTAACCAATCATGGCGGCGTTATCCGTGCAGTAGCGAATCGGCGGAACGACGAGTTGCACGCCTTCCTTTGCGGCCCACGTACTTGCGCGCTCGCGCAGTCGCGAGTTCGCGCTCACGCCACCGGTGAGAACGGCGCGCTTAGCTCCGAACTTTTTCACCGCGCGTGCGAACCGATCAAGAAGGACATCGACCATCGCATCTTGGAAGCTGGCGCACGCATCGGCAAGAACGCCTGGGCGCGGTTCTCCGTGGGCGAGATCTTGCTCAAGCTGTGACTTTTCTTCTGGCGTGAGTTGATCCAGCACGCGGCGGCCTGCAGCCTTCATCCCGGAGAAGCTAAAGTTGAGATGATCTTCGTTCATCATCGCGCGCGGAAACTGATACTTCGATCCATTGCCAAGCTTTGCGTGGCGATCGACGCGAACGCCGCCTGGAAACCCGAGCCCCGCCATCTTTCCGAATTTATCGAATGCTTCGCCGGCCGCATCGTCGATGGTTGCGCCTAGAACCTCATACTCACCGACGCCCTTGATCCAATACAGCGAGGTGTGACCGCCGCTAATCGCGAGAGCAACGTAGGGGTACGCGAAGTCTTGCGGAGGCTGATAATCGTCGTCTTTGAGAAACGGCGCGAGCAGATGCCCTTCTAGGTGATTCACTCCGATAAAGGGCTTACCTGTTGCGAGGGCGAGCGACTTTGCTGCCACGAGACCGACGAGGAGTGAGCCAATGAGTCCGGGCTTTGACGTGACGGCAAAACCATCGACGTCCTCGAGCTTCAGCCCTGCTTTCTCGAGACAAGCATCGACTAAGGGAAGCAAGTTGTACGTGTGATTGCGGGAGGCGATTTCGGGAACGATGCCGCCGAAGATTTCGTGAGCTTGGTTTTGACTCGCCGAGAGTACGTGCCGCACGTAACCCTCTTCGGTCACGACGGCGACCGATGTATCGTCACAGCTGGTTTCGATGGCTAGTACCTGGCGGAAGTGGTGCAGAAAGCTCCCCTAAAATCCCTGATATGATTGGGTGCGGTTTTATCGTGACGGGCGAAGAGATCACAAGGGCGATCTCAAGGAATGCTGGGATTGCTTGAACGGAAGGCCGTTTCCCGAATTGGAAACCTGCGAAATGTGAGCTTTTTTCAAGCTGGCAGGCCCTAGCCGATGTTGTTGGCGTGGTTCACGAAGTTTTTAGGGCGGAGGCGATAGATCGAGAGCCATGCCAGGGTTGATCGCAAATCTCTCGGGACTGAAGGCGCAAAGGCTATAAGCGTTTTTTCCCAGGCGGCAAAAGTGGGTCCTGCAAGGACGACTCGCGCGATCAGCTCCTCGCCTTTCCAGATTTCGAGCGGCTTAAAACTTTTTTGGCGGAGTTGATAAGTTTGCCCGCCAAAATGAAGCTCATCGTTTGCGCGAGAAAAAATCTGACCGTGCTTGAGTTGCCCCACCGTTTCGCCAGCACGGATGAACTTGAACTTTGAGATCGTAATTCGATCTTCCGATCGATTCTCTGGCGTTTCGATTGCCGCGGAGTTGAGCCCCGTGAGGCGGATTCGCGCGGTCAATTTCCGATGTTCATCTTCGAGCGTGTAGACAGCTTTGGAGAAAGAAGGCTCGCGCAAAAGGCGCTCAAGTTGAAAACCACGGGAGCGAAGTTCGAGAAAATCAGGTCTTTGCCACTCTTCATCGTGGGTGGCCAACCGCACTCGGCGGTTGGCTTTCGAAGCATACCTCAAATAGGCGATGGGAGAACCGACTATGGCGAGGATGCAAATGATCAGAATCAGAGCGGCGAGTTGGGTTTGGGAAAGCTCCATCGTACGCCGCTCCTTTCTTATGAAGGCTTATTTTTTCTTCATGCCCTTGAGGCGACTTGCGGCTTTCTCTGCTTCCTTCGACTTCGGGAATTTTGCAATCACTTCGTCGTAGAAGAGCTTTGCGTCGTCAGCCATCCCGAGTTCCTGGAACGCGACGCCGATTTTGTAAGTCGCAACCGGTACTTGTTTGCCTTTGGGATTTTGCGAACGGTACTTCTCGTAATCGAGAATCGCGTCTTTCCAGTTCTTCTTGTCGAACTTCGACTCCGCAGAGGCGAACGGTCCTTTAGCCTGCTCAGTAGCTTTAGCTGCCGCCTGCGCTTGCGCCTTGGATTCCGACTCCTCACGCACGCGCTTCTGATCTTCTTGCATCATCGCGATCTGTTGTTTGAGCGCCGTGATGTCCGCGCCCATCTTGTTGAACTCTTCTTTGTAAACTTCGTTGAGTTCACGCATTTTATTTTCGAGTCCCTGATCGCCTTTGTCGGCCTTCGCGGACATCTGATTCACTTTGCTTTCGAGAACTTCCACGCGACCGTTCACGCGGCGTGCTTCGTCCTCAAGATCTTGGAAGCGCGTGTTGATGTCGGCGGTGTTCTGCTGAAGGTTCGTGAGCTGTTTCTTGAAGACTTGTTTTTCTTCCTGCTCTTTTTGCGCCGAGCGAGTTTGCAAACAGGCCGGGAGCGACGTGATGGCAGCGAGGAGAGCTGCGGCAGTCAGGAGAGAGCGAGCAGAGTGATGCGATTTCATGAGACCTCTTTTTTGTCAGAAATACGATTAGGGCACGATCTCGCCGGATTGGTGCCGCGCGAGTCGAGCTTGGTTTTCGGCCAGCTCACAAAGTCGCTGGGCTTCGACGAACTGTTTCTTTGCTTGAGTGTAGTGGCGATCTTTATAGGACTTCATCGCTTCACGATAAGTTTGTTCAGCGTTGAACCACATCGCCGGAACGTAGCGCGAGGCATCCGCATCGCGTGCAGCATCGTACGCGGCACGCGCGATATTCCATTCATCGATCGGAAGATCTTGCGACGTCACGCAGCCGGAGCTGGAGACAACGATCGAGAGAAAGAACGTTATGAGAATTGAGTTTAAGAACTTCGGTAGGCCAGAGCGCATCGTGCCCTCATTTGGCTGTGACTTGCGGGAAGCGCGCGCGAATCTCATTTGTGAATTCACGCGATTCGATAAGCTCCGGTCATCCCGACTGGAGCTAAAAGACTTTGCTTGTTACTGAAGCGGAACGAAGTTCGCGCGACGGTTCTTGCTCCAAGTACCTTCGCCATCACCAGTCGCAACCGGCTTCTCTTCGCCGTAGCTGATCAAGTTCATGCGCTTCTGTTCGATGCCGAGGCTTTCGAGGTAAGCACGAACCGACTTTGCACGACGCTCTCCGAGGGAGAGGTTGTACTCGACCGAACCACGGTCATCCGTGTGACCTTCGATTTGGATCGTGAAGTTCGGGTGCGACTTGATCCACTCCGCGTTTTCCGAAAGCTTCTTGCGAGCGTCAGCCGTCAAGCGAGCTTGATCGTATTCGAAGAAGATCGTCGAGAGACCGGGGATCTTGCCGCTGTCGGAACCCATGGGGTCTGTGAGGATTTCTTTGTCCTGGACGACAGGCGCGTTTTGCTCGCCGGCTGCCGCTGCGGGCGGAGCCTCATCAACGTTCTTCGGCTTGCTCTTACAAGAAGTCACTAAAGCAACCGTAAGACCTGCAACCGCGAGGCAACGGATAAAATTCGACCGCATTTCTAATACTCCCTGTGTAAACTTGAGATGTGTTCGAGACACGATTTTCAAAAAGCCGCATGACTTTGTCAAACTTTTGCGCCGTGATTCAGAATTAACGTCTGGATCTCCTTCGGGTTTCACGAACTTCAAGTACGGTGGGAATCAGCTATGTTCCGCATTTGCACTCGCGCGCCGCTTTGGCAGGCAAGACTTTGGTCTGAACTTTCAGCTTCTGTTTTTGCCGTGCTTCTCTTTCTAGTCCTTGGATTTTTCTCCAGCTACGCACTCGCGGCTCCGCCACCCGAAATCGAGTGGGAAAAGATCGAAACCCCTCATTTCACGATTGTATATGACTCAAGGCAATACGAACTGGCAGCCCTCTATGCCAAATTCGCGGAGCAATCGTGGGCATCGACTTCGCCCGTCTTCGGCGTGTGGCCAGAGAAGACGGTCCTGCTTATAGACGACAGCACCGACATCGCAAATGGCTTCGCAACGGGCGTTCCCTATCCTTTGGTCTCGACATATCCTGTCTTGCCGCTTTCGCTGGACTCAATCAGCGATTACGGGAACTGGGGTCTTGAGCTCGTCACCCACGAATACACACACATCCTGAATTTTGAACCGGCAACGGGCGTGATGAAGCCACTCCGTTACATGTTTGGGTCGATCATCCGTCCAAACATTTTGCTCCCGCGTTGGTACAGTGAAGGGCTTGCGACCGAAATGGAAACTCGACTTTCGAGTTACGGTCGGCTCCGCTCGCCGAACTATCTCTCGATCGTGCGCTCGATGGTTCAGGACAAAACTCTACGTGACGAGGATATCTCCCGCATTAATGAGACAAGCATTCCCGGTTGGCCCGGCGGCGTGCGCCCCTATTTGATGGGCGCAATGCTCTGGAGCGAGATGATGAGACTCGGCGGTGAATCGACGGCGCGTGATCTCAACTTGGCTTACTCCAGCCGGATTCCTTTTTTCCTGAACGGTCCTGTTGAATCTCGCCTCGGTACGGACTACGCCGGCCTTTTAGGTAAGGTCTACGACCGCGCGGAGGAATATGCGGGTAAACAACTTTCGATTATCGCAATGGGCGGTACGTTCGAAGAAACGCCCCTTGAGCAAGAGGGCTTCTTCAACCACTCACCTGTCGTTTCGCCGGATAAGTCGCGTCTGGCTTACGTCGGAAAACTGCACAATGTCGATAGTGTGATCTACGTTGCGGAACGCGACGGACAGAACTTCAAGAAAGCCGGACGCGTAACGGATAACGATTCGATCAATCGCGTGAGCTGGACGCCCGATTCGAAAGCGTTGATCTTTGATGCGGTCGATACTTACAAACGCTACTACGAGTATGCGGATCTCTATCGTTATGATTTTGACTCTCGCAAAACGAAACAACTTACGCGCGGCTTGCGGGCTCGCGAACCTGTTGTTTCTCCGGATGGAAAGTGGATCGCGTTCGTGCAGAACACTCCCGGCTCCACCCGTCTAGGAGCCGTGCAAATCGATGGCTCCGCGCCTTCGGTGGTTTACGAACCGCCAATTCAAACGCGTATCGCGCGTCCTGAGTTTTTGTCCTCCGGCGAGATCATCTTTACGGAAAAGCGCGACGACGGAGCGGAAGTTTTGAAAGTCGCAAAGGTGCGCACGGGTACCGAGGGCCGGCTGTCGATCGAAGGAGAACCGCGCGTTGTGCTTCGCGATTTCAAGCCTGTGCACTACCCGCGCATGACTTCGGAAGGTTTGCTCTTCGTTTCGGACCGCTCGGGTGTCGCCAATCTTTATTTAGCGGATAAAACATTGACGACGGCGCGTGCGGTGAGCAACACGACCACACGCTTGATGACGGGAGATCTCGACCCTGTCACGGGCGATCTGGTTTACGGCAAGCTCACGTCTTATGGCCCGCAGATCGCGCGCTCACCTCGGAAGGCGTGGAGCGAAGTTCCTCCTGCTCTCCCGCAAGTTGCCCCTCTTGTTGATTCGGAGTGGCCGCAGTTCCAAGAGCCGCAAGTGAACGTCGAGATCAAGCGCGAGAAATATCGCCCTTATTATCATCTGCTTCCACGCTATTGGTTGCCGTTTGTTTACTTCGTTCCGGGTGGCACCTACTTCCAAGCGTCGACTGCTGGCAACGATGCTACGAGCCGCCACTCTTATTCTTTGACGGCGGCTTACGACACTCTTTCGGCTAAGACTAGCTTCTTGGGTTCTTACACGAATGCTTCGACGCCTGTGCGGATGAGCTTGGCCGGAATGAACCTCTATGAGTACGTTTACACAGACGGATTGATTCGCCACACGGCCTCGGTGAGCGCGGAAGGCAGTTCGTACATACCTGGCTTGAGCAACAACTGGCGCGCAAGCCTCGGATGGAAATATTCGCAGACGGAAGCCGCGACTCGCTCATTGAAACGGAACGGTGCCGGCGTTGGTTTGTCGTACATGAATGCGAGCCGCCGAGGATTTGAGATTTCACCGGAGAAGGGCGGCTCCTTCTCGCTCGATTACACGCGCTACTTCCCCGGCATCAGCGACAACGAGTATGAGCAGATCGATTTCGGTGCGGCCAAATACTTCTCGAAGTGGTTGCCGGATCGTCACGCGATGGCGTTCTTCTTGAACGCTTCGATCGCACCGCGCTTGAACGGAAGTTTGTTTGGTCAGACGACGATCGGCGGAAATTACCAAGCTGCGCTGACTCAGCGAGGCCTGATCATGCGCGGCTATCAGAGCGGCGCTTTCATCGGCAAGAACTTGATCACGGCGAGTGCGGAGTACCGCTTTCCGCTTTCTTACACGTATCGCGGATTCGGCACTGCTCCCTTCTTCATCCAGCGATGGCATGGGGCCGCGTTTGTGGATGCGTTGACGCTCGACGGATTCTCGTACGACTTCGAGGCTAGGCGCCGCGTGGAAGCGAAGCTTGGCAAAGTCTTCCTCGGCACGGGCGTCGAAGCTCGCGCGGACACGACGGTGTTTTACCACGTGCCGATTCAGTTTATCTTTGGCTTGTATTATGGAGCCGACGCGCAAACGAATCCGTATGGGTTGTTTCCCTTCATTGGATTGGGGATGTGATTGGCTTTT
>SYLX01000240.1 GCA_005808505.1 Bdellovibrionales bacterium | reverse complement strand
TTTGATCAAGAGGGCTTTGAGGCCGACGACATCATCGGAACGCTCACGAAGTTTGGGCGCGATCACGGTGTCGAAGTTGTCATCGTCAGTAGCGATAAAGATTTTGGACAGCTCGTGAAGCCGTTCGTCTCCATGTACGACACGATGAAAGACGTTCGTTACGACGAAGCGGGCGTTATCGCGAAGTGGGGAGTTGAGCCGCGCAAGATGATCGATTACCTCTCGATCGTAGGCGACACATCCGACAATGTTCCCGGAGTAGCTGGGATTGGCGAAAAAGGAGCTCAGAAACTTCTCGCTGAGTACGACTCCCTTGAGGATATCTATGAGAACATCGAAAAAATCACGGGTGCGACGAAGAAGAAGCTCGAAGCAAGTCGCGATAACGCGTTTCTTTCAAAGCGTCTTGTGACCATCGTTTGCGACATGGCTCTCGGCGTAACGATCGACGATTTGAAGTTGAAACCTATCCATCGCGACGAGCTTGCGAACCTTTTGGCGGAACTTGATTTCAAAACTTTCGCACGTACATTGCTTGGCGAGACGCCGGCACCGACAATTGATGCCAGTGGCGGAACGGTAGACACGCCCTCGCCGCATGAAGGCCTTTCGGTTTCTCACGTGCTGAATCCGTCGGGTCGCGAGACGGGAACGATCGCCGGAAGTGCCAATGCGGTGAACAGCTTTGTTCGCCGAGCACCACCGCAAGCGGCTCCTGTTGTTGAAGCCACGCTGCAAGTGGGAGCCATCAAAGAAGAACGTTACGACGTTGCGGCCCTCGATAAATTCTTGAAAGCGGGCGAAGAGACGTGGGCCCTCCAAACGGAGCGAGCTTCTTACCTCGCGCAGAAAACGAAGGACGGCTACACCATTGCGGAAGTCGCCGAAGAGGGCCCGCAGCTTGGCGCTATGCTCACGGAGAAAAAACTTCGTTTGCGTGGTTTTGACCTAAAAGACTTCGCTAAACGACACCACATGAAAAGCCCTCTCGTCGATTGGGATCAGATGCTTGCCGCGTACGTCATTCGCGCAGGTACGGTCGACAATCCGATGCCGCTATTTACCCTCTACAACGGTGAGGCTTTGCCGGATCTTCCGAGCTCCACGCAGTTGCTCACGGCGCATTTGCGCCTTGAGCAACAGCTTCGTAAAAAGCTTTCGACCGTCAATGGCGAAAAAGTTTTATTCGAAATCGAGCAACCGCTCGTACCCCTCTTGCTCGCGATGGAGAACAACGGAATTCTCATCGATGCGGGAGCTTTGAAAACTCAGAGCGAAGGCTTGGCGAAGGATCTCGCAGAACTAGAAAAAGAAATTCACAAAGAAGCGGGTGGACCGTTCAATATCGGAAGCCCCAAGCAGCTCGGCCAAATTCTCTTCGAAAAGATGAAGATGCCGACCGGCCGAAAAACAAAAACAGGTTACTCAACCGACAACGAAGTTCTCGAGAAACTTTCGAAAGAATTTCCGATCACGGCGAAGATCCTGCAGTGGCGCGAATTGAACAAGCTCAAGTCTACGTACGTGGATGCTCTCCCGCAGCTGGCGCATAAAGAGTCCGGTCGCGTGCACACGACGTTCAATCAAGCGACGACGGCAACTGGGCGCCTCTCGAGCACAAACCCAAACTTGCAGAACATCCCGATTCGCTCGGAGCGGGGCACCCAAATTCGCCGCGCTTTCATCGCGGATCCTGGCTACACGCTGGTCTCGGCGGATTATAGCCAGATCGAACTTCGTATCCTTGCGCACATCACAAGTGATCCTGGTCTCGTACGCGCCTTTGAGAGCAACGTCGATATCCACTCGGCTACGGCTAGTGAAGTTTTTGAAGTCGACCTCAAGGACGTCACGCCCGAAATGCGCCGCAAAGCCAAGGCCGTGAATTTCGGCTTGGCGTATGGACAGGGTGCATTCGGTTTAGCGGAAACACTCCGAATTCCTCGGTCGGAAGCAACGGAGATTATCAATCGCTACTTTGCACGTTTCACCGGCGTGAAGACGTACATGACCGACACGGTCGAAGAAGCGACAAAGAAGGGTTATGTCGAAACTATCTTTGGTCGCCGTCGTTACCTCGATGAACTCTACTCAAAGAGTCCGATGGTTCGAAAGTTTGGTGAACGCGCCGCGATCAATGCTCCCATCCAGGGAACGGCGTCGGATCTCGTGAAACTTGCGATGATCAAAGTGGGCGAGCCCGCAAACGCGCGTCTATTGCTTCAAGTGCACGACGAACTGGTGCTGGAAGTAAAAGATAAACACGTCGATGAAGTGAGCCTAGAAGTAGGCTCGAAGATGGAAAATGTCGCGCAGCTAAAAGTTCCGCTTCAGGTAAATACCGGTAACGGTCCGAACTGGGAAGAAGCTCATTAACGATTGAGGTGGGAGTTTTACCTCGACTCCCAACCAACAACTCGGCCCGATTCGAAGTAAACGAGACGCTGCTGCGTGCGGTAGCCTTCCGTTGAGGAAGTTTGCTCCGAGTAATGCCATCTTTCGTTTCCGTAAATGGGATTGCCCGCAACTTCAACGAGCTCCGGTTCGCCCCAGGAGTCGCGAACAGCGTTTTTCGTCATGCCGACGGTGATGTCGTTGATATCGACGAGAGCCTGAATTTCGGGTGCGTGGGGAGTCGTTGATCCGTGAATGCCTTTGGCATTGAGCCAGCGTTGACGTTCGTCGTAATTTTCTAATGAAAGAAACTCAAGGCGTTCGCGATCTGAACGCATGAACGGCTTGTTCCGAAAGTATTGCTCACGTTCGCGTTTTCCCTCGAGCGCACGCTCTGCTTTCGTGAGTTTGGTCCGCGCGTAGATCATCGCCTCATCGCGCCTGGAAAGATCGCTTTCATCCGCAAAGCCAAGCTCACGCATCGTCGCGAGCTTCTCGGTCGCTCGTCGATCTCGACCTAAGTTTGGCTCTTGATCTCGGTTAGCGTATCCGCTCTGAGTGGAGCGCGTAAGGCTCGTGCAACCGACGGCGAGAGTTGCCGCTAACGCCAGCGCGAACCAAAAGGTCAGAACTTTATTTTGTGAGTCGAGTTGCGAAATCCGTTTCATCACTCCTCCGCACAAGTTCGTATCGGAGAGAGACGCCCATGGATGTACAGGTTCTTCGGCCGGGTTTCTCGTTTTCCGGGCGCAAGCTTTCGAAGTTTGTCATACTGGACGACGAAGCACCACCTTCACGGATGATGGATGGCGAACGAAGCTGAACGGCAAGACCAGAAAGAAGACCTGATTTCCCTCGTCGACTTGGTTGCAGAACCAGGTGCATCTGGTAGTGCATCTCCAGCGGCCGCGCCGACGACGCATCCGTCGCCCGAAGCGGCCATCGCAACCGTCGATAACTTGTTAGCAACCGAAGATCCGCAGTTTGCCCAAGCGATGCAGGATCTCAAAGCGCAAGGTGCAGCGCAGGCGGAAGCAGCGGAAGCCGTCGTCATCGACTCGCTCGATATCGCAGCTCTTGAGCAAGAGGGCGGATTTAAAAATCGCCTCTATATTTTTCTTTTTCGACTTAAAAGTAAAATCAAGCCAATCGCTCAGCGATTAAAAGCGTTAGCTCAACTTCCGAAGACAGCCTGGCCGGCGATTCGTGAAGGTGCGGTTCGCGGGCTTGCTACCGGGAAGGACTACGCGAAGTTCATCCTGGCGCGAGTCAAAGAGGGCTTTACCTCCTTCAAGGCTCTTCCACGCAAGTCGAAACTTCTGATCGTCTCGGCCATTGTGATGGGTGCGCTTTCACTCTTTGCTTTAAAGGTGACGCTGCAGGGAAAGTTCTTACCGACTCTTGAGGCGAAGTTCCTTCGCTCTTTCGGCGAAGTTGCCGAGCACGCCTGGAGTTACGCTGAAGCTGAGCCGTTTGAAGATTTCGCCGATCCGCTTTACCATCCCGAACACGTCGTGCTCGTTGAAAAAATCGTCGTGAATCTTCGTTCGCTTGCGGAAAGTTCGAATCCCATGGGTCTTTTCGAACTTTACTTCGAAGCGAGCAATCACGAATGTGCGGTTGAGATCAAGGATCGGCACATCGAGGTAAAGGACTTGGTCAGCCGCTCGCTTGAACAGCTAACCTACGATGATCTGGTTACGCCTCAGGGAAAAGAAAAGATGAAGGTCGTTCTGCGGAAGAACTTGAATGCCTTCCTCACGCGCGGACAAGTTCGTCGCGTCTTCTTTAAATCCGTTGTCCTCAAACCATGAGTTCTGGATCCATTTTCACGATCTCTTTCAAATCAATCGAATAAGCTTTGATGCGATCATGAAGCGTGCTCTTCGGAATTCCGAGTTCTTGAGCGGTGCGCCGCTGGTTGCCTTGGTTCGCGACAAGCCTTCGGACGATCATCTCGCGCTCAATTTCTTTAATGATCGAACCATTAGTCCCTGTAGGAAGTTCCAGCCCGGCGCTCATTTGGGGTGAGGAAGTTGTCTGAGCGGGAAGCGATTCGAGAACGGCGTCCAGATCATTCGGTTGGATGTGTTTTCCGGGGAAGTAGGCAGAAGCGCGTGCCACGAGATTTTTGAGTTCGCGCACGTTGCCGGGCCAAGAGTGTTCGCGCAGGCGCTGGAGTGCGGTGAATGAAAACCGCACGCGGAACTGCTTAGCGAAGTGATAGACGAGGTCATCGAAATCTTCGGGTCGATCTTTCAGCCCTGGGGGACGAAGCTGACAGACGTTGAGACGATAGTACAAATCTTCTCGGAAGCGGCCGAGCTTGACCTGCGCGACGAGATTTTTGTGAGTAGCCGCAAGAATTCGAACATCCGTTTCGATGGCGCGATCGGAGCCAACCGGACGGATCTCGTTGTTTTCGAGAGCGCGAAGGAGTTTGGGTTGCAATGAGATCGGGAGGTCTCCGATTTCATCTAAAAACAAAGTGCCGCCCCGGGCGCTTTCAAACGCTCCTTTGCGATCGTGAGTCGCACCAGTGAAGCTTCCTTTAACGTGTCCGAAAAGTTCACTTTCGATCAGACTTTCACTTAAAGCGCTGCAGTTGATGCTTACAAAAGGTCGATTCGCTCGCAAAGACTTGTCGTGGATGGAGCGGGCGAGAATTTCCTTTCCGGAGCCTGAAGGGCCCGTAATCAAAACCGGAAAATCCGTCGCGGAAAACGCGGGGAGGCGTTCGAGTTGCGCCTGCCAAGCGGCATTTTTTGAGCTGAGCGTTGGTTTGTCGGTAAAGGCTTCCGCAAAGAGGAAAACCGTTTCGCCGAATCGCACGCGGTCGTTCACGGTCAAGATGGCTTCGCTGATTTGCGATCCGTTGAGAAACGTTCCGTTCCGACTTTTTAAATCTCGAATCACGAAACCACCGGTCCGCCTTTCAATGCGGGCGTGTCGCGAAGACGCGAACGAATCGTTAATGACGACCTGGCAAGAGGGATCGCGGCCGATCGTAACGAAGTCGCCTACCGGAATAGGTTGGGCTCCGGGGCGAAGGAAGGGGACCAAGAAACCTTTTGCAGGTTCGGCGAGTGGATCGAGGGGAATACGTTGAGTTTCCATCAGACAAAGGCTCCTGAAAAATAGGCACGTGGCCGCTGCAGTTAAATGTCTCTCCGCGAGAGTCCAAATCCCATGCCGAGGTGAATCGTCACGCACCGGCGTTGTATTCGATCTGAAGAGTTTTTTCGGACGCGTGTGTCCGGCGAGCTGCGACACGAGTCCGGCGGATCGGACAAACATGTCGCTTAGGATGCTTTGGGTTGCGACGAAGCCCTGGCCACACTTGCGGGCGCGTGGTAGGGATTAATCCCAGTGAACCGCCCAAAAATTCAAAGCAATTCCCAGAAGCTGAGATTTCTGACCAGCGCGGTCGATCTGCACGGGTGCCCCTCGGACAAAGTTCCCGAAGTGGCCATCGTCGGTCGATCCAACGCCGGCAAATCTTCTTTGATCAACGGTATCGCCGGTAGTCGGATCGCCCAAGTGAGCGGTACGCCCGGAAAGACTCGGTTGCTCAATTTTTATCAATTTCCTCGGTATCGACTCGTCGACATGCCGGGGTACGGCTTTGCCGCACGCTCCGGAAGCGAGCAGCGTGACTGGACGAAGATGGTCGAAGCGTTTCTTGGAAAACGCGAGAACCTCATCGGTCTGCTCATCGTCATGGACATTCGACGCGACTGGAGTGAGGACGAAGATAACCTCATCGACTGGCTCCGCCCGCGAATGCTTCCGGCGGCCGTGGTGCTTACGAAAGCCGATAAACTTTCAAAGTCGGCAATGCTTGAACGCGTGCGAACGATCAAAAAGCAATCGGGTCTCGAAAGCGTCATCGCGACATCGACTTTGAAAAAGCTCGGGTTCAAAGAAATTGAAGAGTTTGTCTACGAAACTTGGGTGAAACCCGTGGACGGTCCTGGAAGTGAGAGCCCATGAAGTTGAAAGCTGTTGGCGTCATCCCTGCGCGGTGGGGCTCGACACGGTTTCCGGGAAAACCCCTGGAAAAAATCTCGGGAAAGCCTCTCCTTCAGTGGGTGATTGAAGGTTCGAGAACAAGCCAAAAGCTCCAAGAGATCATCGTCGCAACGGACGACGATCGAATAGCGAAACTTGCGCGAGATTGCAAAGTTCAAGCGGTGATGACGGCCTCGGATCTTCCGACCGGCACGGATCGTGTTTGGCAGGCAGCCAAGTCGCTCGAGGCCGACGTTCTCGTGAACATTCAAGGTGATGAGCCGCTCATTGAAGGCGCGCTCCTCGATCTACTGGTTGAGCCGTTCGAACAAGATCCCGGTGTCGAGATGGTGACCTTGGGTCGGCCGCTGACCGAAGAAGGATTGCGTTCGCCAAACGTAGTGAAGATCGTTCGCAACGCAAAGGGCGACGCGCTTTACTTCAGTCGCTTTCCGATTCCTTATTCGCGAGAGTCATCAGAAGGAAAAACAATCACGGGTGCGCTTCAACATATCGGAATCTACGCTTACCGGAGAAATTTCCTTGAGCGCTTCTGCGCGCAACCGCCTACCGATCTAGAGCGCATGGAAAGTTTGGAACAACTTCGCGCGCTTTATTTGGGCGCAAAGATTCGTGTCGTGCCGGTCGAACACGAAAGCTGGGGTGTTGACACTCCGGACGACGTACAGAAAATTGAACGATTGATTCGGAAACAAGAGGGGATGCAGCGATGAAGGCGACAAGAAAACAGCAAAAAGCGGGCAAACGCAGCCAAGCAAAGGGAAGCGCAAAGAACGCGAAATCTGCAGGAGTCGCGACAAAGTCGAAAGCCGTAGCTGCTCGAGCTGCAGCAGCACCCGGTTTGCGCGCAGCCGCGAAATCTTCGCTTAAAACTGGAACGAAAACTCAAGCGAAGCCCAATCAGGCGCTCGTTCAGAAGTTTGTCTTCGTTACGGGTGGTGTCGTTTCTTCGATCGGGAAAGGTCTTTCAGCCGCCAGTTTAGGAACTCTGCTCGAAGCTCGTGGACTCAAAGTCACTTTGATGAAGTTCGATCCCTACCTCAACGTCGATCCGGG
>SYLX01000024.1 GCA_005808505.1 Bdellovibrionales bacterium | reverse complement strand
GCGAGCACGACTGTCTCGCGATTGCGCGAGCACGACTAAGGACGCGCTCAAACCAAGTTCCTATCGCTTTCGCGAACAAGAACTTAAGATAGAAGTTCAGGAGAACATGACGTGTCGAGTGCGGCAGCCGATCAAGAAGGAGCAATAACGTGTCCCTACTGCGGGGACAACGTGCCGGCGCTCGTTCCGATCGAGACCGGCATGCGACTGCGCCTTCAAGAAAATGCGCAGGTCGATTCCATCCCTGAAACCGTTTGCGACGGTTGTTTCAAGATGATGGCGAAGATGGTTTCGAAAGGAGCCGTCCTCCGCGCCGAGCAACAGGCCAAAGAACAAAACCGACTGATGCTCTGGCGCAACCGCGTGCAGCTCGTCAAACAAGCCAAGCAGCACCTTGCGCAGAAGAATTATTCTGACGCCGCAGTCTCGTTCGAAAAATACTTGCGCGTGCTTGAGATCGTTTACGAGTGCAAACCAGGTGAACTCTCACCCGATCTTTTTAAAAACGAAGCACGCGCTCAAGAGATGACCGTCATCACTTCGGTTTATTGGGACTTGATGCGGATCTACGACACGCACCAAACTTACCGCGAGCGTCAGTTCAAGGCCGCCGAGAAGCTAGCTGCATTCGTTCGCTTCACACCGATCTTCCCGCACATCATGCGTAAAGCCGAGTCACAGACTCGCTCAGCAAAAAATCCGGACGCGTTCCAGAAGTTCTTGAAGCTTTCAAACGCCAAGCGTCCTCGATGCTTTATCGCTACGGCTGCGTTTCAAGGTCAGCGGACCATGACCGTTGAGACTCTTTGCTCTTTCCGCGATCAGTACTTAAAAACTTCCGCGCAGGGTCGACGTTGGGTCGCGGTGTATTACCGCTTCTCCCCTTCTGTCGCCTCTTTTCTCGACAAGCATCCTCGCCTGAAACCAGCTACCCGTAAGCTTTTGGCATGGATCGCAAACAGCAGATTCGTCAGAAACCGCTTGAACACTTGAAGACCATTGGCGATTCTTTGGCCCATGGCTCAAAGCAAAACCGTTAAAACGGCCGAATTCGACAGCATCGTTATTGGCGGAGGCCTCGCCGGTCTCATCGCCGCTCACCAACTTGAAGGCACCGGCCGCAAAGTCGCTCTCATCGACGGCCTCGATGTCTTAGGTGGCAGCTGTCGGACCGCGCAGACTAAAGCAGGACCGATCGATCACGGGTTGAAGTTCATTCCTGAAACTCAAGAGTCCGAAGAAACTCTCGCGTGGCTCGAAACCGTTTTGGGCGAGCCGATTCAGCTGAAACGAGTTGAAGCTCCGCCGCTTACTTACGACGACGGAAAATTCAAACCCTTCGTTGGCTTCGGCGATCAAAAAATTGAGTCCGCGGCAGAAGTGAGTTCCTACGCTAAAGATCGTTATCTTCAGCTCTCGACAACTCCGAAAGATTGGATTCCCAAACTTATCGAGACGTTCACCGGAACGTTGATGACTCAGTCTTACGCAACGAAGATGCAAGTGGATGATGAATTCGTGATCGAGATCCTGGTCAATGGAGCCAAGAGATTATCCGGTCGCGAAGTTCTCTTCTGCGCAAACCCTCAGCAGCTGGCAAGGCTGTTGCCCGAATCTCACGTGCCCGCGCGTCTCCGCCAAAAGCTGATCAAAGGAGAGTTTTTCACTTCCCTCAATTTGGATCTTGTTCACGCCGCTCCGGTCACGGACTCTCAATCGATCCACGTTCTCAAAGGTGCAAACGAAGAACCTTGCGTCGGTTTATTTCGCGAGCCTACTAAGATGGAAGACGGCAAACTCGTCCAAATCTCGCAGTGGCTAACGCTCGTCCACCGAGACATCACTGAAGAACCCGAACTCGTGGCTTCGGCCTTGAAGCAGATCAAACGCCAAGTGAAGCGCGCCTATGAAAACAGCCTTGAAGGGCTCATTCAAGAGCGCATCGTCGTGAATCCCTCGAGCCACGGCGATCTCGTCGGTGTCCTTCCGGAAGACGGCCAGTGGCCAAAACTCCAGAATCTCTGGGTCGTTTCCGGACTCATGGATCCAAACAAGAATCTGATTGGCTCATTGCGTCAGACTCGCCGGACTCTCGCGGCCCTGGCAGGAGAGCCGGTTGTTGCCATCGACCAAGACACCGATCTCTCGGAAGGCCCTCAACCTACGGCTTGATCCCTCCGGGATTGATCAATGATTCCGAAACCCGCTTGCTCGCTTTAGGGCGGCGTGCTAATTGAATTCGACAACTTTCATAAGAAGTTGAAAACCGGCACCGTTTCCATTGGGGAGACGCGTGCTGAACGACACACTTCTCGTACTCCACTGGTCCTTTAGCCGGTTTCGGCAAGAGGGTGGCTCTGAGGCGCGCCAAGGCTCAGAGACCGATCGAGAAGGCGGCATAACCAGTGAGGGATCGAAGATCCACCCGTTCTCGGGTCAACTTCGCGCGTTTTACGCGAAAGATGGCTCTACGAACGCGGCTCGTTTCTTCTAAATCCCTCCACTATCAGGAGGTCTTCATGGCTCAAGTTACCATGAAAGCAATGTTGGACGCAGGCGTCCATTTCGGTCACCAAACACAACGCTGGAATCCCAAGATGAAGCCGTTCGTCTTCACGGCTCGCGGCGGAATCCACATCATCGACCTTCACAAGTCGGTCGAGCGCGCTAAGAAAGCTGCTGATTTCGTAAAAGACATCGCAGCTAACGGCGGCAAGATGATCTTCGTTGGAACTAAGAAACAAGCTGTAGAGCCGATCCAAGAAGCAGCTCAAAAATGCGGTCAGTTCTACGTTACGAAGCGTTGGCTCGGTGGAATGATGACGAACTTCTCGACGATCAAAGCGTCGATCGATCGTCTCCGCAAAATCGACCAAATGCGCGAAAAAGGCGAGCTCGAGTACTTCTCGAAAAAAGAGCGCGCGCGCATCGAAAAAGAATACACACGCCTTGTTGAGTACCTCGAAGGTATCCGCGACATGAAAGACTCGCCCTCGGCGATG
>SYLX01000239.1 GCA_005808505.1 Bdellovibrionales bacterium | reverse complement strand
TGGCTCGCCGGGAAACCGAATGTTGCGGCCGTGCTTGCGAGCGATGAGGATCCGAATTTTCGACTCATGCTTTTTCATTCTCCCGCGCAGTTTGATGAGAAGATGCCGAAGTTTGACCTCGCGCTTGCGGGTCACACTCACGGCGGACAGTTTCGATTGCCATGGCTCGGCGCTTTGTACACGCCGCCGGGATCTGGACCCTATGTGCATGGGTGGTATGAGAAAAATAGTTCGCGCATGTACGTGAGTCGGGGGATCGGGACGTCGGTGATTCCGGCAAGAACCTTTTGTCGACCCGAGGTTGCGATCTTTGAGGTGGGTGGATGAGTGGGGCGGTGGGTACCGCTTTCCCTTTGCAGAAGCGCTGCGTGCGCGCACTGCTTCTGCAAAGGGAAAGCGGTACCAAAGAAAAGGGCGCCTGCTCCCACAGGCGCCCGCAGAGTTGGGGCTCGTAAATATTGAGGTCATTGGGGTCTTAGTTATTCATCCGACGCGCAACTGGTGTTGAAACTCTGCAGCCGTTGCGCCGGTCTTTGTGCGTCGCATCCCGCAAAGGTGCCAGGCACCTTTGCGAGGCACCTTTGCGCCGTTCCGCTCAGTAGTTCACCAGCTGTCCGTTGGCTTCTTGGCCGAGGGCGCGGAACGCGTTCCACAGATATTCCTCATGGCCCCACGCAAACACTAGCTCAGCACCAGAGCGAATGCGGTACGTGTTGAAGTCGTAGCGGTTGTTGCCAGTCTCGATGATGTTGTAGTTCGCTTCTCCCGCTTCTGTATCCGAAACACCGCCCGTAGCTCCGTCACCCTCGAACGTAGTCGTGTTGTGGTGTACGTAGTTGTTGCGCGTTTGGTACATGCTGCCCATCTCATCCGGGCCGCGACCTTGGTCGAGCAAGATGATGCCGACCTTACCGGGCGCAACCGTGACTTGGTTGCCGTACACTTCCACATCTTGAGAAGCTGCGATCAAGATTTGGTTCCCCCAGTACCAACCCTCGTTCTGAGCGTTGTAGCGAACCGTGTTGTTGCGAATGATCGCGTTGTACGAAATTTCGTGGAAAATGCCGGCACCCGCATTGTACTCGCTCAAGTTGTTCTCATAGAGAGCGTTGTACACGTCTTCGTCCGTCCACAAACCAGGGCCGATGTTATGGTGAGAGTGGTTACCGCGGATCACGACGCCGTTTGCTTGCGTGATCTTCATGGCGCCGCCTTCCCAAGCTGCATCGAATCCGTAAATGTTGTTGTTGTAGATCTCGTTTCCTTCGATGAGGAGGTTCTGACCACCACCCGTAATACCTTGCTGACCGTTGTGGTGAATCTTCGAGCGCAACAATTTACCTTGTGTGCCGACAGCGACACCCGTACCGCTGTTGTAGCGAATCACGGAATCTTCGATGACCCAGCCACTTGCGTTCTCACCCATCACCGCACCTTCTTGTGCCGGGCTTTGGTATTTTTCGATGATCAAGTTTTTGATCAACACTCCAGCAGCAGAACCGTTGAAAGCGAAGGTCGTTACTGTTGCTTCAACTTTCTTTCCGGTCGGATCGTCGCGGAAGTAAATGCGATCACCAGCGTAGTCGAAGTAGAAGTTCCCAGAGGCAAGCTGAGCACGCGAAGTGACTTGTCGCAAAGGAACGTCGTTGATGAACAACGCTTCCGGCAGATTACAAGCAGGCTCAGCCGCCACGCATACTCCACGCGGAGCATCTTGCTGCGTTTGTCCGCTCGCAACCCAGTCGGAACCATCGCGAGTGAAGCTCGTGAGAAGACGCGCGCCACTTAAGATAGCACCGGATTCTCCGTAAAATTTCTGACCCGCTTTCGGAACGAGCGATTGCATGCGGTGAACACCAGTTTTGATACAGAACGAAGCGTTCGTTGCAGCCGCGTTGATGGCAGATTGAATGTTTTGTCCAACCGCAACTTGGATCGCATCAGTCGGGCATCCCGAAACGGGAGGCGGAGTTGGCGTCGGGGTCGGCGTCGGCGTTGGCGTCGTCGGAGGAGGTGTTGGAGTTGGAGTCGGCGTTGGGCTCGCGACGTTCACGAAGCGAAACGCATCAACACCTTCGGTCGGAAGGCCGCCCGGAAAAACAAAGAAGATCACGCGCGTACCTGTGACTCGCGTAATCGATGCGCGCTGGAAAACGAAAGCGCCATTTGTGTTCATCGTGCGGAGAGTTCCGAGGAGAGTTCCCGTACGTGAACCAAGTCTGATTTCGATGGGTTGATTCGAATTCCATGCGCCAGTTCTGTGACGAATTTCGATCGCGTTCGCACCGGTCGTACCAAACTCGATATTGTTATAGCGAACGAAGTCGCCATCTTCCGCACAACCGATGTCATCGCCGTTGACGCGGCAGATGCCGGATTGAGCACTGTAACTTCCAGCATTTATAGTCGAATACGCGCTCACAGCGTGCGCCTGAGCGCCAATGGTCAAGACCGCTAATGCTGCTATAAATTTCAGATTTGTCGTCAAATTCGCTCGGTATTTCGTAAACGTTCCCATACCAGTCCCTCCCGTTGTGTCTTCAGACTACGGGTTTGAAGTCGGGGCTTCGCCCCAGAAATTTTTCGCGATTGGCGTTTCAGAGTGAGAAGCCAGATGCATTTTACGAGGGTTTCGCCTCGCGGTCTCAGCTCGAGACGCGGGTAACTCGGAAACCCCACGACAACATGAGGAGAACAAATAAAATTGATTTTCCATCTAGCGGGAAGCGTTTTTCGTCGATGTAATTAGATAAGGGTGGGTGGAATCTTGAGTGACTCTCTAATTCGACGAATTGAACAATTCGAGCAGATGATCGTGGCTGGGCAAGTGGCCCAGGTGCGTGAATCGATCTCTGATCTTCGTCGGGAAAAGATTCCGCACAAGCTCCTCTATCGCGTGGCCGATCTCTCACGCCGCGCAGGAGTTCCCGCTCTCGGCCTTCGCGTTCTTCGCCCCATCGTTCGCGATGAGAAGCCTTCGAGCGCAAAAGAGAATCCTCGCGAGAAAGCTTTGTACTCAGCACTCCTCACGATGGTGGGAGCGTCGGACGAAGCGCTCGAAATTTTGGGCGAGCTCAAAGACTCCGTAGCCGAAAGTCTTTTCTACACCGCACTTGCGCACGTGAGTCAGTGGAATTATCCCGCAGCACTTCCGCTGCTCGAAGCGTACATCAAGCGTGGCGAGATCAACGACTATCAACGCATGGTTGGTAAGCTCAATCTTCTTTCGTGCTACGTGTTTTGCGAAAAGTTCGCGGAAGCAGAAGTGCTTTTCAACGAAGTCTTGATCACGACTCGTGAAAAGGGATGGCTCCTTCTTCAAGGCATCGCGCTTGAAAACGGAGCACGTTTGCGGATGGACCAAGGACAGTGGGATCAAGCGCTAGCGCCGCTCGAAGAAGCGGCGAACGTTTTGCGTGATTCAACTAACGTACAGCTCTTCGTGAAGAAGTGGAAAGCCCTCATGCCGCTTCGTCGCAACGGTGCGCGCGCGGAAACTCTCGATCCCGTTCGCGAGCTTCGTGCGGAAGCGATGAAGATCGGTCACTTCGAAACCGTGCGCGACTGTGATTACTATCTCGCACTGGCGACTTCGCATCAGGATCTTTTCAACCGACTCTACTTCGGAACTCCGTTTGCCGCTTTCCGCGATCGTCTCTTGCGCAAAGCGGGTTTGTCATACGTAAGGCCCACGACTTATTTGCTCATGGGCGATGGGTTGGCGAAGCCTGAGCGTATCTTCGATCTTCAAGTCGGAACAGAAGTCGATGGCACCGCAAAGTTGAAAGCTGGGCAAAAGCTTCATCTTTTGTTGCGTGGTCTTTGTCGAGACTTCTATCGACCTGTGTTGATCGGTACTTTGTTTGGTTCCGTTTGCCCTGGAGAATTCTACGATCCCGCTAACGCCACAAAGAAAGTTGATGAATTAGTTCGTCGCCTTCGTTTGTGGATCAAGGAAAGTGAACTCCCGTTCGAAGTTGTGGTTGAGAACAACTCCTACCGTCTTTCAAACCTTGGCTTCGTTGCGTTGCGTGTCGCTGATCCGATCGGCGAGATGTCGTCTGCGGTTGTTGAGGCGCCGTTGAATTTTAATCTTCAGAAAGTGCGCCAACGTCTTGAGAATGATGACTTCTCCTGCGCACACGTTGCGGAAATTCTCGAGTTGTCGACACGTCGTGCGTCGACTCTCCTCTCGCAGGCGGTTCAGGCTGGTGAGCTCTCGCGTTCGGGCGAGGGCCGCGCCACCCGCTACCGCTTCACCACGAATCGAGGTCAGAAATGAAGCGCTCTCACTTCATCCAGCAGAGTCTCGCTTTAGCATCCGCACTTGTTTTGGTGGTGTTGTTCCAAAACTGCAGCTCGGTGATGAGCTTCAACAACAACTCGCAATCTACTTCACAGGCGGGGCGCTCGAGCGGTAACGGTGAGGGCTACCAAGGTAAGCCGGGCATCTTTTATCGCGTAGCACCTGATCAGAAGTGTGGAAGTGACCGCGTCGTCCACAGCACGATCCGCATTGAAGGGGAGCGCACGACTTTGAGTCTTTTGAACTCTTCCACATGCGCGATGGAAGATTCCTTGATCGATAGGAAGTCGCTTGGTGGGTCGTCTCTTCAAGACGAACTCCTCTCGCACAAAGAGGGCGTATACGAACGCCGCGATTCGAAGCCCGATCTCACGGCACGTGACTTGATCTTGCCGGAGCTCTGGTGCACAGCCGATGATGGCGATCAGAAACTTGACGTCATCGTACGCACGGAGCCCGCAACGAACTTGTCGCGCGCATCGGTTCGCGCGACGGGGCTCGCTGGCTTTGCGGGTCGCGAGGTGAAACGTACGATTGCGGGAGCTTCCCTCAAATTTGCGGGCGAGGAATTCGCACTGAGCTTCGATACCTCAGACGCTGCGAACTCAGCTTCGTTCCAGGCGACGGTCAGCGGAAAGAAGTTTGATCGCAAATTGAACTGCCGCCGCGCCGGAAAGATTGATCCCGTGAATCCAGTGGCGGCGCTGGCTTGCCCGACGAACTATCTCATGGTGCCGGGCCTTGCTGGTTACACGGATAGCCCCTTCTGCGCGATGAAGTACGAACCGCGCGCCAACGCAGGTGTTGCGGTTTCGACTCCGGTCGGAACTCCGTGGACTAACATCACCCGCAATCAAGCGATCACCGCTTGCCAAGCAAACGGCGGAAGCTTCGACCTCATTGACAATAATCAATGGCAAACGCTCGCCCGTGACGTTGAGCTCCAGCCTGTGAACTGGAGTGCGGGAGTCGTAGGAGATGCGGGCGGAATAGCCCGCGGTCACAGCGACAACAATCCGACCAATACCTTGGCGGCATCGGCTGATGACAACAACGCTTGTTTAGGAACCGGGCAGACATGTTCCTCGGCGGTGTGGAGCTCGCAGCGCCGCACCCTTCGCCTCAGCACTGGCGACTGGATCTGGGATTTGGCCGGCAACGCGGATGAGTGGCTGAAGGACACGATCACTCGCGACTACAACGGCTACTCACAGATCTCGGTGATGCCGAATGTCGCGGGTCTGGATCCGGCTGCGTTGACGTTGTTTGGACCGACCGGAAACTATACGGCATTGAACGCGGCGCCGTTTGGTGGCTTAGGGCTGGCTGCGATCGATGGCTTTGGTGGAGCAATCCGCCGAGGCGGCGGCTGGCAGTTCGACGGTGTCGGCTACGGCGGGGTCTTCAACGTGTACTTGTACGACGGACCGAACTTCGCTGAGGCGAGCGTGTCGTTCCGCTGTGTTTATCGGCCGTGAGGGGGGACGGTGGGGCCTGCTAAAAGGTGCCTGGCACCTTTCCGGGATGCAGTGCGAAACCGGATTGGTTTCGCAAGCTCTGGACTCTAAATTCACAAAGCAAAGTCAGTAGCACCAAGAAATCTCCTTCTTTCCCTAAGAATCCAAGTCTCGTGGAGCAATCAACCCGTTCTTAACTTCAACAGAAGTAGAGCCCGCAGCAAATCACATCCGACAGTTATTCCGCCCAAAGCCAAAATGAAACGTCGGCAAATGGTGCTGGTGCCGAGCTGATGAATTCGGGTATCTTCGCCAACCATGGAATTCCGAGGAAAACTGAACGACCAAACCCAGGGGCGCGTCGACAACTGCGACGTCCACCTCAAAGATCCTGCACGCCTAGCGACGCTCGAACGTACGGGTTTGATGGATTCACCACGCGAAGAGGCCTTCGACCGTCTGGCGCGTCTTGCCGCCGACATTCTCAAGGTTCCATTGACGATCATTTCTCTCGTTGGTGATAAGAAGCAGTTCTTCAAGGCCGGGTACGGACTACCGCCTCCTTACGATGAGCTTCGCGAAGTCCCGATCGACGCTTCGATTTGCCGTTACACTTTGTCAGGTGAAGAGATCATCGCTTCGGATGCTGCTTACGACAGTTTGTTGATGTATCACCCGACGACAGAGCCTTGGGGAATCACAGCTTTCATGGCGATTCCCATGAAGACCTCTGATGGCCATGTCCTGGGCGCGTTTTGTGCCGTGGACGACGCCGTTCGAAATTGGACACCATCCGAAGTCGCAATCATGCGTGATCTGACAGCTTCGGTGATGACCGAGATTCACCTACGAATGCAGATTGATGAGCTAGGCGCCGAACGAAAACTCAGGGAGCAATTCGTTGCAACTCTGACTCACGATCTTCTCAATCCGATCGGAGTCGCAAAAGGGAGTGCCGACCTTCTCCGCTATGAAACGAATTCTCCCGAAGAGCAGCAACAGCTCTTGCGAATGATTGCCGAAAACATGGACCGGGCGGAAACGATGATCCGCGATCTGCTGAACGTAACAAGCGTTCGGGTCGGCGGCGAAATTTTGATTCATCCGCAGAACTGTAATCTTGCCGAGCTTGTTCGATCGATGGTGGAGTCGCTGACTCAAATTCACGGACGCAATCTGGTGGTGAAGGGACCTGAAGAGCTCCACGGGATCTTCGATCCACTCATCGTCAGGCGAATGATCGAAAATCTTGTCGGCAATGCGGTGAAGTACGGCGCTAAGGACCGGCCGGTCACGATTGCGTACGACGATGAAGGTGAATCATTCTGCATCTCGGTCCATAACGAAGGGGAGCCGATCCCTGCTGAATACCTGACTAGGATCTTCGAGCCGTTCAACCGTGGTGACATTACTAAGCTTGGTATCAACAAGGGTTGGGGCATTGGCCTTGCGCTGATCCGAGCTTTCGCGTCCGCACATCGTGGGACCGTTCATGTGAATAGCAGGAGTGGAGACGGCACGACTTTCATCATCTCGCTCCCGAAGCGAAGCTGCTAAAAGGTGCCTGGCACCTTTCCGGGATGCGATGCGAAACCGGAGCGGCGCCGGGGCCATGAGTCCAAGCGCAGCCGCGGCCGTTCCAATCAAGCCTCAAAGCTCAGTAGCCTCGACCGAAACTTTCTTACAGCCCTTCTTCTTCACGACAACGCTGTAGGGAATCAGATCGCCCTTCGGATTATGAGCCTGCGTGGAGAAAAGCAGCTCATCCGCTTTCACCTTGCTGACTTTCAATGTCTCGGCGTCCGTGATCCGCGAAGTCTCCTTCGCTGCGTTCATCGTCTTATCTTCCTTCTTCGCATCATCGATAGCGATCTTCTCGGCTTCTTTCCTGCAATCGCTGGCTTGGGCGTAGGCCGTAGACAAACCAACGAGTAGAGCCAAACCTACAGCTTTCATTCAACACTCCTAGGTACGGAAAGGCGCAAAGGTGCCTGGCACCTTTGCGGGATGCACCGCTTCTGCAAAAGGAAACTGGTACCGCTAACCCTCACTTCTTAACGAACTTCAACGTCATGCGGTCGCTCTCGCCGATTGCCGCGAATTTCTCGCGGTCTTTGTCGCCGAGGCGGTAAGTAGGAGGAAGAGTCCAGACACCCTCAGGGTGATCCTTCGTATCGCGAGGGTTCGCGTTGACTTCCGACTTCTCGACGAGCTTGAAGCCCGCTTTCTCCGCCATGCGGATGACATCTTTCTCAAGCACGTAGCCATTCTTCGCTTTCGGATCGCGCTTCTTCTTCGGGTTCTCGCGGTGCTCAACAACGCCGAGAATCCCGCCCGGCTTCAAAGCCTTGTGGAACGACTTGAACGCCGCTGCTTCTACGCCATTGGAAATCCAATTGTGGACGTTGCGGAAAGTAACAACCATATCCGCCGTTCCATCCGGCGCGATCGGCTCCTTCCCAGGATTGAGAGATGTCACCACGACCTTCGACTCAAGCTCAGGGTTCGCCTTCAACCACGCTTTGTAATTCTCGCGCATCTTCACAAGGTACTCGCCGTCGCCCGCGGGTTGAGCTGCGTAGTACTTTCCTTTTTCCGCCAACAGAGGAGCCAAGATCTGCGAGTACCAACCCATTCCGGGGGAGATTTCGACAACCGTCATCTCGGGCTTCAGACCAAAGAACGTGAGCGTCTCGACAGGATGACGAGCTCCATCACGTTGACGATTTTCCGGAGTGCGGTACTCACTCGCAACAGCTTCTTCGATCGTCGTCGGAAGTTTTTTCGGAGCCGGAGTCGCAGCCGCTTGGGGAGCTGCCGATTCAGCCGATTTATCGGAAGACGCGCAAGCCGAAATCATGGATGCGAGCGCAAGCAAGTAAACGAACTTCATGAAGCCTCCTCAAAGATGTGTCACACAAATTGCCCAAAAGCTTGAGAAGAAGAGGATTTCACTTCAACCGCGCGAGATCAAGTGAAGCCCACGCAGTTTGCGGAGTCTTTGCGTTTCAAATGACTTGCGCCATCATTGTTGATATCAAAAGTTCCATGGACTCCATTCGCATTAATGAACTCCTTGGCTCCGACGCGCGCCCAATTGTGACTCAACTCTACGAGCGCGAAGGAAACGGTATCGATATTCGCGAAACAGATCGCTTCTTCGTGGCGCTTATCAATGACGAAGTCGCGGGTTCTGTTCGTTTTTGCGTGGAGGAAAACACGCCGATGCTCCGAACGATGCGAGTGGCTGAGAAGTTCCAAGGCCTCGGATGCGGGCTCAAGTTGCTACAGGTCTTCGCCGCATATCTCGATCAAAACCAGATTCGAGACGTTTTCTGCCTTCCATACGCGCATCTCGAAAAGTTTTACGGCGCGATCGGTTTCAAAACCATCGATGAGACGATAGCACCAGCATTTCTACGCGAACGACTCCGCAAGTACCGCGAAAAGCCAGGCCGCTATCTCTGCATGAAACGCGAGGGGAGGAAAACGTGATCCCATTCGCGCAAGCCACGTACCGCACGCAGGTCAAACGACTTCGGGCCTTGGCGGGGAAAGCATTAGATCAATACCCGATCCGCGTGAAGAAAATCGACTTCATCAATCACGGTGAAAACGCGACCTTCAAAGTCACAGCAACGAGCGGAGAAAAATATCTCTGCCGCATCCATCGAAATGATTATCACACGCACGAAGGTCTCCTCGAAGAACTTAACTGGCTCGAAGATCTAGCGAAGGAGGGCCTTCATGTTCCGCGACCCATGCATACCTCCCGAGGAAGCGTGATCGTCGAGATCGATGATCCAGCCGTGGGTAGCCGACACTGTGACGTCTTCCGGTGGATCGAAGGGCGCTTTCTTTCGAAATCAATCTCCGAAGACGACATGTTTAAAGTCGGCGTCTTGCTTGCGCGAATGCAGCAGGTCGGTCGCCGCATGAAAAGCCGCCATCGCCGATACTGGACAAGCGAAGGCCTCGTCGGCGCAACCGCCAAGTTTGGATCCATCGACCGTCTCTTAGGTGTGCCGCCTAAAGATCAAAAGCGGATCACGTCCACTCGCCGAGCGCTCCTCGCAAGACTCAAGCGCTACGAGAAGAAAAATCCCAAGAAGATGGGTCTCATTCACGCGGATCTTCACTTCCATAATCTTTTGAAAACCAGTGGAGGAGAAATCGCAGCAATCGATTTCGATGACTGCGGCTTTGGTTTCCACGTGTATGATCTCGTGATTCCGCTCCTAGGATCTTACTTCCATTTGAAGGAACACAAGAAAACCCGCTCCTACACGAAACTGAAAAAAGCGCTGCTCGCCGGATACTCGAGTATTCAGCCACTGTCGGAAGAAGATCTCGAACTTCTCCAAGATCTTATCATCGCAAGACGCCTCCTGATGCTCGGTTGGTTTCAGTCACGGTCAGACAATCCGCTTCTCAAAGGACGCCTTTTGAAAAGCACTCGGTGGGTTGTGAAGTATTTGGACCGACCTTTCCTGTAAGACCTCAAACCACGGAAGTAAAAACCTTCCGGATTTGCCAAGGCACGCGCCACTTCCAAACCGACCCTCGCGCAAACTGAACGAGGGTGCCAGGTGTGAGCGAAAACGTTTCGCCCGTCTGCGTGTTCTCGACTTCGGCGCGGCCCGAGAGAATGAACGCTGTCTCGCTCCATTCAAACTCAAGTTCGAACGTGCCTGGACCGCACTCCCAAATGCCGTGTTGGATTTGCCCGTCGTTGAGCGAAGGAGCAAGCGCCCACTGCTGCGAGGGCTCCTCGCTCAAACCAAAAGAGAACGGGGTGAGTTTGAGATCATCCGAATGGATCACGACTTTCTCCCGCTCACGACAAACCAGAAGTGGTAGAACGTCGCGCGCGGATCTTGCGCCAACTCCCCAAGCTGCGCAATCGCGGCTTCGCCCCCCGCGCGATCCTCAGGTTCGAGGTACACGTTTAGACTTGGCATCAACGTGCGCACGAGAAACGCGATGTCGCCGCCGCCACCCAAGATTGGCTGCGACTCCACACGAACATCCGCAAATCCAAACTCCTTTAAGTAAGGAGCAAGTCTCCGCCCCACGTTTGGGTCGCCTCCCAAACGACGCTGACCTTGTTGAACCTTCTCCCAGAACGCTGGGAAAAGCGGTGGAGACGGTTCAAAGAACATACAATCGCGATCCGCATCTTCAATCAGCACGCGGCCACCTGGTTTCAAACAGCGGAAGATCTCGCGCAGAGCTTGCCGCGGATCCGAGAGGTGCATGAACACCAGGCGTGCGTAGACAAAATCAAACGACTCATCGGCAAATGGGAGTGAGTACAAGTCACCTAATTCGAAGCGCAGATTCTCGCGCTCATGAACTCGCGCTTGTTCTAAAAGTTCAGCACTTCGATCAAGGCCCACGACCCGTAAAGACGGAAACTGCGCCGCAATCTTCTCGGCACGGATTCCGTGGCCGCATCCGAGATCAAGAACCGAGCCGCTTGATGGCAACCCATGACGTTCAAGCAACGGAAGAAAACCCTCCATTCGCATCAGCGCTCGCTCGGCAAGGAGAGTGGCCTCCGCATGACGGCTTTCTAACTTCTCGAACTGATAAGATCCTTTCATAGACTCCTCACGAAACGCAGTTCTGGAAAATCATCTTCAAAAGAAAATCTCGAAATGCTCTCGCCCGCATTTTCCAAACAGTAGGAGAGCGCCTGCTCCGCCGTCGTCGCGAGATCCAAAGCAACAACTTGCACGGGGCGAAGCGACCTGTAAGTCGATTGCTGCCAACCCAGTTTGTTCTCAAAAAACTGGTA
>SYLX01000238.1 GCA_005808505.1 Bdellovibrionales bacterium | reverse complement strand
GGCACAGCTTGCTGTTGGCTCTGGTTCTCCCAAAACTTGCGCTCGAGAGTGAGATCACCGAGATCCTCTTGCAAAAGCAGACCTTTGTCTGGTGCCTTCGCGATGATCTGCGGAACAGCGACACCGTGCTTAGCGAAGTGATCGCGAACGCTCAAGAAGGGGTAGCTGCCGTCGTCTTTGAAGGGTTCCCACGACATGAGAACCCAGGACTCTTGTCCAGCTACCACACGGTAGTAGCGACGTGCCGAAGCATCGCCCGCAAGTTGAAAGATCTCGTAGCCAGTTTTGCCGATGGCGGTATTCAGGAACGAGTCTAGCTCCTGGCGCGCCTCATCTGTAATTGGAGTCATATAAAAAGGCTCGCAAAGACAAACGAGAAACGCAATCTCTTAGAAATGAGTGAGTCGTTCTAGAAGCGAAAGCGCGGCCCAAGTAGGCCGCGCCAAATCTCATTTAGTGAAACGTTTCGGAGTCGAGATGCTGAATGTGGAAGGGGACGTAACGACGCTCGTCGACAGTCACCTTCTCGCGAGTCTTCTCAAGGATGAACTGAAGACTAGACTTCACGAGATCGCTTGTGATTTCTTCCGAAGACTTTTGCGTGAAGTCGAGCTGCGTGCAGAAGAAGAGTTCGCGCAAGTGATTGAGGATCTCAGCCTCAGGTGCAATGCCCGCAATGATTTGCGGCATATCGCCTGATGGCTTAATCGCCAAGTACTCAGCTAAACGCAACTGCTGTTCGGGCTTCAGACTTGCGACGTCGCGGATGAAGATCGTCATCGCGCCCATCTCTTTCAGGTTCTCGCGTGTATCGAGAACATCTTTCGGAAGATCTTCTAGACCAACCATCGCCCAACGACCTGAGAGTTGATGAATCTCAACAGCGATGCGCTGAAGCGGAAAATCAGGCTGCGTTTCGATCAGAAGCGAGAGTGATTTGAGCGGAGCTGAAGGATCCGTCTCCAAAGTTTCCTTGTCGATCACTTTCAAAACGGCTTCCCCACCTTTGCGAAGAGGAATGACGTTCGAAGCTTCGATCGAAACTTGATTCGCGCGGCGCTGCTCTTGTTCGAGACTGTTCTCGAGAGCCACGGTGATCAACTCCGCTAAGCGAAGAAGATCGCGCAGTTTCGCGTTCTTCAAATTGCGAACGACCGCGAGTCCCGCGAATGTACCGAGGTAGTTCAACGGAAACCCGTAAGAATTCTCCGCAAGCTCACTTTGGAGGTATTCCGGCTTTTCTTCCGCCTCTTCTCCGCGAAGCAGTTCGAGCTCGCTTCGATCCCATTCCTCCGCCGTAAGTGAATCAGAGGGATGGAACTCAAGGGAGCAGCCGATGAGACCTTCAAGGATGCGATTAATTTTAAGCACCGTTTCGTTCATGACCATGACCGAGTCCTTTGTACGTGCAACCAACCAACGTGAACGCTGGGGGAGAGTACAAGACCCGTGCCGACGGTCAGGATTCTGCCAGGCTAAAAGAAGCCTTCGGATTTCGATGAGTTATGCGGCTGCTTGAAAAGTGACGAAATACGGCGCTCGCAGAGAAATCCGATAGCTCATGAGCATGTAGGTAAAAAGGAAAAAAAAATAGCCCCCGAAGCCGATCTGCCGCTATCCAAGCGGGGAGACCGGAATCGGAGGCCCACACCACGTACCAAGAATCTAAGAAGGGAGGGGTCCCTCTTAGTTCGCCCGTTCTTTCAACTCTTTAGATTTATCGCTGGCTTTGTCGCCCAAGTTCTTTGCGCCGTGCTTAACACGATCGCCAGCGCATTCGAGTTTGCCCTTTACCATTTCGCAGGTCTCATCTTTGATTTTGCGACCCATCTGTTTGGTTTCGGTCTTTACTTCGCGAGCGGCGTCTTTCACTTCTTCGCCGACGGTTTGCTCAGCCCACGCTGGTCCGATCGAAAATAAACCCGCGAGCAAAAGACCATATGTCGTGACCATCACTCGATTCACTTGCAACTCCTTATTGCCTTCTCGTTTCACCTTAATACCCAAAAACTTTCAGAAGCTTTTCCGATTCACTCATTCCGCTCACTCAAACGGATGCCTCAAACAACCGAAAGGAAGCGAAGCTGATGTGCGGGGTCATGGCCCATGCCGATCTCCCGCAGACGCAAGTAAGTTTCACCGAGTTGAAGGCCCTCAACCGCTTCGAGGCGCGCTTCGATTTCGGGGAAAAGAACTTCCTCCTCTTCCCTGAGGTGGAGCTCAAGCCAATCGCAGTAAACACTGACTTTGGCTTCCCAAGCTTCCGGATCTTCCGTGACGCGAATCTTCTGAACGAGCTCTTCCATGAGCGCGTGCTTTTCGTAGCTCTTAAAGATCATGGCACGGACATCCATGTTCTCTTCCGAGATCTCGCGAGCAAAACGGAGAAGCGTTGCTTCTTTCGCTTTCGAGTGCGACTCGGCGAGCACCGAGACATCGCGAAACAACCGATACTTCCATTCCGGAGAAGCGAACTCAGAGGTCAGCTCCGCGAGGATCGTCCTGATCCTCATGTGGTCTGCTTTCATGCAATCGAGAATTTCCATATTCACCCACCGTCCTAAACCGCTTCCGTAGTTTGCCGATCGCGGAGCCGATATCTCTCGGAGTCAAAGTTGTAATCGCTATGCCAGTTGGCCCAGATCCATCTGAGCCTTAAGGGACTCAGTCAAATCGTTAGGGAATCGACTTCCGGCCACGTCCAGTTACCATTCCCGCAACGAAGCTGATGGCAGCGAGAATCAAGAACACGACAAGAAGTGTTTTTCCAATGTCCATCGATACGCCAGCAACGCCCGAAGCGCCGAGTACCATCGCGATCAATGCCAATACGAAAAATGCTAAAGCTGCTCTCAACATGTTCTTTCTCCTGGGTTTCAAATGTTTGGTTCAAAATTGTGAGGCCTGTCGAAGCCGCAGTACCCATCCTTGGAGTCGGTAGCTTCGACAGACCCGCTGACGGAGAAGCGTTAGAGCAACCCCAATGCCAAGCTCAAATTGGTAGGTTTCGTCACAATTCGGGCCCAATTGTCACAAAACGTGGAAGTTTGCCTGAGGCGCTTGGGGAGAATTTGAACGTGTGGTATTTGCGCCCCATGATTACAAAGTCACCGGTCCAATATTCCCTACTCGTTATCGACGATGATGAAGATATCGTCGATGTGGTTAAAGGCTTCTTTGCACCCCGTGGATACACGGTCACGCCTTACTCGGACGCCGAGCATGCGTTAGCCGCCTTGGAGAGCCGCAAGATCAATCCCGATGTCATTTTGACGGATCTCCGGCTGCCTAATATGACGGGCATTGAGTTCACCGAGAGAGTGAAGAATATCGGCATTGCGGTGCCTATCATCTTGATGACGGCTCATAAGAGCGTGGAAGTCGCGGTTCAAGCGATTGAAGCCGGCGCTTACGATTTTATCGTGAAACCCATCCACTTCCCGCAGCTCTTGGTTTCGGTCGAGCGAGCTCTTCACCTGAATCACATCAACAAAGAGAACGTGGCCCTTAAAGCTGTCGTTAAGGCAAAAGAGGGCGCCGTCATGGACGGCATCATCGGCAAGAGTCCTGGCTTCTTAAAGGCTTTGGACCTCGCAAAACGCGTTTCTGATAGTGCGGCTAGCGTTTTCATCTCGGGTGAAAGCGGTACCGGTAAGGAAGTCATTGCCCGAGCGATTCATAATTTTGGTTCGCGCAAAAAAGGCCCGTTTGTCGCGATCAACTGTTCCGCGATTCCAGAGAACCTCTTGGAATCCGAACTCTTTGGTTACGTTAAGGGTGCCTTTACGGGTGCTGCCGACAAAAAGATCGGTCTCTTTGAAGAAGCGGAAGGTGGCACGCTCTTCCTCGATGAGATCGGTGACCTCAGCCTGCCGCTTCAGGCGAAGCTCCTCCGCGTTTTACAAGAGCGTAAGATCAAACGCCTCGGAGAAAACCAACCACGCCCCATCAACGTGCGCGTGGTTTCCGCAACCCATAAAGATTTGCGTATCGAAGTCGGAGAAAAGAGATTCCGCGAGGACTTGTTCTTCCGGTTGAACGTTATCCCGATTTCGATTCCACCGCTACGTGAGCGCAAAGAGGATATCCTCCCGCTCGCAGAATTCTTCCTCACGAAGTTTGCGGCGCTGAACGGATCGAAGGTTCGCGGCTTCTCGAAGTCAGGTCTTGAGAGACTCTTAAAACACCTTTGGCCCGGAAACGTGCGGGAACTCGAGAATACAATTGAGCGCTCAGTGGTATTGGCTCAGGGTAACTTGATTGAGGATTATGATCTTTTCGGCGAAGAGCCTCTGAGACAAGTGAAACCGCCCGTAGCACAAGTGCAGATGGGGGAGTGGCCGAGTGCGGAGGACGGTGGTCTTCTCACTCTCCAGGAACTTACGGATCGCTATATTCGCTTTGCTCTTGAGAAGAACGGCGGCGCGAAAGACCGCACCGCTCGTGAACTGGGAATCGATCGGAAGACGCTCTACCGTCGGATTCAGCTGACGGAGTCTCCGATGGATCAAGGGTCTGTTTTTCTATCCTGATTGTAAATCCAAGAACCGAGGGCTTCGACGGCGTGATGAGCGCAGTCGAAGTCTTCCATCTGGCCGCACTGCTCAAGAAGGCGGCCGATCTGCTCAAGATCGCTGTAGCCAAAAGTCGCCGCATTGCCTTTGAGCTGGTGCCCGACCCGCTTGAGAACTTCAGGGTCTTTGGACGCTACTGCTACCAGTAGGTCTTTATGGTCAGACTTTCTCCGCTCCAAATACCGCTGTCGCATCTCGCTCGAAATGCTGGGATACGCTTGCATGGTGTCTCCTCAAATACTCTGAAACTTCGCTAACTAAATTTTCACCCGAGACGGGCTTTGTAATCTGCCCGTTGCAACCAGCATCGATGCAACTCCGGCGTTCATCTGCCATTGCGTGCGCGGTGAGGGCTACGATCGGTGGCTGGTAACCCAGCGCACGAATGCGTTTCGTAGCTTCCTTTCCATCGATCTCGGGAATTTGGATATCCATTAAAATGATTTGGTAATCGCCCTGGGAAGCGCGGGTGACGGCGTCAAGGCCATTATCGACAACATCGACTTCAGCGCCCGCAGCCTCGAGGAAGAAACGGAAGATCTCTTGGTTATCCAAAGAGTCTTCAACGAGAAGAAGTTTCGCTCCCGCGAGACGTCCTGCTGGCGTCACGCGGATGGGCCGCGTTTCTTCTTTCAGATCTTCTAGGATATTGTCTTCCCAGGCCACGTTCTTCACGGCGCCAAAGCGAACTCTCGCCTCGAACGTAGAGCCTTTGCCGGGAATACTTTCGATTAAATGCAAGTCGCCGCCGAGCTCTTGGCAGAGTCGACGCGATAAACCCAGGCCAAGGCCTGAGCCACCAAAACGACGCGTGTTGGATTCGTCACCTTGAGAGAAAGGTTCAAAGATCCGCTTTTGAGCCTCGTCAGGAATTCCGATTCCGGTGTCGCGCACGCGGAAGGCGAGTTGATGCCCACCGTTTTCGTCTGGCAGGCAGCGCACGTGAAGGAGCACGGAACCCGTTTCGGTGAACTTGATCGCGTTGCCGACGACGTTCATGATGATCTGCTTGAGTCGGACTTCATCACTGATGATTTCCGTCGGAAGTAAACCGGTACTCTCAATTGAAAGCGCGATGCGCTTTTCTTTCGCGCGAAGATCCATGACTGATTTGATTTCGTTGAGAGTCGAGGCGAGTCGGAACTGACGTTTCTCGATGGAGAGTTTCCCCGCCTCAACGCGGGAGAGATCCAGAATATCGTCAATGATCCGCGTGAGCTGTTGGCTTCCTTTGCGAATATTCGAAGCGAGTTGGCTTCTTTGCGAGAAGGGAAGTCCATCCTTGAGAAGAATTTCGGAGAAGCCAATGATCGCGTTCAACGGCGTTCGAATTTCGTGACTCATGTTCGCTAGGAACGCGTTCTTGGCGCGGCTAGCGTCTTCGGTGCGCCGGTAGAGTTGCGCGTTCTCGATTGCGGCGCCCGCTTGCGCGACGAAGCTTTCGATGATCTCAATTTCCATCTCTTCGAATTTTCGATTGTCATCGCGTCCTACGAAAATCAGACCGCATCGCCCGAGTTCGCGGGAAGGAATGCTAATCAAAATCCAATCCGAATAGTCCAAAGGCTTAGAAAAGAGTTGCGCGATAACTTCACTGGAGCCGCGATCGCCTTTGTGAAGGATCGAGCGATTCGACATGAGGTTCGTCGATTGTTGAAGCGTAAGCGACTTTGAACGGAGCGTGTCTTCATCAAGGCCTTCGGTGCCTTGTAAACTTAAAGTGACCTCGTGGCCTTGTCCTGCCGCGAAGTAGAGAATGGAGCCTTGCGATTTTGCAAGGTCCGAGACGAGACGAAGCAATTGACCCACGATCGTTTCGAGATCGAGTTCGGCAGAAACGACGCGTCCCAGGTCGTTGAGTCTTCGACAGAGTTCCGTCTGGAACTTGCTCTTCTCAACCGCGAGTAAGCTGAGCTCTTTCGCGGTTGTTTCGTAGACGAGTTGGCTTTGCGTCGCTTTCAAGACGATCAAGATGAGGATTGAGATGAACGCTGCACCGAAACCCACGAGAGCCGGGAGATAGCGGTCAGACCATGTGTAGAAGTGAGAAAGTGGAGCGACGATCAAGCGGAACTCGCGACCCGCGACGACGATTTTTCGATCCACCTTCATCCAGGCAGCTTGCTGACGATCGCTGAGGTCGAAGCGATTGTATAAAACGGTTGAAGTCGTTGTCCCGGATGAGGGGCCTGCGTATTGAATCGTGAAGTTGATCGATTCATTCTTTAACGAAGGAGTTCCGAAGGTGCCGTTGAAGAGGGCTTGGACGTCTATCGTTGCGAAAAGTGCTCCGCCGACAGTCTCGAGCGACGCGGCTTGCTCCGGTCGATCAAGCATAGAGTTGATTGGCAGGTAAAGGAAGAACGCTGGAGATTGACTCAACTCACGCTTTTGTGTGAGGAGCGCTGCGGGCTCCGTCAGGACGGCTTCACCAGTTTTCGCAGCCTCCTGAAGAGCTGAGCGAGTTGCAGCATCGGAGAGAAGATCAAACCCAAGTAGGTGCCTGTTTCGCCGATCGACCGGATCAAGCAGCGTAACTTTGGCCGTCAACGATCCGGCCTCGGCTCCATTGGGGTCGACGGTAATCGGGAAGTAGCCTAGTTCGCGGACGCCTGGAAATCGTTTAGTTAACTCGAGGGACGACGCAAACTCGTTGAATTTTTTCTCGTCGGGAACTCCGTTGAGAAGAAAGTGCCCGCGGATGTGGATAAGACTGTTGGAAAAAGATTCCAATCGATTTCGAAAGGATGTCTCGATCAGCTCGGCTTCCGATGAAAGGCGCGACTTTACGTCGGCTTCCACGGTCGTCATTACGCTCCACCAGGCGCCGAGGGAGAGAGCGGCGAGCCCGGCAACGAGAGAGCCGAACATGAGCTGGCCATTCATTGAGAATAATCCCAACAAACCCATGAACTCGTCTCGTGGTTTCATACCTTTAAAGGGATTCACGCTGCCTAGGTAACATGGTGCGACTCGGAGCGCCTAGCAAAGAGATATACACAAGTCGCCACACGATTTTTTCCATGCCGAACAAGCGATTTTTTCACGCTGTAGCTAGGCAAAATTGGGTTTTCGTTAAGGCATGACGGAGGACAGAGTTAACTAATTATACGTAGCCCGAGAGCCTGCGGCATCTTGCCCTGGTGCAAGCCTTGAGAGGAATTTTGCCCAGTCGCTGCGGGGCTCATCTGAACGCGACTGTCGCTCAAAGTGCGTTTTTCCACGTTATTCGGTGGGTTTTGTCTCGGAATTGCTTCGGCACCGAGGTTGCTCTTAGGAATGGTATCTCGAGCGAAGCTCCACGGAGAGGAGCCGAACACGAGATAGAACTGGTCGCTTCGTTCCCCTCACGAAACGACTAGCAGAAGTTCTCTCCTTAGGTGTGTGTTGGACCCTTTCTTTCGACGACGGCTTTGTCGGAAGAAGGGGTTTCTTTTTTTGTGACGTCGACTTGGCTAGCTCGGGTCCTGGCCCTCTAAACGCTTTATAAGAATTCCCAGACGTCGCGTCCCGCCTTCCGCGCTTTACGTTCGGCAGCTTCGTACTCTTCGACTGCTTGACGAGCGAGCCCGCAAACTTCCGCTTCAATTCTGTTCTTATCGACGTAGCGTCGCATGCTTTGGAAATCGCGACGACCTGAGATCACGCGGGTGAAGGCGAGCGCGTCCCAAAATTTTTTACCGAAGGGTTTTCCTCTTCGCGCACCCGTGACGAATCTCGCGATAAGCGCAGAAATCGTACGAAGAAAATTTTGGAGAAGCTCGCGCTTCGCGAAACTTGCAACGAGATGTAGGTGATTGCCGACGTTTTGTATGGAGTGGAGCTTGATTCGGAACTTGCGGGCGGCTGTCGCGATGATCTTGTCGATGGCGATTTTGTTGCGAATTCCGAGCATCGAGAGTGGGCCGCGAGCACAAGAGGATTTCAAAACGATGTGCACGGGCTTTCTGCGATCGAGCGGTCTCTGAAGCTTTCGGTGACCTGTGGTGTCTGCGCCACCGTGACTGAAGCGGCGAGGAGCATGGTCACGAGTGTTATCGAAGAAATCCGTCTGCTTCGCTCTCGGCATGCGGGCAATATTATTCCTCGCAAGCCATGAGTCAATAAAATATCTATTGATCTCCGGGACTTGGGCGGACCAAACTTCCCGCAAACCCGCAAACCCGCAAACCCGCAAACCCGCAAACCCGCAAACCCGCAAACCCGCAAACCCGCAAACCCGCAAACCCGCACGTTGCAACGCTTCTGCAAAAGGAAACTGGTACCCGCCGGGCCGCCGGCCGTCGCCGCCAGCCCCGCCGCCCCCAAAAAGAAAAGGCTGCCCAGGGGGCAGCCTTTTCCGCATCGCATCCCGCAAAGGTGCCAGGCACCTTTCGGCAGGATCAATCAGGGCTTCATGAGACGGCGTTTGTCGAGGCCGTACTTTTCAACCTTCATGATCAAGCCCGCGCGGCTGATGCCGAGTTCTTTTGCGAGCTTCGATTTGTTCCAACCCGTACGGCGGAGACCTTCTTTAATCAACTCGCGCTCGAGTTCTTCGAGAGCATCCTTCAGCTTGCCGTGAACACGCGCGCCTTGGACTTTGCCCTTGTCGGCGATCTCAAGGATCTTCGGGCTGAGCATGTCAGCCGTGATCTTGTTCTCAACACCTGAGAGAACCACAACGCGTTCCATTTCGTTCTGCAACTCACGGACGTTACCGGGCCACGGATAGTCGTAGAGTTTTTCGAGAGCGCGCTTCGTGAGAACTTTCTTCGGCTGACCTTTTTCAGAAGACTTTTGGAGGAAAGCTTCCGCCAAGATCGGAATGTCTTCTTTACGCTCGCGAAGAGGCGGAACGCGGATGTTGATGACGTTCAAGCGATAGTACAAGTCTTCGCGGAACGTCCCTTGTTCAACCATCTCTTTGAGGTTGCGGTTTGTCGCCGCAACGATACGGACGTCGACTTTCTTCGTTTCGATACCACCGACAGAGATGAAAGTACCTTCTTGGAGAACGCGAAGGAGCTTAACCTGCATCGTCGGAGATGTATCACCGATTTCGTCAAGGAAGAACGTTCCCTTGTCGGCCATCTCGAAGAGACCTTTTTTGTCTTTGTTCGCGCCAGTGAACGAGCCCTTGACGTGACCGAAGAGTTCCGACTCCAAGAGGTTGTCGTTGAAAGCCGAACAGTTCTGGATAACGAACGGCTTATCTTTACGTGCAGAGTTGTAGTGGATCGCTTTGGCGATCAATTCCTTACCGGTACCGTTTTCACCTTGCACGAGAACAGTCGTGTCAGCGCCTTTGATCTTATCGAGGAGCGCGTAGAGCGACTGCATCGGCTTCGACTTGCCGATCATGTTGTCGTACTTGTAGCGGCTGCCGAGTTCTTTATTGAGTTCGCGGATGCGGTTCTCACGCGAAGTGATTTCCACATGAAGCGTGATCACTTCTTGCGCGACGAGCTCTACGAGCTCAACGAAGTGTTCGCGATCAGCGCCGTCGAGGCATTTGATCTTAGAGATGCAAGCTTCGATGATGTCGTTACCGCAGCCAAACGCGGCCATACGCTCGCGAATTTCGCTGAGACGCTGAGGGCTTTGGTCTTTCAAGAAGCCCATCGCCACAACGCAACCCATGAAGTCGTTGTCGATCGTGATCGGGAAGATGGCTACGTCGAAGCCAGTCATGTCCCAACGACGAACCGAGTAACGGTTTTCCGATAAGCGAAGATCGTCGATTGTTTTAACGACCATCTCTGCGAGGTTATCGCAAGCGGAGTCCTTAGCGAGGTAAGCCGCGCAGCCTGGGTTGACCAAAGGAGTCTTGCTCCGGTCGTAACCTTTCAGGTGTCCGCGCTCATCCGTGAAAACAACGTCGATATTCCACCAAGCGCTGAGGATGTGCTTAAGCTTCTTGATGACGTGTATATGTTCAAATTCATCCCAATTGATCATCGCGATCCCCCCAAGGGCTGTTCCGTCGATAGCGAAAGTTTTTTGATCTAAAATCTTCCATCAGAAATCTTTTGCTGCCTCTTTGGCCGAAGAAGCGGTTGGAAAGTTTCTGACAGTGTACAAATCCCTATCGTCAATCCTTTGGACAAGCTTGAGGGTCGTGTCAGGTGTTTGGGCGAAATTTCGACCAAGCACCTAAGATCGTTGCGCTTTTTCGGGCGTATCGTTTTGGGAAAATCCCGAGTTGAGACGAAACGCTGATCGAAAAAACGACGCACAATGATTCGACACAGGACTTCGGGTCAGGTCAGTGGACGAGCATCACGTGGCATAATCACTAGGTGATTCGCGCGCGATCGACCTCTTCTTCTTTGATTCACAAAATCGTTTCGGCCGCCGCGAGCGCCGTCACATTTGTATCCGTATCCTTAGCGCAAACTCCAGCGACGACACTGACCGGTTCTAGCCTACGCCTCATGTCGATGCAGTTGAACGACGGCATCGTGGTCGTTCAGGATCTTCCCGTCTACTCCTCGCAGCAGCTTTGGTATTTGCCTCTCGGCGAGGTCTCGCGCGGTTTAGGATTCAACGTGGACGTCGTTCCCTCAAGCGCGAGCGCGGAAGGCTATTGGCAAAGCGAAAACCAAAAGGTTTCGCTCCTCATTCAAGAGTGTAAAGCGGAAGTCGGGGAAAAGAAGTTCGACTTCGACTGTCGAGAAGCCGTCCTGCAGGGCGATGAGATTTATCTAACCGAATCGCTCATCGAGAAAATTCTGCCGATTGAAGTAGAGCTCAACTCGTTTCGATCGGAGATGATCGTATCGGGGAACGGGCTGACGCTTCAACCGCCAGGCTTCACGAGACTCGGCCGAGGCCGCGTGGGCGGAAGTGATCCGGGCTTCCCGAAAGTCAGCGTTCCCGTCAAAGTCGTCGATGGAATTTCTTTCGATCAACAAGTCGGTTGGTTCAAAGAAAGTACGGACACTTCGCAACTGAATGAGTTTCGCCACGATACCGTCGTAACCGGCGAGCTGCTCGGCATGGAGGCAAGCGCCTTCGTCACGGGGCACGGAGATAAAGTTGATCGCCAACGTTTCACACTGATCAAGCGAGATGTAGAAGGTGGATTGTTCGGAACCTTCGACGCAAAAGAATTCGCGCTCTTCGATGTGACGCTTCCTTCACTCCCACTGATCGGTGGTGGCGGTGTTTTTCGAGGAGCTATGGTTTCGAGCTATCCGCTCGGAGCAACTCCACAGTTTGGTGTGCGCGACTTCATCGGAGACTTACCCGCAGGGTGGGAAGTCGAGCTTTATCAGAACGACATCTTGCTCGATCGCCGCATCTCGGTTGGCGGTCTTTACGAGTTCAAAAGCATCCCGCTCACCTACGGAGAGAACCGCTTCCGTCTGGCATTCTACGGTCCTCAAGGTCAACGTCGTGAGGCTTTCGAAACGTACTCGATCGACAATGCGTTCTTGCAACCTGGAGCGAACAGCTATCGATTCGCACTTGCGGACGACATCGGTGCCAACGCCCGTTGGCTGATGCAATACGATCAGGGCCTTGCGCGCAACTTCTCCCTTTATTCCGCGACGGCGCGTTTTGCGCTCGACCAAACGCAGCCGTCCGTTATTTACGGCCTACTAGGAGCCCGAACGTTCTTCAGTAATGCCCTCGTCTCCTCAACGGCAGCGGTCAATGAAGGTGGAGGCTTTGCATGGGAAAATGCGATCCAAGCTCCGCTCCGGAGATTTGCCATCGGCGGGAGCCACACGCATCTCTCGAACTTCTTGAGCGAAGTCTTTAAGGTTGAGCGTGGCCACATCCCGCAAGACGTCGTTCGCGCGAATTTGGCTTTCGATTTGTTTGCGTATCTAACGATGCGACTCACGTTCGAAGGTTCGCGGACGTTCTACACCGACGGCGAGAAGAACGACGTGCTCACGCAGCGTACGAGTACGCGAACAGGTCCACTCGCGTGGTTCAATACCATCAACTATGACCAAGGCGGAGAGGTGCTAAATGGCGAACTTGCCTCTCAGACCACGCTTTTGAACTTCGAGACGCGCGCAACGTTCGGATACGACAAAATTCACCTGAATACCGCGGCGCTTGAAGCGCAAACGCGACTCTCGGACAATATGACGGTGGGCGTAGGCTGGGTGGAAACCTTTCGTCAGAACTTGCGTCGCTTCTTCGGCAGCCTCAACCGAGAGTTCAAGTACGCAACCCTCAGCGCGAACGCGAGCGTTGAGAATAAAGGAAATTTTGCAGTCGGCGCACTCTTGTCTTACAGCTTTGGACGAGAGCCTCGAACAGGGCAGTGGTCTGGTCAAAGTAAACCGCAAGCGCTTCAAGGAGGCGCAAGCGTTTTTGTTTACATGGACCAGAATCAAAACGGCAAAATGGATAAGGAAGAAAAGCCGCTTGAGGGCGTCGAAATCGCGGTTAACCAGCAGATTTCGGGCGCAAAGACCGACGCAAGTGGGATTGCTTTCATCAAGGGCCTTTCGCCACATGAGCCTGCGGACATCTCATTAGTGTCTTCAAGCTTACCTAGTCCTCAGCATCGCTCCTTGCAGAAGGGCGTCCGGTTCTATCCGCGGCCTGGCAAGACAGCGCCGCTTGATTTCCCGGTGGTCGCCTTCAGTGAAGTTGCGGGCTTCGTTCGCGTGAAGACAGCGCTAGGTGATCGTGCCAAGCGCGGCTTGCGAATTCTCCTTCGCGACGAACGTGGCGCGGTCGTAAAGGTCACTCAGTCCGATCTCGATGGATTCTACATGCTCGACGAGATTCGTGCCGGCAATTACGTGCTTCAGCTCGATGTTGCGCAACTCAAGAGTTTAAAACTATGGGGTGAGAACTTATCGTCGCCGCTTGAGATCCATGCGGCAGGGATTGTTGATCGAGTGCGAGACTTCCTGGTGGAAACCGAGGAGATTCGCAAACGGCCTAAGAAGAAACTTCCAGATCCAGGCGCAACGACCGAGCCTCTGCCACTCTCTTCGGACCTGACGGTGCCTGCTCTTCTTCAGCCAGTTGAGGAGGAAGCCGTCGAAACGGCACCAACGCCAACACCTGCGCCCACACCTACACCGGCACCTATGCCTTCAGCGACTCCGTCACCGGAGCCAGCTCTCACGGCCGCGCCGTCACCGACTCCGACCGCAACACCAGATCCCACGGCTGAGCCAAAGCCGTCGCCCGTGGCAACGCCTGAGCCTAACGAAACGCCGATGCCGGTACCGAATTAAATTAAACTGAAGTCGCGCGCGTGCGCTCGGCGTGATTCATCTGGAGTTGGAAGAAGTTGTAGTACTCACCCTTACGTTCCAAAAGAGCTTCGTGAGTGCCTTGTTCGACGATCTCGCCCTTTTTCATGACGACGATGCGATCGGCATTGAAAACGGTCGATAAGCGATGCGCGATGACAAAGGCCGTGCGGCCTTCCATCAAGCGATTGAGACCTTTCTGCACTTCCATCTCACTAACGGAATCAAGCGCGCTGGTGGCCTCATCGAGGATGAGGACCGGCGCATCTTTGAAGATCGCGCGCGCGATGCTCACGCGTTGCTTTTCTCCGCCCGAAAGAAAACCACCGCGCTCGCCAACAGGGCTCTCGTAACCCTTGGTCGTGCTCGTGATGAAAGGATGAGCGTTGGCCGACTTCGCGGCTTCTTCTAAGCGCGAAGGATCTTTCTCGAAATCACCCGCCAAGATATTGCGAGCAATCGTGTCGCGGAACAAGAAGACGTCCTGTGTGACGAGCGCGATCTTCGAGCGAAGTGCTTTTAGATCAATTGAACTGAGCGAAACACCATCGATAAAGATTTCGCCCGATGTCGGATCGTAGAAACGCTCAAGGAGATTCACGAGTGTCGACTTACCACTGCCGCTCTCACCAACCAGGGCGATGACTTCGCCACGACGAACCGTAAGATTGACGTTCTTGAGAACCATCTCGCCACCGTAATTGAACGACACGTCTTTGAATTCGATCGTCTTCCAGTTCTCGGGGAAAGGTCGCGGTTCCGCCGGAACCGGTACTTGGCTTTTGCTCTCGAGAATCGAGAACACTCGTTCGGTGACGACGATCGACTGTTGGATCTTCACGCCCGCATCTTGGAGCTTTTTAATCGGAGCCTGCAGCAGACCCGCCGTGATCAAGAATGCGATGAACTCGGTTCCATCGACGCCGAAGTTCAAAACTTGGTTGATGCTGTAGAACGCAAAACCCATGACGAGGAAAGAAATCACAAACTCGTTGATGGGGCTGACCGCTTGTTCGCGCATAACGATTTTCTTCGCGGTATCGAGGTAATGATTCAGTGTTGTGCTGAAACGTCTTTCCATTTCCGTTTCAAGGTTGAACGACTGAACGACACGAACGCCATCAACAGTTTCCTTGAGAGTGGCCGTGAGGTCTTCCATCGACTCTCGCCCGAGGTTCCCGTACTTGCGAAGGCTGCGGCTAACTTGCTTCGTGACGATCAAGAAGAAGGGGAGGAAGAGCAGCGCAAACAGCGTGAGCTTCCAATCCAGAAAGATCATGTAGCCGAGATAAACAAAAGCCTGGATCGGCTCGCGAATGAGATCGGCGTAGAAGTTCAGGCCTTGTTGCAAAAGCTGAGTATCGTTGAAGACTCGACTGATCAGACCACCAGAGCCGCGCTCAAGCGTGCTGTAGTAAGTCAGATTCAAACGCACGATCTTGCGCACAAGGTTCATACGGATCGACGCGATGATTCGCTCGGCCGTGTAATTGAGCAGCGTGTAGTGCAGGTACCGGAAGAGACCAAACGTCAGGTAAAGAAGCGGAAACGCGAGCGGCAGCCAAGTCGCAACCGTGCGACGGTTTTCTCCCGTGAGGGGAAAACGCTCTTGAATGAACGAAGGAACAAAGCGCTGAAGGGTCAGGAACTCTTCTTGGTTGTAAACGTTGAGAAGAGTTTGCACCAAAACCGGCACGAGACCGCCAACGGCGGTCACACCGAGACCCAACAGGAACATCACGATCAAGTCGCGCTTAAAAGGACGAAGATAAGGCCAAAGCCTCCGGAACGATTGGATCAGGGTCGAAGCTCCTCTTTAGTGCCTTTAGTCCCTTTGCCTGTAGATTGCGTAGGTTCCGTGTAGGCTTTCAGGTAGCGGCCTGTCAAGCTGCGGGGATTCCTCATCAAGTCTTCCGGTGATCCCTGAGCGACGATCTCACCGCCCTTTGCTCCAGCTTCGGGACCGATATCGATGACGAAATCCGAAGCTCTGATCACGTCGAGGTTGTGCTCGATGAGGATCACGCTTCCACCCGCATCTACGAGCTTTGAAAGAACCTTCATCAACATCTCGACTTCGCGGAAATGCAGACCCGTTGTCGGTTCGTCGAGGATGTAAAGCGTTGCCTTTTGTTGAGTCGCTATGAACTCGCGCGCGATTTTCAACCGTTGGCTTTCACCACCGCTTAAAGTTGAAGCGCTTTGCCCCAGGCGGATGTAATCGAGTCCGACTTCCTTCAAAAATGAAAGCGGCTTGCGGATATTGGGATAAGCAACGAAGAATTCCATTGCCTCCGATACCGTCATGTTCAAGATCTCGTGGATGTTCTTGCCTTTGTAGGTGATCTCGAGAATCTCGCTGCGGAATTTTTTGCCGTCGCAAGCGTCGCAGGTAAGAAGAACGTCATCCATGAACATCATGTCGATAAGCTCAAAGCCTAAACCTTTGCAGACAGGGCATCGACCTCCGTCGACGTTTAAGCTGAAAGTTCCCGCGTTGTAGCCACGAACTTTCGATTCAGGCGTTGCCGCAAGAATCGAGCGAATCGCATCGTAGATTTTCAAGTACGTGACAGGATTCGAACGAGCCGTTTTCCCGATGGGGCTCTGGTCAATGAAGAGAACGCTCTTGATGTAATCAAGGCCGGTCATTTCCTCGAACGGCTGTCCCTGAACTAGGTCAACTTTCAACGCTTGAGCGACGGCCGGATAAAGTGTCTGGCTCACGAGAGTCGATTTTCCCGAACCACTCACGCCAGTAACCGTGACTAAACGATTGAGGGGGAATCTCACGTCCAAATTTTTGAGGTTGTGACCCGTGCAGCCTTTCAATTCAATCGCGTAGCGATAAGAACTGATCTCGACCGGGCGATGCTCGGTGTTGACCTCAACGCGTGCCCCTTTCAGAAAGGGCACGGTAATCGAGTTACTAGATTCGTAAAACTTATCCGTATCGCCAGAGTAGATCACTTCTCCACCGAGGTGACCCGAGCCTGGGCCCATCTCGATGATGTTCGAGCTGCTTTTGATGACATCGTGATCATGCTCTACGACAACGAGCGTGTTGCCGAGGCGATTGAGCTGCTTGAGAATTTCGATCAAACGATCGTTATCGCGCGGATGGAGTCCAACCGTCGGTTCGTCCAGCACATAAAGAGTTTGCGACAAACCCATGCCAAGTTGCTTTGCCAAGTTCAGACGCTGGAACTCACCACCAGAGAGAGTGCGAGTAGGGCGATCCATTGTGAGATATTCAACGCCTACATCGTTCAAAAACTTAAGACGCGCGCGGATCTGCATGAGGATTTCTCCTGCCATTTCTTCCTGCGCTTCGGTGAGTTCCAGTTTGACCATCGCTTCGTGCAGTTGACCGATTGTCATACCCGAGAGCTGACCGATCGTGTAGCCACCGACGCGAACGTATTCAGATTCCGGCTTCAGACGTGAACCTTTGCATGTCGCACAGGTAAACGGACTTTTATAACGCGAAAGAAAGACGCGGACGTGCATCTTGTACTTCTTCGTTTCGAGATAATCGAAAAGTCCGACGACGCCGAAGAAGTTGTCGTCACCGTTCCAAACGCGGTCGCGATCCGCTTTCGGGATCTCTTTCCACGGGATGTTGATATTGACTCCGGTTTTTTTGCAGTAGCTTAAGAGAAGCTTCTTATCACTTGAAGCACTCGGCATCGTGAAAGGATGAAGAGCGCCCTCTGCGATCGACAAATGAGGATTCGGAACGATCTTCTTTTCGTCGAGAGTCAGGATGTTCCCGAAGCCGTTACAAGTTGCGCACGCACCTACTGGGTTGTTGAACGAAAAGAGCTGCGACGTAACCGGCGGGAAAGTGAAACCACAGACCGCGCAAGAATTTTCCTCACTGAAGCAGAGCTCTTTACCTTCGGTTGTGACGACATTCGCGCGACCACCACCGATGCCTTGATTGAACTTCAACGATGCCGCATAGGCTTGGCCTAGAGAATCGCCAAGGCGCCCTTCGTCTTCCGCATTGAAGGCCATTCGGTCGATCACAATATAGAAGTCATCCGTCGGGATGTCTTTTGCGCTCGCCGCACCCGGTTTGAGATCGATGATTTTCCCGATCTCGCGTCCACCCTCGGGGGGGCGGCAAGGAGGATAGCCAACCGACGGCAAAACGCCGTTGCCGGCTGCCTTCTCTTGATCGACCGCTTTGCGACGAGCAGCCGTTTTCTTTTTCGCGGCTTTTTCGGCTTTCGCGCCTTCGAACTTGGCTCCCGAAGGAACATAGATCCGAAGAAATCCTTCTTTCACGAGAAGAGGGTGAAGCTTCGCCCCTTGGGCCACGCGCAAAGACTTGTAAACGGGTGCGAGGATGTAACCTCTTTGTCCGCCGAACTGCTCGAGTGTTTTGCGAGAGGCATCGGTCACCGACTCACGTTCGATTTTAAAGTTATAAGTCGGGCAGAAGGTCGTACCTGCCTTCTCAAAAAGAAGGCGCAAGTAATCGATGACTTCGGTTGTTGTGCCAACTGTTGAGCGACTCGTCTTAACGGTGTTCTTCTGCTCGATCGCGATGGCCGGAGGAATGTTGCGAATGCCTTCGATGTCGGGCTTCGGAGCTTTTCCTAAAAACTGGCGAGCGTAGTTCGAAAGCGACTCGATGTAACGTCGCTGACCTTCGGCGTAAAGAGTTTCAAATGCGAGGGAGCTTTTGCCCGAACCGCTGGGTCCACACACGACGGTGAAGGACCCGAGGGGAATTTGAACTTCGATATTTTTGAGATTGTTTTGCTTAACGCCCCAAAGTTCGATCGCCTTTTTTGCGTTAGCGGTTTTGGGCGTTTTCTCGGAACCGTTGCTACCGTTCTTTGCCAAGCGAATCTCCCCATTCCGACCCAGCTGGCTTCAGCAGGCGAAGCCAAGGCCGGTCCAGAGGGAGAGCTTCGCTCCAATGTTTTACTCCGTCATGTCCTTTTTGAGAAACTCAGTTTCATCATCCCGGGTCGGTGCGGTGCTAATCAAACTGGGTTCCGTGCCTTGTACGAAGGCCTGCCGAACGATTTTGCTCGAAGAGGACGAAGCCAGTTTGCCGGTTTCGTTGTCGATGTTGGCGAAAACGATACCTTGCGGAACCGGGAAGTCTTGCGCAGGCAGGTCCTTGTGCACAGCCGACATAAAGTCGACCCAAATCGGCAGCGCGGCGCGACCGCCAACTTCGCCGGGCCCGAGACTTTTTTCCTCGTCAAAGCCAACCCAAACGCCCGTAGCGACGTTTGCGGTGTAACCCACAAACCAAGCGTCGAAATAGCCATTCGTTGTACCAGTTTTGCCGGCAACGGGACGACCGAGCGCACGGGCTTTCCCACCCGTACCTTCGTTAACGACGGCAGAGAGAAGCGTCGTCATCACGTAAGCCGTTTGGGGGCTGATCAGCTGATTTGAATCCGAGAAGTAAAGCTGCGGACCTTTCGGTTTCGGAGCTCCCTCGGGAGCATCACCCGTTGCCGCCGCCGGTTGGATTCCGGCTGCGTTTTGAGCCGCGAGTTGATCGAGATAAAGCTTTCGCTTTTCTTCGACTTGAGTTTCGACTTCCGTGATCTCTTTTTCGAAGCGCTTATCCAAGCTGATGTCAGCAAGGAGTGGCTTACCTTCTTTGTTGAGAACTTTGTGGACAATGATCGGACGAATGCGCTGCCCGAGGCGACCGAAGTGCGAGAACACTTTCGTCATCTCGTAAAGAGTCAGCGAGCTTGAACCAAGACCCAGCGAGAGATCCGGGTTGAGCGGGCTAAAGACGCCGAGGCGACGAGCGTATTCCATCGCCCAGGGAACACCGATCGCTTCAAGAATTTTTACGGTCGGAATGTTCAGCGAGCGAACAAGTGCCGTGCGGAACAAGATGTCGCCCGCAAACTTCTGTTCGTGGTTGTGGGGCTTCCAGAGTTTGACGTCTTCTTCTTGACCTTCTTCGGCTTCGCTCTTCGTTTCGAAAACGACGGGAGCATCTTGGATGGGAGTTGCGGGAGAGTATCCCTTATCCAACGCCGCTGCGTAAACGATCGTTTTGAACGACGAGCCCGTTTGGCGCTTGGCTTGGATCGTGCGGTTGAACTCGTTTTTCTTGTGGATCCACTCGTATCCACCGACCATCGCGATCACGTCTTGAGTTTTTTGATCAAACGAGATGAGAGCCCCTTCGACAATCGGGCGCTGTTCGAGTTGAACATAAGCGAACTCATCGTAGTTGATCGTCCCAGCCGCAGCCGATGCGATCGGGGCTTTCTTTTTACGATCGGCAATCTCTTTGAGGAGTCGTTGCGTGGGAACATACTTCTCACCCGCAATCTTCAACTCGACGACATCGCCGACTTTAAGAGCTGCCGAGATTTTCGTGAGGCGGGGAGCGTAGTCGTAATTCACGTTTGAATCGGGCTTACGAGCCCAACCCATGTCGCCAACATCCATTAACCCAATGCCGTCAGCGAAGCGCACACTGGCAAGTCCAAGTGCATCGTCGATTCTAATTACGACGCCCTCAACGATCTGGCCCTTTGTGATGTAGTCGGGGATGTTCGTAATGATCGCGCCCTTGGGATCGCGACGATGAAAGATTTCGAGGGGGCCTTCTTGGATCGTGTTGCCGTCGGGCTTGATGATCCGAACCGGAGCTTTCACGGTTTTGAGTTTCTTCCGCGTATCGAGAAGGAACTTTTCTTGATCCGCTTGTGCGGCCAGATTTTTGATCGGACCACGGAAACCTTGGCGTTTATCCACTTCACGAAGGCCCGCTTGAACGTTAGCCGTAGCCTCGGCTTGAGCTTTGAAGTCGATGCTCGTGTGGACTTTCAAGCCTTCGTCGAGAACTGCTTTTTCACCAAGCTGCTGCACGAGAAGCTGACGAAGCGATTCGATGAAGTAGGGCGCCACCTGTTTATAGTCTTTGTCCATGTAGACGGTGACGAGTTCTTGCTGAGCTTTTTGTCTTTCTTCGGGCGTGATGAAACCAACGGCTTCCATCCGCTCGAGCACGTAGTTCTGACGTTGCTTTGCGCGGAAAGGATTGGAAGTCGGTTGGTACTCCGACGGAGCTTTAGGAAGACCCGCGAGAAGCGCCATCTCCGCGATCGTGAGTTTGTCGACAGGCTTGCGGAAGTAAGTATCCGCTGCAGCACCAACACCGTAAGCACCTTCACCAAAATAGATTTGGTTGAGGTAGAGGTACAAGATGTCTTGCTTGCTTAAGTTCTCTTCCATCTTGTGCGCGAGCAGGATTTCTTTGATCTTCCGCGTATAGGTCTTTTCTTTTGAGAGGAGGAGCGAGCGCGCCACCTGTTGCGTGATCGTCGAAGCACCCTGGCGCTTTTCACCGCTCGTGAAGTTGATGAGCATCGCGCGCACGATCGCGACGTAGTTAACGCCTTTGTGTTCGTAGAACTTGTCGTCTTCGGCCGCGAGGAACGCTTCGATCAACTTCGGCGGAATTTTGTCCGCCGGAATGAGTTTGCGATTTTCGCGGTAGTACTCGCCGATTTTTTCTCCGCCGCGCGCATAGACTTCGGTCACGAGAAGAGGTTCGTAGTCTTCCACCTTGATCATCGTCGGAAGAGAACTATTGAACGAGAAGAGAACGGCGCCAACCGCGACGGAGCCCAAGATCGTGAGGGCAACGAGAGCGGCGAGGATTTTTCCGAGCTTCATAAGCGAACAGGCCTCCATGAGCCAAGATGCAGAACCTAAAGTTGCGGACCGCCAGATACCTTCAGCAGATGCCTTGAAAAGGCGCAGCGTCGCAAAAAATATTCCTGGTTCTGCTATCTTAGTCCGCGCTCAGGAGGGGTTCAAGTTAGGTTGTGTGTATGTTTATCGAACTAGTCGGGCGCTAGGCCGTACCGGACGTACGGCCAGGTGAGGGAAGAGGGAGATTACTTAATACCCGCAGCGCCGTTGATTGATCCGCCGCCAGAACGGCCATTGCCTCCACGGCCGCCACCAGCTGCGGAGTAACCAGGTACGCTCTTTCCAGCCTTCTTGAATTTGGGTTGGTGGGCTGAGTAAAACGCATTGCACTGCCCTCTAATGAAACCTTCGATCTCTTTGTCTTGCTGGCTTGAGCCGCATGAAATGTTCGAACACGCGCTCTGCACGTTCATGATTGCGCCAGAAACGGACTTGTTATTCGCGACCCTCTGTTTTGAAACTTCATCAGGGAGCTTTGAGCATTTCGCTCGGGCGCTTGCTAGAGCATCTTCACCTTTTGCATCGTCCATTCGTGAATTCAAGTTCTCAGCCTGTTTTGCTTGTAGCTGATTAGCTTGCATCGACTGCATCGCGCTCTGCATTTGACGCTGTTGAAGGCGCTGTTGTTTTTGTTGGTACATCAGCTCAGCTTCTTGAATTTCTTCCTGGTTCGACTTAACGGCCTGCTGTTGCTGCTCGTTCAGCTGTTTTTCGAGCTCAGCCATTTGCTGGTTGATCTGCAGGCGTAGCTTTTCTAGGCGAGCCGCTTGGTCGTTTGCGGTTGCGGTGTCATCGTGGTTTTGGCTTTTCAACTGATCGAGTTCGATTTTGATTCCTCGACCTGGATCAACTTCTCCACGCTGACACTTCGAGAGGAACTGGTTGTACATGTTGATGATTTTGGCGCGTTTTTTCTGAAGCAGTTGCTTGCGACGGTAAGCCGCGCGAGCGAACTGAATGTTCTGGATCGTCGCTGCTTCCGCTTTGAGACGCTCATCGAGCTGTTTTTCTGATTCTCGCGCAACACTGTCAGCGCCTGCACGACATTCAACGCCCATACGGAATTCCGTGTTGGAAATCTTGCTCGCTATTCGACGAAGCTCGTTTCTGAGCTGAATGTACTGCTTGTCGATCTCATCGTATTCTTTCTGCGCCTGTTTTACTGCGTTCGCTTTCTCTGTATTGATCTTACTTAGAGTCTCTTGAAGCTTTTCTGAAGCTTCCTTCTTCGTCTTGCGATAGTCTTCAGCAGCTTTATCTGCATCTTCTTGCATCTTGTTGGCTTCTTCCATCTGCTGCTTCATCTGTTCTTGCTGTTGCTTCTGAAGATCAAGGCGTTCTTTCTCAAGCTCTTTGCGTTCTTGACGAGTCAACCGGCGTTCAGCCGTGGCTTCTTTTCCGCCAGGGAGAAGTTCCGGGCAAGCCTGAGCTACCGTCGAGCAATGATCTTCGTCAGTGCCATCAGATTCGAGAATCTGTTTTCCAATGCTACCGTTAGGTCCGCAATCGAGTGCGCTCTTAATGCAATCCTCGTTGAAACCGCAAGCGTCATTGAATTGCTCGACTGCTTTGCTGATTTTATCTCGAGACGCTTCACATGTTGAACTCTTCGGGTAAAAGCCAGGGAAGGTCGGCTGCTGCTGCGCCTCCGCCGCGCCTACCGTGAAAAGGGAAGCAGCGAAAAGAAGTTGAGCGACAACTGATCGAGTTGTGAACAGCTCTTTGGACTTCATTGGATTTGGCTCCTATGCATAACGAAAGTAGCAACGCCGGTGCCAAATCTCGGCACCGCGCCTTATCGCTCGTCTCACTTTTCGGCGGATCCAAGCGGGAACAAAAACTATTGTATCAAAGTGAAACAGCTCTCAAAGACCAGCTCTCGCTAAGGGAGCTGGACGCAGGTCGAACTCTGGATTGCGTCGAAGATTTCGGATGCGCGCTCGGCGCAGAAGAAAAAAGCTCCAAAACAAAAAACCCCGCGAACTCCAAAGAGCACGCGGGGTACCGGATTCAAAGAAAAGGTTTCGTGGCGCTAACAGATAGAGAAACCCATGTTATTTAAGGTGGGTAACCATATAACGACTTTAGGCTTCTCAGTTCCCGAAGGCTGAGCTTGCTCACCATCGTCAGGGACAGTCCCTCTATCTCTACAACTTGTAGGGTTTCTTTTATCTGAGCTTTTGCCACGGAAACCCAGAGTCAGAATAGCAGAGCCGTCCTAGCGCCGCAATCGACGAAAGTTGCCTATCGTGCGGGAAATCTCAAAATCGCAGCCGGGGAATGCAGCCAGGAAACAGACTGAGACGTGCAAAAGGCTGGATCAAAGATTCGTGGATCGAAAATCTCTTCCAGGTGCGGTCTCGACAGGAAAATTCCCTTGCAAATCTCCTGGCAAATCTCGACGCGATTTTTCGCTTGATCTCTCTGAAAGTCGCGTGCAGAGCCCTGGAGAAAAGGCCGAAAAGATCTAGTGATGGGCTGGCCGATGACGATCCAACAACTCGACGCAATTTTCCCTTATGTTTGTTTCTTCTACGGAGCGATCGTGTCGCTCGCTTTGAGTTCTAGCGCGCTCGGCCGGATCGCCGATGAGCGGCTTCCGGCCGCAATGGTCGCCCAGTGGCGTGCGCACCGTGGACTCGCCTTTACATGCCTCTTCGTTGGGGCCGCATGGATCCTTCAGAATCTCTGGCTCGCTTGACGGAGTCTCGGCCCGGGGGGTACCTTGCCGGGAATGTCGAAAGACCAATTGAGCTGGGAACAAATCCTAAATCTTGCTGACGGCGACGGTACTAACAGTACGGCTGAAGACGCTGCTGCAGACGCCGCCTCGAAGGAGAGCGACGCTTCAGCCCCCGCGGAGCAAGAAGCTCCCAAAGCGAAAAAGACTCGCGCTAAGCGCGCATCGAAAAGCGCGAAAGCCTCGGCAGAGAAAACAGCTGACGAGACCGTCAGCTATTCAAAAAAAGATTGGTCGAAGCTCGAATTCGAAAAGAAGTCGGATCCCGCTAATCCTCAAGAAACGATCGGCGTCGCGAAAATGACTTCGGGCGAAACCGAAGTTCAAGTCGGCGAGACGAAGATCGAAGCGAAAGCGACGACCACCACACAAGTCATCGTCGCCAAGCCTGCGGAGAAAGCGATCGCGGCTCTTGAGCGTGCGGTGAAAGCGCGGGCGAGCAGCTCGCCCTCAGCAGCCGAAACGGACTCTTCCGTCGTTCAGAGTAAGCGGAGCGACTACAAAGCTAAACGCGAGCTGGAGCCTGATCTCGATTTTGAAGAAGAGCTCGAAGATCCCGCAAAAGAGCCTGAGCCAGAAGTTCTCACGGTTTCGGAACTGAACAAGTACATCCGCGAAATTTTGGAAGGCCGTTTCCCTCTTCTGTGGTTGAAGGCGGAGATCTCAAATTTCAAAGCGCACACTTCGGGTCATTTTTACTTTAGCCTCAAAGATGCCCGTGCGCAGATCAACGCTGTCATGTTCCGCGGTTTCAACTCGCAGTTGAAGTTCCGACCGGAAGACGGGATGGAAGTCCTAGTTCGCGGTAAGATCACCGTTTATGAGCCCCGCGGGAATTACCAAATTTTTTGTGAACTCATGGAGCCCGTCGGTGCCGGGGCTCTTCAAAAAGCTTACGAGCAGCTCAAAGCGAAACTTCAAAAAGAAGGCCTCTTTGATGAAGCCCGCAAACGACCTCTGCCGGCGCTTCCAAGACATATCGTAATCGTAACGTCGCCAACGGGTGCTGCGATTCGCGATATGCTCAATGTTCTTAGTCGTCGCTTCAAAGGTGCACGCATTACGGTGATCCCTTGTAAAGTGCAAGGCGATCAAGCTCCGGGCGAAATCGTTTCGGCGATTCAGCTCGCGAACCGGCTTGAAGATGCCGACGTCATGATCGTTGGACGCGGTGGAGGCTCGATCGAAGATCTTTGGGCCTTCAACGATGAGCGCGTAGCTCGCGCAATCGCCGGAGCTCGCGTACCGGTCATTTCAGCCGTTGGTCACGAAGTCGATTTCACGATTGCCGATTTTGTTGCGGATCTTCGCGCTCCGACACCTTCGGCGGCAGCCGAACTCGTGGTGAAAAACGCGGCCGATCTTCAAGATCGCATCAACAACTTAAGCCGTGCGCTTCGGTTCCGCGTACTCGCGGCCCTGAATGGTTACAAGCAAGTGAGCAACTCGCTTGCAAAACGTCTCGTCGATCCGCAACGCAAGATCCAAGACGCTTCGATGAGATGCGATGAGCTTCTGCAAAGACTCGAACAGGCATCGGCGCGCTACTTCCGGAATAAGCAGTTAGAGATCGAACTTCTCCAGCAGAAGCTCGGGACACCTTTGCCACGCATCGCGAAGCACGGCCAAGCGGTCAACAGCTTCGTACAAAGATTAAAGACAGGGGTACGCAACGCGCTCGTGCGTAAGCGCGAACGCCTAGAGCTTCAAATGGCGGTGATGGATAGCTTGAGCCCACTCAAGGTTCTAGACCGCGGCTACTCGATGGTTGTCTCCGGCGAGAAGATCGTTACCGATGCCGAAAGTCTCAAGCCTGGTGATTCAATCACCGTGCGGATGTGCAAAGGCAAGATCGAGGCGCGCGTCGAAAAAGTTGAAAACAAAAGATAGTTAAAACGAGGAAGAGAATGGATTTCGAGAAAAGACTGAACCGATTGGAAGAGATCGTTGAAAAAATGGAAACCGGCGAGCTCTCGCTCGAGGATTCGCTGAAACTCTTTGAAGAGGGCGTAAAACTCTCGCGCGAATGCAACACCCAGCTTTCGGAAGCTGAGCAAAAAGTGAAGCTTCTTCTCGGCATCGATGACGATGGCAACGCCGTAACTAGCGACTTCGTCGCGCAAGAAGGGTAAACGAATGTCGGTGGTGGTGGATTTCAGCTTGGAGCAAATGTCTCGCGCCCGCGTTTCGTTGTTAACGACGTTCCTCGATCGCTACTTCGAAGATCGCAAAGAAATGCTCCCTCATCACCGTCGGCTTCAAGAATCTCTTCGCTACTCGCTTCTGCAAGAGGGGAGCAAACGGTTCCGCCCCGTGCTTGCGATGTTAACTGCCGAAGCTCTGGGGCATGCATCCGAGCGCGTTTTGCCGCTAGCTGCAGCCGTGGAGTGCATTCATACTTACTCTTTGATCCATGACGATCTTCCGGCGATGGACGACGATGACATGCGCCGAGGAAAACCCACGAACCATAAAGTCTACGGTGAAGCCACGGCGATCCTGGCAGGAGACGCTCTCCTCACCGAGGCGTTCCAGATCATCGCGGATCAATGTTCGTGGGAACCCGCGATTGCGATTCGCTTAGTATCCGAAGTTGCGCGTGCGGCAGGTCTCCACGGCATGGTAGGCGGTCAAGCGATCGACATGGGATCAAAGAAAGAGTCGATCACGCTCGATGAGCTGCGCATCATGCACCGGATGAAAACAGGTGCTTTGATTCGCGTCAGTGGCGTAGGTGCCGCAATCTACTGCCGCGCTAGCGAGGAAAAGCTCGCGCAGATCTCTGTTTTCGCCGACAATCTGGGTTTAGCGTTCCAAGTCTCTGATGATCTTCTCGATTACGATCCTGAAAAGCCAGAGCCGGGGAGTTATCCCGCTTTGCTCGGTGTTGAAAAAACGCGCGAGTTCTTGAACGAACTCACCAACACTTGTTTGGCGGCGCTTCGTGATTGGCCCGCATCGGCCGATCCACTTCGCGCCATCGCCCGTTACAACCGCGACCGCGAACTCTAACGAGAGAAGTTATGCGCGCCGACGTCTACCTCGTCGAAAAAGGTTTCGTACCTTCGCGCAACCAGGCGCAGGAACTCATCGTGAGAGGCAAAGTTTTTCTCATCGGTCCCGATGGGAAAAAACGTGTCGTTAGCAAACCGAGCGTCAAAATTGAGTTCGGCGCAAAAATTCACATCGATCAAGATCCTGAAGACGTGAAGTTCGTCTCTCGAGGTGGCCTTAAAATGAAAGGCGCTTTAGAGAAGGTTGAACTCGATGTGCGAGGCTTTCATGCACTCGATATTGGCATCTCTACGGGTGGCTTCACTGAATGTCTTCTTCAATCAGGAGCATCTTCGGTCGTGGGCCTTGATGTAGGTCACGATCAGCTTGCGACAAAGTTGAAGAAGGATCCCCGAGTTCAGCTTCTTGAAGGCATCAACGCTCGGGACCTCTCGCAAGTTCCTCTCATCGCGCTCAATAACGGGTCGAAGTATGACCTTTGCGTGATTGATGTCTCCTTCATCTCGCTCACGCTTGTTCTTCCCGAGGCGATCCAGTATTTAAAAGAGTCAGCGCCATTGCTTGCGCTCGTAAAACCGCAGTTCGAGGTCGGTCGCGAAGGACTAGGTAAAAACGGCATCGTCAAAGACGCCCTTCTTTACCGCGACGTCGAAGAGAAAATTCGTCAAGCGTGCGGCGCTTGCGGAATGACGGTGGAGGATTATTTTGAAAGCCCAATCGAAGGTTCCGATGGAAACCGCGAGTTTTTCGTCTATGCCCGGCCAGCGCAACTGGTTCTCGGTGGTTCTGCTTCTTCTCGCTTTCGCGCTTCCCGCGTGTGACACGCTCAAGACAAGACGTGATTTGCCTCCGACCGGTAAGAGCGGACGACCGGCTGATCCTCCGCAGGCGCAACCAGCTCCACCGCCGACTGTTGCGGTTCCTGTTCCCGCAACGCCGCCGCAGCCGCCGGCTCAACCGGCTCCACCAACATTCTTGAACAAAGAACTTCCGAAAGTGGGAGTGATCCTCGGGCCCGGAAGCTTGAAAGCCTACGCTCACATCGGCGCACTGCGCGAGTTTGCTCGCGCCCGCATTCCGATTCACGCGATCACGGGTCTTGAGTGGGGAGCCTTGATCGGCGGCCTTTATGCTCAACAAGGCCAAGTCAACGATGCGGAATGGAAGGCGTTCAAACTCAAAGAAAGCGATCTTCCGAACGAAGGCGGATTTCTTTCTTCGCGCTTAAAACCCGAATCGATCGGCGTCATGCAAGGCTTCATCGATTCAACCTTCGGCAATACGTCGATTGAACGTTCCAAAGTGGAGTTTGGTTGTCCGGCATTTTGGTCAAAACAAGATCGGTTTGGTTGGATGAGCAAAGGTCCGTACAAGGATGCCATGCGTGCCTGCCTTCCGTATCCGCCGTTCTTTACGGACAATGGTGGAGTTTTTGCTGCTCCTTTCTCGGTTGAGGAAGCAGCAGCACACCTTCGTGCCCGCGGAGCTAACCTCATCGTCTTGGTAAACGTCCTGGGCCAGGGAGAAATTCTCTCTTCGCGTATGGCTTCGGAACTCAGCTCTGATAACCTGTTATGGAGCGAGATTCGCCGCGAGATGCTTCGCGCGAAATCTCCTAGCGTTCACTTCGTGATCAACGTGAATACCTCTGGTCATCCGATTACGGATTTCGGTGGTCGTCGCGCTTTGATGGATGCCGGTGCGAAGTCTGCTGCCGACGTCGTGAACAAAATGGTTTCGCAATACGGATTCTGAGACGAAGGGCCTATAAGAAGGGCCTGACGAAAGGGATAGGAATGCGCCGTCCGATTTATGACATGAGTGTCTTCAAAGAACGTCGTGAGTCGCTTGCAGCCCGTATGAAGGGTGGAGCTCTCGTTCTCGCCTCACATCCTGAATACATCCGAAACAACGACGTTCACTATCCTTATCGTCAAGACAGCAACTTCTTCTACCTCACCGGTTTTGAAGAGCCTGAGAGCGTTTTCGTTTTTCGGCCTGGGCAAACGCCGGAGACTATTCTCTTCGTGCGACCTAAAGACGTCATGCGCGAGACTTGGGATGGCTTCCGCTACGGACCCGAAGCTACCCAGACGCAGTTCGGAGTCGACAAGACTTATCTGATCTCTGAATTTGATAAGATGATCGGCGAGCTTCTTCGCCCGTGCGATCGCGTCTATTACCGTTGGAACATCGATCGCGATTTTGATGCGAAGATGCTCAACATTTTGTCGGAAGTTCGCGTCCTCGTCGGTCGCTCGGGTCGGGGGCACTTGCCCGTTCACGACGCTTGGGAATTGATCGGTGAGCAGCGCCTCTTCAAATCGCTCTACGATGTCGGCGTCATGCGCAAAGCGTGCGAAATTTCATCGAATGCGCACATCGAAGCGATGCGCTTCACCAAACCGGGAGTCACGGAGCGCCAGGTGCAAGGGGTCTTGCTCGGTAGCTTCTATATGCAAAACGCTGATCGCGAAGGCTACAACTCCATCGTTGCGGCTGGTGCGAACGCGACAACTTTGCATTACGTCTTCAATGATCAACCGTGCAAAGACGGCGATCTCCTCTTGATCGACGCCGGTGCTGAGTACCAGATGTACACGGGCGATATCACACGCACGTTCCCCATCAACGGGAAGTTCACGCCAGCCCAACGGAAAGTTTACGATCCGCTCCTTGCGCTACAAAAAGATCTGATCGCGCGAATCAAGCCAGGCATTCCGTTCCGTTCTCTCCAAGAAGTGACCGTGGACGCGCTTACGGACATCATGATCGATCTAAAACTGCTCGAAGGCTCGCGCCAGAGCCTCATCGATTCACAGGCCTTCAAACGTTATTACCCACACGGAGTCGGTCACTGGTTGGGGATGGACGTTCACGATGCAGGAATGTCGATTGTCAACGGAGAGCCAAGATTGCTTGAGCCAGGCATGGCGTTCACGATCGAGCCAGGGCTCTACATCCCTGCGGATGACATGAATGCTCCCGCTGAGCTTCGCGGCATCGGGATTCGTATCGAAGATAACGTGATCGTGACTCCATCGGGTTGTGAAAACCTCACGGCCAGCTGCCCGAAAGAGGTTCACGATCTCGAGTCGATCATCGGTCGCCGGGGATAAGGCGAAAGCCACCGCGCTCAATGCGGTGGCGGGCTCCCTAGTTTTAGAACCAGCGCTAAAACTTATTCGCGGAATTTATGACGAAGCCAGCCGCGACGGTCGGCTTCAACCGCTAGCTTCGATTCTTCCTCGAACAATCCGCCAGGTTGATTTTGCGTCGTCAGCGCAAGCTGCACGTGGGTTGCGGTTTCGATCAAAGCCGTATCACCGTAGGTGTTTCCACACCCAAGAATCGGACGAATGCCTCCCGTAGCTGCGAGAAGTCCTTCTGCTTTGCCTTGTCTCCACGTGATGGGGAGAACAGCTTCCATTCCCACTTTTCCGTCTTCAATCTTCGTCGTGATTCCCAGAACGTGGTCAAAGTCGACACCGAAAAGTCCCGCTACCGGCTCAACCGCCCATTTGATCGAAGCCGTGACCACGTAGATTTCAAAATCTAGTGAACGAAGGAGTGCAAAAAGTTTTTTCTGAGACTCAAACACCGGCCAATTTTTTTGCTCAGCAAAGCACTGCTTTGCCCAAGCCCGTACCTGCGAAAGCGGATGACCTGCATTGATCTGAGCAAGCCAGACGTAGGCGGTGATGGGATTGATCTTCTTTAAGTCGTGATAGTGCTGCCAAGGGTCGGCCGGCATATCGCTAAGACCTGAGTTGTGAATTTGCCAGTCGAAGAATGTCTCGCCCGCATCGGCATCCCAAAGAGTGCCGTCGGCATCGAAGGCCGCGATCTTCGGACCACGCGCTTCGCTTGCGGCTTTCTTGATCGTTGCGGAAAGGTGTTCCCAGAGCTGAGGGCTGAACTCGTTGACCGGAGTAAGGTTCTTTGAAATCATTTTGCGAGTATTCCCGGAATTCTCCCGATTTGACAAACATTCTCGCGGGGTTCGTTCGAGCTCACTCAATCCTGACGATCGACTCTCGATGACTCCAGCGCCCTCAAGAAAAGGACTCCGGCCTTGACGCTCGACTTCCAAGTTCTCGGACCAAAAGACATCGAAGAAGTCTTCACCTTCGCTGAGCAAAGACTCGTTCAACAAGTTCCTGATGAAAACGAACGCATGTTTCGCTCGTGGGAAGTCAAATGGCGCCGCGAAGCTCTCGAACACTACTTAAAAATAGGTTGGTGTTTCATCGCGCGTGAGAACAAAGCCGTTGCCGGATTCTTCATGGCCCAACCGTTTTTGTTTTTCCGCGGACAAACTCAAACTCTTTGGGTTGAACATATCGAAGCACGCGATGCCGCGACCGAAGAAAGTCTCGCGGAAGTCGCCGTTCGAGTGGCGCGCGAAAAACATCTTCAGCGTGTTCTCTTTGCAGACGCAGATCGTCTTGAGCGCGCGATCGCGAAGTGGTCACCAAAGCCTTTGGGTGACGCAATTGCCGAAATCAAGACGACGAAGGGATGACCGATGGCTGCTAACGCTTCCCAAGCTCGAGCTTCAGACACTTTCTCGCAGAATGATCGCGAGGCGATTCTCAAAGATCTCGAAACGGAAAACTTTGATCTCATCGTTATCGGCGGCGGGATTACCGGAGCCGGCGTAGCGCGTGATGGAGCGTCGCGCGGAATGAAAGTCGCGCTCGTTGAAGCACGCGATTTCGCCATCGGCACAAGCTCTCGCTCAAGTAAGCTCATCCACGGTGGCATTCGTTATTTAGAGAATCTTGAATTCGGTCTCGTGTTCGAAGCGCTCTCCGAGCGTCGTTTGCTTTTTGAAATTGCACCTCATTTAGTACATCCGCTCAGATTCGTTTTGCCTCTCTATAAAGGAGATCGAGTCGGGATGTTCAAGATGGGCCTAGGGATGTGGCTCTACGATGCACTGTCGATGTTCGAAGCTCCTGAGCTTCACGATCGACTCTCGGCTGAAGAAGCGGTGGCAAAGCTTCCGCTTCTTCAAAGACGGAACCTTCGCGGCGCGTACGAATACTCGGACGCGTATATGGATGATGATCGTTTAGTTCTCGAAACTCTGCGCTCAGCCGTTCGGCAAGGAGCCTCGTGCATTAACTACGTCTCGGCCGATGGTGCCGAGATGAAAGATGGAAAAGTTTCCGCCATCAGCTGCACGGATAAGTTAACGGGCCGCAAGCTGCGGATCAAAGGTCGACACGTCGTCAGCACAGTTGGTCCATGGACGGATGATGTCGCATCAAAACTGTTGGGGCAGTGGAAGAAAATCTTACGTCCAACAAAAGGCATTCACCTCACATTCGATCGCAAGCGTTTGCAGTTAAGCGATGCGATCGTGATGGCGGCGGGCAAGCGGATCGTGTTTGGAATTCCTCGTCACGAAATGATCGTGATCGGAACAACCGACACAGATTTCTCAGGTGATCCCTACGATGTGAACGTGAACGAAAACGATGTGCACTATCTCTTGGGAGTTGCCGCAGAATACTTCCCTGGTGCGAAACTCCAGGCGAGCGACATTCTTGCTAGCTACGCCGGCGTGCGACCTCTCGTCGATGATGGGGCGGAAACTGAATCAAAAACATCGCGAGAGCATGTCATCATCAAAGATCCACGCAACGTGACGTTCGTTGCGGGCGGGAAGTACACGACCTATCGTTTGATGGCCCAACAAAGCGTTGAAGCCGCGCTTGAGTCGTTCGATCTTGAATCGCAAGTCCGCTTTGGCCGCAACGACACGAAGCGAGCTTTGAACCCTCTCGCAACCGAAACAAAAATGGATGAGAGCTATCGCCTCGCGAATCAATGGGCGCGACAGTTTGATCTCAACTTGAATGCCATTGAAATGCTCATCTCCCGACACGCGGGCGAAGCGCTCAAGATTCTGGAAGACGGAGAGCGATTGCCACAAGCAATCGGAGAATCATCAGACGAAAGACTCTGGACGCTCGAAGCTCGTCACGCCATTCGCCATACGATGTGTTTGAATCTGATCGACTTCTACGTGCGCCGATCTCCACTCTTTTTAGCGCGTGCCGATCATGGTTTGAGTTACGTTGGGCTTCTCAGTCGAGTTTTTGCACGAGAACTCGGATGGAGCGATTCGCGGCGTCAAGAAGAACAGGCTGCCTTACTTGCTCATATCCAGCGCGAACTCGGCTGGAAGCAAAAGTTTGGAATCAACGCTTCATCTGTTTAAGGGTGCCAACGATCTTCGTGATGTTTGTCAGTCCGTGTCGAGCGAGAAAAGCTGTCACAGGTGCTCCGCCCTGGCGGAGCATATCTAGGTAGCCGCGATTCAAAAGATTCATTAAGCGACCGGGGACGCGGATCTGAATATTCCCGGCCAACACTTCTTTCATGATGTTTACACCGATGTCGCCGATCTCGTCTTTGGTCCTGCCGCTTAGCACATAAACGCTTTCAGGACGAATATGGAAGACTACATCAGGATTTTGCGCAGGGCGCGCTTCGACAACGGGCTGTTCGCCATTACGGAAAAGGGCGCACTCGACTTGATCCCCGATCACAATTCCAATCTCCACGCCTTCTTTGATCGTGGAAAGGGCTTGTCGAGCCGCTTGGCGGCTTTCGAAGAAAGATTTCAGTGTTTGGAAAGCATCTTCGGCGCTCATTCGAGGACCTATGGTCATCTACGAAACCAAGAAATGGCAACGGATAAACCGAATTTTGAACGCCGCCGCACAGTTTGGTTTTACTGGAGGCTCTCAGCAGATTCTAGGTGGCAGGCTAAAGACCGTAACATGATGGATTGACTCTCGTTTTGTGGGTGGCCTAAAATTTTCGAAATATTCTACACTTGGGAACGATGCCAAGCTCACTCGAGTGACACGAACTGAGAGCGAACTCTTAAGATCTAACCCTGTAGTAAACGTCGGCCGCTACGAAACGAGAGCGCCGAAGAGAGCGTCTTAATGGATTTCACGCGCAAGATCTCTGATTACTTCTCCAACGACATCGCCATCGACCTCGGCACGGCCAATACTCTCGTCTATGCAAAAGGTCGCGGCATTATTCTCGATGAGCCGTCTGTCGTTGCCGTTCAAAAAAATTATCGCGGCATGCAGAACCGAGTTCTCGCCGTCGGTAAGGAAGCGAAAGAGATGTTGGGTCGAACGCCCGGCTCCATCGTTGCGATTCGCCCCATCAAAGACGGCGTTATCGCAGACTTCGAAGTCACGGGCTCGATGCTCAAGTACTTCATTTCGAAGTCCACTGGTCACAAAAAATCTTTCATCCGTCCTCGCATCATCATCTGCGTTCCTTACGGAATCACGCAGGTGGAGAAACGCGCCGTAAAAGAAGCGGCGGTTTCTGCAGGAGCACGCGAAGTCTATTTGATCGAAGAGCCGATGGCG
>SYLX01000237.1 GCA_005808505.1 Bdellovibrionales bacterium | reverse complement strand
TCGCAGTCGACGGTGATTTGTTTTTCCGAGAGAAGTTTTAGATCAACGGCTGCGCGCAAGCTGCGTGCAATCAATCGCGAGATTTCTTGGGAGCGGCCGCTCGATGTGGCTTTCTCGCGCGAGATGCGCGTGTGCGTAGAGCGGGGGAGCATGCCGTATTCGGCAGTGACCCAACCTTTATCGGAATCTTTGAGCCACTTGGGCACAGTCGTGTCGACGGAAGCGGTGCAGAGAACTTGCGTTCCGCCCATCTCGATCATCGCGCTGCCTTCAGCATAGCGCGTGATGTGGGGAGTGATCTTTGTTTGGCGGATTTGTTCGATCGTACGACCGTCGATGCGCATTGAAACTCCAAGCTCAAAGCCGGCGCGGCAAGTTTCGCGTGCACTCTTTTCTCCGATTTCTCAGGAGGGAAAAAGACGAGACGCGACCCAAGCGGGTGTAACTGGATTGTCCGATTACTTTTGCGGAACGGCTAAGGACTGGGACTTTAGGTTTTCTGCTTGGTCGTTGTCCACCGTTTCTTTGAACTTTACCAGTCCCTCATAAAGGGCGCGGGCGAGTTCCTTTTGGTGGTCGGCGCTGGCGAGACGTGCGCCCTCTTGCGGATTGCTGACGTAACCTAATTCCACGAGAACAGATGGAATATTGATGTTGGAGACAACGTGAAACGGCGCCTGACGGATCGAGCGCGTTCCCGCTTTATGGCCGAGCTGAGCTTCCAGCCACGCACCTAGGAGCGTTTTTCCAAGCTCGCTTGAAGTTTGGATCCGGTGATTGCGGTCGAGATCCTCGAGGATTCTTTTCAAATCGGTGCGAGTCGAGAGAGGTTCGCTCTTTGAAGGAGTTTTAGACGAACCTTCTTCAGCTTCGTCAGCGGATTCATGTTCGTGTTCGCGACCAACCAAAAACAGCGCTTCTTCATCAGCGGGAAGCTGGTTCTGAAAATAAATTTCGGTTCCGCGGACTCGCGGGTCGGGCGAAGAGTTGAGGTGAATGCTGACAAAAAGATCGGCCTTGAAGTCTTCGGCAAGGCGCGTTCGGCGCGAGAGCGAAACTTTCCGATCCGTCACGCGAGTCATTGATACTTTGAAGCGAGCATCTTTTTTCAAGAGCTCAGACACTTGCTGCGCGACTTTGAGTGCGATCACGCTTTCCTTTAAGGCTCCGCGGGAAGCCCCGGCATCCGCGCCGCCATGGCCTGGATCCAGCATCACGTGAAGGGGTGCGGCCTGCACTTCTTGTAGAAAACCAAAGAAGAGCGCGAGGGCCGATCCGCAAATTGCTTTTCGAAGTGACGTTGTCATACTCCTCCCATTTTCGATGATGGGCCTCCCTTCACGGAAGACCGGTTTGCCAGGAGGATGGCCGATCGCGCCCTAAGACCAGCGAAGGCGTCGCCAGCCTAGACAATCGGCCACCGTTTTAAGATGCTAGGCGCGAGCTAGAGTCGGGAGTATCGTCGGTGAGTCTTTACGAAGAAATCGTTTCGAGAATCGAGCGAGTCCGCGATCTTCCGGCTAGGAAAGAGAGTTTTGAGAATTTCGCAAAAGCGTTTCGCGAGCTGGAGGTGAGTCTACCCGAGCAAGGCCGCGGGATCATCCTTATTGCCGGCACCAACGGGAAAGGCAGCGTTGCGAAAACTCTCGAAACACTTCTGCTAACGGTTGATCCTGCCGTTGGACTTTACACCTCGCCGCATATGATGCGAACGACGGAACGTATTCGTTCTTGGGGGAACGATCTAAGCGACGATGAGTTTGTTGAAGCTTTTCGGCTCGTGGAACCGATCGTAACTGAGTTTTGTTTAAGTCATTTTGAATCTCTCACGTTGATGATGGCGGAGGTGTTCTTCGGTGGAAGAGTTCGCCAACACGTGAAGCGAGCCATGATCGAAGTCGGAGTCGGGGGGAAGTGGGATCCGACGAGACTCATTCCTCACGAGGCGAGCGTCATCACCGCGCTCGGTCTCGATCACCGGGATATTCTCGGCGGTGATTTGGCTTCGGTTGCTGAGCACAAGTTAGGGATCGTTGAGTCCGGGAACCTCGTGATCCATTCTCCATTCCCTGCGGAAGTCATGTCCAAGGTTGAGGCCAGGCAGAGGGAAGTCGATGCGACTTGGCACGAGGCGCAGCCTTTGAGATCCCGAGTTGAAAAAAATCACGGTGCACCGTCGTGGATGATCGAAACCCCATGGGGAGAAGCGCGCCTTGCCCTCCAGGGTCAACGCGCGGTGGAGAACACGAGCACCGCACTCCGAACTCTTCAGGTCCTGGGTTACGATCTTTCCAGTTTGATTTCATCGCTTCAGAACGTGCGTTGGCCTTGCAGGATGGAAGGTTTTTTCTTCCGAGAAAAGCGCGTTTACCTTTCGGGCGATCACAATCCGCAAGGCATCGCTTCTCTCCGAGAGTTGTTACAAGAGTTCGAGTACGAGCGACTCCTTCTCGTTATTGGCGTGGGCAAGAACAAAGATGTCGACGTGATGTTGAGCGACTTTTCGTCAATCTCCCGAGCAGAGCTTTACCTTACGCTCACGCCTTTTCGTTCGGGATCGTTAGCAAGCTTGGAGAAGTGGCGAGATCGCGCCGCAAGTGTTGAGCCCGATGCGGCTCACGCATTTGAGAACGCGCTCGAGGCGGCAGGCCCAAAAGATCTCGTCATTGTGTCGGGCTCGCTATACTTGGCAGGGGAACTCAGACGTCATATTTTCGCTGGGCGATTCGGAGATTTTAGACTTCTTTAACTATTAGCGCTGAACAAAGGCCACGACGTGCGATTGTCGCGGCCGGATCTGCCAAACAGCGCATGAAGTCGAGCGATCGTTTGAAATCCACGTCGTATCGTGATCAATGATCGTCGCGCCATCGGGGAAGTACATCTCGCCAAGCTCGGTAACCGTCGGTAGCTTTGAGAAAAATTTGGTTGATTGGATGCGAGAATCTTCTTTGCACGAAATCAAATCGTGGTAGCTCGCCCAACTACGCCCTTTTAGATCTTCTATAAACATTTTCTGAGCTCTGGCTTGAGACGAATCGCTCAGCGCTTCACCCTTTAGGAGCAAAGGAATCTGCCCTAGAAGGTTCGAAAACAATACGGCGGCATTCGGGACGGAAGCCAGAAAATCCGAGAACCTTTGTGGATCAGGGGTGAACCAAGGGAGCAGATCATTTTCACTTCGCATCTCGAGGTGGCGGCATTTAAACCGTCGCGTGAAGATCCAGCGAGCCAACGGATCCGGCTCGACGCAAATGATGCGATCAAACCTGTTTAGGAAATCTTGCGGGATTGACCAGCCAGCACTCGAGCCGAAGATAACGAGCTCTTTAGTTCGCGGTTGCCAGTCGTGTAAGAGCCATCGTTTTACGTTCTCGAGATAAGGTGACCAAAGATTATGGCGGCGCCGAATGGCCGTCGCGTGGTACCAGAGTCCGCCGCTGGGGCCCGCAAGTGCATCGTTGATTGAATCGAAGTTGAGGCGATTTTGTTCCACGCACCCGCGATCGTAGCACGGGTGAAATCAAATCGCGCGACTCTTTGCAGAAGCTTTCGGCGGCGTAAGGGCCCCTGCGCAAATACGCCCGTGATCCGTTCTGAGGACGAGCATCACTCCGGTTGTATTCAACAGATCCAGGTACTCGTTCGATTCACGCGAGACGATGATCGACAGGCTGCCTAGGCGCGGGAGACCGCCCATGCAATTTTGGATCGATTTGTAAGCCATATCAAAAACCGTTTGGACAAAGAAGCGCGCGACGTTTTCAGTGGTTGCGGATCCGAGTTGGAGGATTCGCAAACGAAGTTGCGCGTTTCCCTTCACGGCGTCCAAGAGACTCTTATCGAAGCTCAAAGAGAAGCGCGCGCGGGTTGTGCCCGTTGTCACGATCATCGAGCAGTGCACGTCACCGAGAAGTTTTTCGCTCGCCTTTTTGATCGCGGGCTTTAACGTCTCCGAGCTCAGTTCCAGTTCTTTTTGCAGAAGCTCGCGCACCGAATCCATAAAGGGATTGATCAAATGCACCGACGCACGGTCGTCGAGTCGACCAAGCTTGATTTCACGAAGTGCTGCTTGGGCGACCACGCGCGGCTCGCAGGGTTTGGGAATCATACGAATATGGGAGTAGCTTTCGCAGAACTCGCGGAATTCGTCCCGTGTGTGCGCCGACACGATCAGCGCCGGAGTCGATGCATTTAAAGGTTGTGCTTGCAGGTTACGGATGAATTCTTCGCCATTTTGCTTCGGCATGTTGAGATCCGTGATCACGCAGTGGAACTGCCGTTTGTTTGACTTTTCGATCGCTTCCGCGCCGTTCTTTGCTTCGACGATTCGGATCGGGAGTTCTTCGGCTTCGCGTTCCAGGGATTCGCGAAGCAGCTGACGAATGTCATCGTCGTCCTCGGCGATGAGAATCCAGCGGATCTCCGATTCGTAAGCCGACGTAACTGAAGACGTCGATTGCGCTGGCGATGTGCCAGTAATGGTAGATGTGGGAACCATGACTCGACCTCCGGTAATTCACGTGCCGCAGCCGGGAATGTTGAGCTTTCCTCTCATTATCGCACTGAAGCGCCGCACTGGAACTCTGATGTCTCAAATTGAGTCAGGTTGAATTGCGAATTCACTTAAGCTTATGATTTGTGCGCTTGAGTTGAGACGAGCCGAATCACGTCTGAATGAAGTCTGAATTAAGCCTGAAGCGAGTCTGAATCGAATTTGAATTTAGGAAGAGCGCATGAGCAAAGCATTCGTAAACGAAGATGCCAACACGGGTGATGATCTCGACGAGACTCTAGCCGATGACGAAGAGGCGGAAGGCTCGCCAATCCCCAAAGGGTCAAAAAACTACATCACGGTTCGGGGACTCGAGCGGCTGAAGGAGGAGCTTCATTTCCTACTTACCGTCGACCGACCGAAAGTCGTCGAGACGGTAGCGTGGGCGGCTTCCAATGGGGATCGTTCTGAAAACGCCGACTACCAGTACGGAAAGCGCAGACTTCGGGAAATCGATCGGCGAGTTCGTTTTCTGCAAAAGAGAATCGACCTTGCCGAGGTTGTCGACCCAGCTGCGCAAAAAGGCGACAAAGTTCTGTTCGGTGCAACTGTCACGGTGCACGACGAAGACGGCGCCGAACGGGTTTATAGAATCGTGGGTGTCGATGAAACCGATGCGAAGTCGGGCAAAGTGAGCTGGATTTCACCCATTGGCCAAGCGCTGCTTCAAGCGCGCGAGGGAGATGCCGTAACGCTCAAGACGCCCAAGGGCGAAGAAGAGCTCGAGATCGTGAAAGTCACCTACGCCGCGATCGACTAACGGCACGACGAGGCTAGGAAGCTTCGAAATGCTCGACGCCCTAGCTGAATTCAAGTAGCTTCGAAGCTTATCCCGCGTCGGGTCCGCATCGTTCGTCAACCGCACTGCAAGGATGTTTCGTCAGTTATGATCGCCGAACTCATCTCGCTTTTTCATCAGCTCATCGCGCTCTTTCAGGATATCCCAGGTCATCTCGCTCTCTGGACGGCGCAGATGGGTCCATGGATATACGTTCTTCTCTTTGTAATCATCTTTGCCGAAACCGGCTTGATCGTAACGCCGTTTCTTCCGGGCGATTCGCTTCTTTTCGCGATCGGCGCGTTGACCGTCGATCTTGCGGGCACCGGAAAACCTCCTCTCGATTTTTGGCTGCTCGGAGTCTCGCTCTTTGTCGCGGCCGTCATCGGTGATGCCTTGAATTACTCGGTCGGACGCTGGTTGGGTCTTAAGCTCTTCAAAAATCCGAATTCAAAAGTTTTCAATCCGGCTCACTTAGCACGCACGCAGAAGTTTTACGAAAAGCACGGCGGTAAGACGATCGTGCTCGCACGTTTTCTCCCGATCATCCGCACCTACGCTCCGTTTGTCGCCGGAATGGGCCGAATGAAGTACTCTAGCTTCGCCGTGTATAACGTGGTCGGTGGCGCGATTTGGGTTTGGCTCTTCTTAGCGCTCGGCCATTTTTTCGGGAATCTCCCGGCCGTGAAATCTCGTTTCCAGTACGTCATCCTCGGCATCATCGTGTTTTCCGCTATTCCTGCGGTCATCGAGTTTATTCGAGCCCGCCGCGAAGCCGTTAGCGTCGCAAACACCGTTAAGGAGTCGCAGTCATGAACAGCTTCGTTAAAAATTTTTTTTCGAGCGCGCTCGGGTCTCTCGTCGGCGTTTTTGTCGCTCTGTTTTTTGCCTTCATCGTCTTGCCGCTCGCATTCACGGCCCTCCTTGCCGGTGCGAAAGGGGGTCGAACGACCGACCTCAAGACCAATTCGATCCTGCATTTAAAACTGCGTGGCCAGATCGTCGAAAAACATCGGCCGCTCGATTTTGAAATTTTCGGCGAGCGCTCGATTTTCACCGAAGACCGAACGATGGGTCTTTACGAGCTCAACAAAGCGATCGCGCACGCGAAGACGGACAAAAAGATCGCGGGAATCTTTCTTGAGATCCACGATTTCGATGCTGGCTGGGCGGCCGTTACGTCGCTTCGGCGCTCGCTCGATGATTTTGCAAAAGGTGGCAAATGGATTCAGGCGTATGCCGATCGTCTCGACGAAAAGGGTTTCCTCCTTGCCTCCGCGGCAAATCAAATTTCGATGGAGCCTCATGGAGAACTTGAATTCAATGGTCTCGAAATCACCGAAGCGTTCTTAAAAGGTCTTCTCGATAAATTAGATTTAGAGCCGCGAATTTTTCGCGTCGGGAAGTTCAAAGCAGCCGTTGAGCCGATCACTCGCAGCGACATGAGTCCTGAAAACAAAGAGCAGACGCAAGCGCTCGTTGGTGATTTGTGGCAGACGACGCGCGATTCGGTTGCAAAGTCGTTAAAGCTCGAAGGCCAGCGTCTCGACGATATCGCGGCAAAACTTGAGGTCACTTCCGCCGAAAGCGCGCAAAAAGCCGGCTTGATCCATAAGACCGCGTTCATCGACGAAGTCGAAGACAAGATGAAAGAGTTCACCGTCGGCAAAGACAAAGAGCTTGAGCTCGTCTCGCCCGGAGCATTCCTCAGAACGGTCGCCGAGCAGTCGTCGAAGAGCGGCAAAAAAGTCGCCGTGATTTTCGCCGAAGGAGAAATCGGTAAAGGTGAGAGTGGTCGCGACCACATTGGATCGGAAGGTCTTCGCGAAGAAATCATCGCGGCCCGCGAAGATGAAGATGTGCAAGCTATCGTCTTGCGCATCAACAGTCCGGGGGGCGATGCGCTCGCTAGCGACGTACTCTGGCGTGAAGTGCGGATGACCGACGATGAGCTTCCGGTCGTCATCTCGATGGGAGATTACGCCGCTTCAGGTGGCTACTACATCGCCGCCGGCGGACGCTATATCTTCGCCGAGCCGACGACGATCACCGGATCGATCGGCGTCTTCGGCATCATGTTCGGCACCGAGAAATTTTTGAAGACGAGAACGGGCGTGAACTTCGACCGAGTCGTCACGCATCCTTACGCCGACATCGGTGCGTTTACGCGGCCGATGTCACCGTTTGAAAGCCAAAAAATTCAGGCGGAAGTCGACCGCGTTTACAAACGTTTCTTAGACGTTGTCGAAGAAGGACGCGGCTATGAAAAACGAAAAGATCTCGAGACCATCGCCGAAGGACGCGTTTGGTCGGGTCTCCGCGCAAAGGAAATCGGGCTTGTCGATGAACTCGGTGGACTTGATCAAGCCATCAAGAAAGCGGCGGAATTCGCGGAGCTCGGCGAAGATTATGAAGTTGAACTTGTTCCGGGCGATGAAGATCCTTTGCGCCAGCTTCTCGAAAAGATGACTGGCGAAGCTCTCATCAGCTACTTCGGACCGAGTGTGGAAAAGGTTAAAGAATTGACGGGCGCAATCGAGCCGCTGAAATCCGGCGTGCACGCTCGTCTCTTAAAAGAAATGCGGATCCGATGACCTTTGGTTCGATCTCATTGCGTAAAAGGCTACTTCATCTTACGGCCGCCTTCGCGCTAGCGCTGAGCAGTTCAACAGCTCTCGCTAACACCGAAGCGACGGTGAGTGATCCTGCAAGCGATGAGTTCGGCTGGAGGGCCTACCGCCCGCTCCGAAACTTTAAAGACGGCTTCGGCCTCATGGTCGATCGGCAGAGTCAGTGGACTCTTCTGGGTGGAAGCTTAGCCGTTATCGCCGCCAGGCAGTTTGATGGTGAAGCTCAAGACTATTTTAATCGAAAGGGCCGCTTGGGCGGCAGCGAGAGAATCGGAAACGATTTTCTCGGAACCGGAATTCCTGGCGTCTTACTTGGAAGCGGCTTTTGGATTGCCGGCGAAAGCTTGAAAGACAAAAAGCTTGTGCATCTCGGGCAGGCAAATCTCGAGGCACTCCTTGTCACAACTTTGATCACTTCGGCCGTTAAAGTTGGTGTAGGTCGAGAGCGCCCCGATGGATCCAATACGCGTTCTTTTCCATCGGGCCATACATCGTCTTGGACCGCGACGGCTGCCGTCTTCTCGGAGTTCTACGGCTGGAAAGTGGGCGTTCCCATGTACATGCTGAGCGCGTTCACGGCGGCTAGTCGCATGTCGGAAAACAGGCACTGGCTCTCCGATACGGTAGGTGGCGCTCTCGTGGGTGTTTGGGTCGGCCGTTCATTCGCACGGGCTCATCTCGCGCAGCTCGAGCCAAACCAAAACGGGCTAGCCTCGCGGGTTCGGTGGATGCCGGTTTACGAACCTGGTGGCGGTCAGATCGTGGCTCAGCTAGCTTGGTGAGCCTGTTTGAAGGTCTAGGCTGGTGGTTGGGCTAGGCCTTTAACAATCGACATCGCGCAGGGTTGACGCCATCACAAGCGGTCGGGAAGATCAGGAGATGCGCAAATTTGTTATCTTCCTTCTGCTCTTCAGTGTTGTTTCTCTTTCCTTCTCCGACGATGCGGACGCTCGTCGTAAGCGCCGCAGCCGCCGCGCAAAGAAACAAAAGATCATCAATGAGAAAAAGCTCTACGAGCGCGTGGGCGGTGAGAAGGGCGTTGCCCTCATCGTCGACGAATGGCTTCGCATCTCGCTTGCGGATCAGAGAATTGCGCCAGCATTCGCGAAAGTCACCGAGCAGCCCGAACGTCTGGCGAAAATGCGTAAAGGCATGAACGATCAGCTTTGCGAAATCGCCGATGGACCTTGCCAATACAAAGGTAAGGACATGGTGAAAGCACATGCAGGTTTGAACGTGTCGGATGATCAATTTCTCATTTTCTCCGAAGGACTCTTCAAGTCGATGGACAAACGGGATCTTCCAGAGCGCGAGAAAAACGAAATGCTCGCTCGTCTAGGTGAGTTGCGCGCGGAAGTGGTTGACGGTGAAGCCAGCGGCGAGTGAGCCTCTGGATTCCATGAGCTTGCTTTGAAGCCAAAGGGCGGCTTTAATGGTCTCGACCTTTAAGGAGGAGATTCATGTCGCCCGCAATGATTCAAAAAACTTTTCTCATGGCCGCTCTCTCGCTTTCTCCATTTGCCGGCCAAGCGCAGACCGCGCCGACTGAACCCTCTTTAAAACAGACAGCGCCGGCTGAACCTCCGGCGATGTCGCGCGAAGGAAAAGACAAAACTAACGACGTACGCGGCGCGATTAACTTCTCGCGCGTTTTTTTCGTTTCGCCAAAAGAGGGCGAGACAGTTGGCAAAACCTTCACGGCGAAATTTGGAACCGAAGGCGTTGCGGTCGCTAAAGCTGGCGCCATCGAGCCAGGTCAGGGTCACTTCCACCTCATCATCGACGGTGGTCCTATCGCAAAGGGACAAGTCATCCCGATGGACAAGAAGCATCTCCATTTTGCAGAAGGCCAGTTGGAAGCAAAGGTCACACTTCCTCCGGGGAACCACTCGTTAACTTTGCAGTTTGGTGACGGGGCTCATCGCTCTTACGGGGACATGATGAGCCAAACGATCAAAGTCACCGTGAAGTAAGTGTTTCGGATCAACACAACTCGTAACAACCTGTCGGCAGGATCTGTTTTTTAAGATTCCTGAGAATCCTCAAGTTGTTAGCCATATGCTGGAGCCGCTCACCCGATTCGTGGTGCGCGAGCTCCAGTTTTGCTTTGTGTGATTTTGAGAGCGAAAACTGCACGGTCCGATGAAGGATTTCTGGAGAGCCTTAGTGCTAATCCTAATTGAACAAAGGCGGTGGTTCCGGCCACCGTCACCGGTTTACGGGTGTTGGAGCTCGTGGATTGGGTTAGAGGAATTGGGACGTATTAAGGAAGAAAGTTAAGGAGGAAGCCATGTCTATTTTATGGATGATTATCATCGGTTTTGTTATCGGTCTCGTAGCTCGTGCGTTGATGCCCGGCCGTGATCCCGCAGGCGTCGTAATGACGATCGTGATCGGTATCGTCGGTTCGTTCATCGCTGGCTTCTTGGGCCAAGCACTCGGCTTGTACCGTGCAGGCGAACCCGCTGGTTTCCTCGCAAGCGTTGTAGGCGCGATGCTCCTTCTCTTCGCTTACCGTGCTGTTGTTGGTCGTCGCACGACGAACATCTAACGCTTCAGTAGCCGTTATTGCGGATAGAAACTGAAAAATCGGAGTGGCTTCACCGCCCTCCGATTTTTTTTGTTTCTGGAGCGCCCGATCGGAGCGCCAAATTCTCTCACATCGCTAAACTAACACTGTTTTCTCAAGATTCCTAAGCTGGTGGGCGGATCGGCCCATGCTAGCGTGACCGGCGTTTCGGCATTCTTCGTATTCATCCGACGGCATGCTTTGCATCCACACGTAAAGAAAGGACCAGCCCGGCCTATGGCAATCAAACTCAAAACTATCAAAGAACAGGTCATCGTCATCACCGGAGCTTCTAGCGGCATCGGTCTCGCCACCGCAAAAATGGCGGCCGAGCAAGGTGCGAAAGTCGTTCTCGGTTCGCGAAACAAAGAGGAACTCGATCGCATCGTCCAAGAGATTTCCGGAAAAGGAGGCGAAGCTCTCGCCGTCGCTTGCGATGTAGCGGATCCGCAAGCCGTTGAGAATCTCGCGCAAGAGGCGCTCGCACGTTTTGGGCGCATCGACACTTGGGTGAATAACGCAGGCCTCACGATCTACGGAAAACTTTGGGAGAGTCCACTCGAAGAAAAACGCCGCCTTTTCGACATTAACTTCTGGGGCGTCGTTCACGGCTGCCGTTCGGCAACGAAGATCATGAAAGAAAGCGGCGGTGCGATCATCAATATCGGCAGCGTTCTCTCCGAGCGCGCAATTCCGATTCAAGGCATTTACTCGGCAAGTAAACACGCGGTGAAAGCCTATACGGATTCACTCCGCATGGAACTTGAAGCCGAAGGTTTTCCGATTTCCGTGACTCTCATCAAGCCGGCCGCGATCGATACTCCTTACACCGATCATGCGGTGAACCGCTTAGATCATCATCCGGTGCATACGCCTCCGGTTTACGCTCCAGAGCTTGTGGCTCACGCGATTATCGAATGTGCACAGCACTCACGTCGCGACCTCTACATTGGTGGTTCGGGCAAGTTCTTCTCGGTTCTTGAGTCTCTCGTCCCGCGCCTGACCGACTTCATCATGGAAAAAGGCATGATGGAATCGGGCCAAAGCAACGAAAAGCTCGACGACGTAAAACAAGAGCCGGCACTTTACGGCGCTCCTCGCAAAGAAGGCGAAGTGCATGGGTCTTACCCAGGCCGAGTAATGAAACGTAGTGCTTATACTGCAGCAGCTCTTCATCCTTCGGTTGCGGCCCTGATTGCGGCAGGGCTCGGGATCGCGGCAGCGGCCGGAATCGGCTTTTTGCAGAACTCCCGGACTCCCGCGCGCACGCGTCAACCGGAATTCACCGGCAACCAGCTCCATCATTGACCTCTTCGGCCCGGGCAGCGGACGCTTAGCCCGGGTTCTTCCTCATAATCGCAGGTTTTGGCTGCGGCCACGCATTGCATCGGGTATGTTCTGACGTCTTCAGAACTCCTTTTAGATACCCGACGTGAGGCCTTCTTTGATTCAAACGGCGATCAGACCTTCGAAAGAAGCGGCGGCGGAGCTAGCTAGCGCCGATTCGCTTCGCGAGATCCTTCACGAGAACTTTCATCTTGAGGATTTCCGCAAAGGTCAGCTCGCGATCATTCAATCTATTTTGAACCAACGAGACGCCATGGCCGTGATGCCAACAGGCGGTGGCAAGAGTTTGTGCTACCAGCTTCCGGCAGTCGCATTAGGCAAACTCGTGATCGTCGTTTCGCCTTTGATTGCGCTCATGCAAGATCAAGTTCGCAATTTAGCGGCGATCGGGATTCGTTCTGGCACGCTTCACTCAAGCCAGTCGATGGATGAAAAGCGTGGAGTCTTCGCGGAGATCAGAAAAGGTGGAACTTACGTTTTGTATCTCTCGCCTGAGCGCGTGCAAAAGCCAGGTTTTGCGAATTGGGTGAAAACCCAAGAGATCGGACTTTTTGCGATCGACGAGTCCCACTGCGTTTCGCAGTGGGGACCAGATTTTCGCCAAGATTATCATCGATTGGGTCTGCTTCGCGAGCTTCGTCCGGATGTTCCGGTCTTGGCCTTGACGGCAACCGCAACGCCGCAAGTTTTGGAAGACATCATCCGAAGCCTCGGGCTCAATACTCCAGATCGCCACGTTCACGGGTTTTATCGCCCGAATCTTTTCTATCAAGTTACGACTTGCGAAAACGATGATCAAAAACTGGAGATGCTCAAGAGCGCGATTCGTCGCACGCCTGAGGGACGCATTCTCGTTTACGCGGGGACTCGCCAGAATGCCGAGACCCTCGCCGGCGAGCTCTCGCGCAGTTTTGACGGCGTTGGCTTTTATCACGCGGGCCTAGAGGGCGAGCAACGCGCGCAGATTCAGCAGCGCCTCGACAAACGTGAGCTCCGCATTCTTTGTGCGACAAACGCTTTCGGAATGGGAATTGATTATCCCGATGTTCGGTTGGTTGCGCACGCGCAGATGCCGGCGAACATCGAGTCCTTCTACCAAGAGATGGGGCGTGCGGGACGCGATGGAAAAATGTCGCGTTGTCTGCTTCTTTATTCGAAACGAGATAAAGGACTTCAGTCCTTCTTCATCCAGCAATCGAAGGCTGAAGCACGCGTGATCGCTTCCAAGTGGCGCGCACTCGACGCGATGACCTTGTTTGCTGAAGGCGGGGAGTGCCGTCACGCCGGCATTCTCACTTACTTCCGCGACTCCGAGCGTATTAAGCGCTGTGGTCACTGCGATATCTGCTCACCCTTGTCTGATTGGGTGGTGCCGAAGGCGGAAGTCTTCAAGCCCCTTACAAAGACGAAAATTCGCAAATCGGCGAAAGTCGATGATCGAACGGAATCCCTTGAGTCGCCAGAGGCAGAGGTTCGTGCGTCATTACTTCGCGAGTGGCGCAAGTCTTACGCCGCGGAGAACGATATTGCGGCGTTCATCGTGTTTTCAAACCGCACGCTCGTGGATCTTGCAAACAAAAATCCGAAAAGTCTTTCGGACCTCAAGCGAGTCTACGGATTTGGTGACAATAAGATTGCGGCGATCGGAAACGAAGTTCTCCAGGAACTCCGCGGTCTCTGATCAGCGCGCGGTGCCGCGTGGAACAGGCGGGTTGTTGCCTTCGTCGGCACTTTTTGTGACGGCGTCAATGTCGGCGAGAATGTCTTCGGATTCCTGAACCGTCATCTTCTTCTCTTTGACGAGATCTCCGAGCTGTTTACGGATCTCGTTACGGTTATCTTTGAAACGAATGAAGCTGTCTTCCATCATGAACTGGCGGAACTCCCGGTCTTTTTCGGCCTGAAGGAGTTCGATGATCCCGCGAATTTGTTTTGCGTCCCACTTGCCTTCCATGTTCGGGCGCGTTTTCTTAATCGCATCCGAGCCTTTGAACATGACTTTGTCGTGAACTTCGTTTGGCTGCTTCTGCGCCCAAATGAGTTCCTCTTTGAGCGTGCAGCCTTTGCATTGAGAGGCAGTGCTAGGTGGATTCGCAAGGGCAAAAAGAGGTGCGCAGGTGAGAAGTGCCGTCGCTAAAGTTGATTTCATCTCAGCATCCCCAGTTGTCGTTGCCGTTCGACTTCACTTTCGAATCGCCTTTATACTCCGGCGGAACGAACCAAGATTTCAACTTTCTCTTCTTTGATTTTTGATCGATTCGGACTTTGCGGCAAAAATCGCTGCAATATTCCTTTCCGGTCCACGTTTCGATGTGGCCATGAGGCCCGCCTTCGAAAACGAAGACCGTCCCGGGAAGCGGCGGTTCCGGCGGGGAAACCGAAGCGTCATTCACTTGGAAGCGAAGTTTCGCGAAGCAAGCGCCCGCATTTTTCGCCGAAGGCACCCAACCTGACCCGGATGATCCCCAACAAGCTTTCTGAAATGAAGTGCGGACACCTTGTAAGCACATCGATTTCGGAGATTTGCCGCTATAGTCTCTCGTAAGTTGATCGGACCACTTCTGAGCGAAACCTTTTTCGCAGCCGCATTTCTTCTGTATTTCCTGGCCTGGGTGACAACCACCTTCGTTGATGGCTTTGAGCGACTTTTGAAAATCTTCGAATGAAGCTTCGCTCGAGCCGCCGCCTTTGGTCTCACGCGCCTCGCCCACACCGCAAACGGCGAGCGCAAGCATCATCATGATGGCGCTGAGAGCGAGTCGGGGAATGATCCTCATTCCGTTCCTTTCCGAAACAAACACGCGAAAGTCTGTGTCGAAACATTGGCCGATTTTGAGATGGACTTAAATGATACCGGCCTTACGGCTGGCCCGCTCGAGTTTCGTTGGGAATGCCGGGTTTTCGTTTCAATATGAGATGGTGGAAGGAAGAAGCGCGATGAAATCGATCTTGATGAGTCTCGTGATTGTCTTTGCGAGTGGTGCGTTCGCGAAGAAAGAAGAACCGAAAGAGCCGCCGATTCGCAAAGGCGCCTCGATCACTGTTTTAAGCCTCGATCGCAAAACGCGAACGCTCCTTGTGCAGATCGATGAGGAAAAAGGCGTTGGACCCAACATCGCAAGACCCGAAGCTTTAGTGAAAGCGATCGGCATCAGTGATCCCTACGATCGTAAACGGTATCTCGACGATCCGGTTCGCTTCGTCGGAGCTTCGTACATTCTGCAGGAGAATTTAGAACTCATCGTCCCGCCGGCGGAGCCGCCGCCGGCACCAAAAACGAAGAAGAAGTAATCAGCGAGTTTGCTTTGTGCCGCCGCTCGCGCCGCCGGATTTGCCTCCGCCAGAAGAGCTGCCGCCGCCGCCTTCTCCTTGCTCGGGAGTGCAGGTCGCTTCGTCAACGCCAGCAGGTCGCTCGCAACCTTTCGCGTTTTTTTCTTGGTCTTCGCAGAACGCGTTGTAGACGAGTGAGCCACCGCGCACTTCTTTTTTGAAGTACTCGTAGTCATCTTTGGAAAGTGTTGAGCATCCCCAGCTGCTTCCGTTTTCGCCCGTAGGCGGGTTAGCTGCAGCGTGGATCTTGATCCCGCGTTTAAGGCTTGTTTGGCCTTCGCACGAAACCATTCCGATGCCTTCGGGGTAGGGATATTTACTTCCGCCGGCCGCTTCGGTCGTGATGTGAAAGCCGGGTGGAGTGAGATGTTCTTCGGGTCCGCAGCCTGGCTCGAGTTTTCCGCCAGCGCCATTGCCGAAGCCGACTTCCATCTCTTGTTGGCATTGTCCAGTTTGCGAATCGAAGACGAACATCTTCGCGGGTTTTCCGCAGTAATCGTTGATGACGATTTTCTTACCCGTATCGCCAGAGCCGCGCATGTAACGGCTCTGCTCGATGAAGCTCTTATTCTTCTCGTAGTAGGTCTTGGCCTTTTCGAGCGAGCGTTGGGCGTCGGGAGTGAGATTCCCGCACGTTCCAGCAAAAGCGTAGGTCGGCAGGAGTGTCGCGAGGAGAAAGGCTTTGATCGTCATGTGGATCTTTTCGGGACGTTCAACGAGGAACTTGAGACGTCTCGTTATGATCCACTCTGGAACTTGTATGCCTATAAGGCGACAAGTTCCAGAGCCCAAATTTACTCAGCGCTAGTCGCTAGCTCAACATCAACCTTGAGCTCTTCACCCGCTGTTGATGTTTCAAGCTTCTGCACGAGACCGGCCTCGAGAAGATCGCTGCGAACCGCTTCGAGTTGCGAAAGGTGAGCCGACGTTCCCGCAACCGCAAGGCGCGCGACCGGCCACTTCAAGCTCTTCTGTTGGCTCGACTTCGCCGCACGGATCTTGTTGATCACGAGAGACGACAAATCGTAAACGGACGCATCGCCCTTAACCGCACTTACTTCGGAAACTGACGGCCACTTCGTTGTGTGAACTGAAGAGTCGCGACCTTCGCCCTTAAAGCGCCACGACCAAACTTCATCACAAACATAAGGCAGGAACGGCGCCATCAAGCGCAAGAACGTCTTCAGCGTCCACTCGAGAGTTGCGATCGCCGAGCGACCTTCTGCTTGATCACGCTTTTGGTAGGCACGCGCCTTCACGATCTCAAGGTAGTTGTCACAGAAGTCCCAGAAACGCTGCTCAGTTTCGATCAACGCTTGTGCGTAATC
>SYLX01000023.1 GCA_005808505.1 Bdellovibrionales bacterium | reverse complement strand
TGAGACGCTGGGCATTTGCGATTATGCTTATATAATGAAAGACGGTAAGGTGCAGGTGGAAGGCGATTCCAACGAAGTCGCCAATTCGGAGCTCGCGCGCCGCTTTTATCTGGGCGAGAACTTCAGGCTTTAACCGGAGTACGAGATGGCAGTCGGAATGAAACAGTCCCTCAATCTGTCGCAGACGTTGCGGATGACTCCGCAGCTGCAGCAGGCCATCAAGCTCCTGCAGCTCTCGCGCATGGAACTCGAAACTGCCGTCCGTAAAGAGCTTGAAGAGAACCCCGTTCTCGAGGAACTAGCCGAAGGTCCGGGCGATGACGGGCCTTCGCTCGAATCGTCGACGCAAGAACCAGCTGAAGCTTCGACAAGCGATCAAGATCCGCAAAAGCACGACGAGTTCGATTGGGAATCTTATCTGGAGCCGCAATACAAACCTGCACAGAGCATGGCGGGCGGCACCGATGAGATCATGAACTACGAGAACCTGATTTCCACGACCGCGACTCTTTATGATCACCTGATGTGGCAGATCCGCAACTCAGGCTTCAACGACGAAGAGCAGGTTCTCGCTGGTATCTTGGTCAGTTACATCGATGACGACGGGTACATCAAAGTTCCTGTCGAGCAAATCGCTCAAGATGAAAACGTAGATAAAGATGATCTCGAATCTGTACTTCCGTTCGTACAAGAGTTCGATCCTCCGGGCATCGGGGCGCGCGATCTGAAGGAGTGCTTGCTCATTCAAGCGAAGCATCTTCAGGAAGATACGCACGATTTCGTGAACCTCATCACGAACCATTTGAAGGATCTCGAGAAGAAGAACTACGAAGGCATCGCGAAAGCGATGAATCGCCAGCTCGAAGACATCGTTGAGATGACGAAGATCATCTACTCGATGGACCCGAAGCCAGGACGTCAATTCCTCACGAACGAAACTCAGTACGTTACGCCTGACGTTTACGTTTACAAAGTCGGCGATGACTACATGGTTTCGCTCAACGAAGATGGCCTTCCTCGTCTTCGCATCTCGAACTTCTATAAGAACGTTCTTCAAGCGAAAACCCAGAAGGGGACTGAGGGCAGCACGACGCAGGAATATATCCAAGAGAAGCTGCGCTCGGCAGTTTGGTTGATCAAGTCGATTCACCAACGGCAACGTACGATCTACAAAGTCACGGAGTCGATCGTAAAACATCAGCGTGACTTCTTCGATCGCGGACCCGCCTTCATCAAACCGATGATCTTACGCGATATCGCTAACGACATCGGGATGCATGAATCCACCGTCAGCCGCGTAACGACTGCGAAGTACGTGCATACTCCGCGCGGAATCTTTGAGTTGAAGTATTTCTTCAATTCGGGAATCAACACGGATGATGGCGATGCGCTTGCGAGCGAGTCGGTCAAACTGAAGATCAAAGAGCTTGTGAGTGGTGAAGATCCTAAGAACCCGCTCTCGGATCAGAAGATCGTGGACTTGCTGAAGAAAGATGGTATTCAGATCGCACGACGTACCGTGGCGAAATATCGCGACGTGCTAAAGATTCTGCCTTCCAGCAAGCGGAAGAAGTATTTCTGATCGATCCGACCATCGGTTTTGCCGGTGGTCTGCTTTTACGGCTCGAAAACAACACGGGTTTGTTAATCGAAGCGCAGTCCGGGCTGACTTTAACGGAGACTAAGAGTTATCGTTGAGGGGCTGGAGGTCTGGACCCTGAACAATCACCTTTTGTCGACGGTCCAACGTCAACGTTGGATTTCGGCCGGTCCGGTTAAATCATGCTGATAGCTGTATCCTTTCTAATTTCGATTCTCATAGGGGCTTCTCTAGTTCTTTTTTCTGCGCGGATGCGTAAGCGCCAGGCGATCGCTCGGGCGGAGGCTGAAGCCACGCGATTGATCGCGGAAGCGAAAGAAGAAGCTGAGCATCTCATGGAAGAAGCCAAGCTCTCCGCGAGCGAAGCTGAAGACGAGATCTGGTCAAAGCACGAAAAAGAGATCACCGATCTCGAAGCGCGCGTGAAGCTGCTTGATGAAGACTATCGAAAAAAGCGCAGTCAGTCGGATCGCAATTATAGTCAAGATACGCGCGAGATCCAAAAGCAAGTGCAGGGCGTGCAAGATCTTGAGCGAAAAATGGCCGAGCGCCAAGAGCGCTACACAAACCAGAAGAGCGCGAACGAAAAGCTCCGCGCAAACTTGATCGAGGAACTCAAAAAACTTTCGGGCTTAGATCCTGAAGCACTCAAGACTCAATTGGCTTCGGATATCGAGCGTGAACTCCAGGTCGAGGCGAAGAAGAAGATCACCGCCTACGAGGAAGATGTCCGTCTTCACAGCGAAGAGCACGCGAAGAAGATCATCGCGGCGGCGCTCAATCGGTTTCCGCGAGCTGCTTGCACCGAGCGCGGCGTAGGCGTTGTCGAGATTCCGAATGAAGATGTGAAAAAGCGCATGCTCGGAGCCGGCGGGCGAAATCTGACCTATCTCCAAGAGCTTTGCGGTGCCGAGATCGTTATCAGCGAGCAAAACACTTTCCAGATCTCAAGCTTCGATCCCGTTAAGCGCGAGGTGACGACTCGTTGTCTCGAAAAACTTTTGCACGAGCGCGCACCGACGGAAGAAACGGTAAAACGCCTTTACGATAAAACGAAGAACGACGTCTCGCGGAAAATTGAAGCTGACGGCAACCGAGTTGCCGCCGAGCTTGGCCAACGTGACATGCATCCCGAGATCAAAAAGATGCTCGGGACTCTTCGCTATCGTTACTCCTTTGCGCAGAACCAACATTTCCACGTTGCGGAGGTTGGTTGGCTTTGCGGATTACTTGCAAGTGAGCTTGGCAGCGTTGAAGTCTCGCACGCAAAACGCGCTGGCCTTCTACACGATGTGGGTAAAGCTATGGATCACGCGATCGAAGGCGGCCACGCCGTCATCGGTGCGGAATTCATTCACCAACACGGTGAAAAATCGCACATTGTTCACGCGGTGAAAGCCCATCACTACGAAGAGCAGCCTTCGACGGATCTTTCGTTTTTGGTGATCGCGGCCGATGCGATGTCGGGCGCGCGTCCTGGGGCTCGTCGCTCAACGGTGAACCTGTACAACCAAAAAATCGAAGCGTTGACGACGATTGCGGAAGGTTTCCGCGGTGTGAACAAGACCCTGATTTTGAACGCCGGTCGCGAGGTTCGCATCCTCGTCGACGGACGCCGCGTGAGCGATGAGCAGTCCTTGAAACTTTGTCGGCAGATTGCGGATAAGATCGAGGATGAGTGTCAGTATCCGGGGCAGATCAAAGTAGTAGTCATACGAGAAACCCACGCCGAAGCCCACGCCAAGTAGGGCGGAATTGCGATAAAGGCGCATCTACTTCGTTACTCGGCTTTCTACTTGTGCGGCGTACATAAACGTACGCCTCCGCGCAGAAAACCTCCCGCCTCGTACCTGCAACCTTTCTCACAATTCCTTCGCTGAATGTAACTTTTGGCCCGAAAACTTCGGCTGGTTTGCTAGGGCGCATCTGCTGCGTTACTTCGATCCTTCGCTTGTGCGGCGTACTTGAAAGTACGCCTCCGCGCTACGATCCTCGCGCCTCGCATTTACAACCCTTATCAACCTTCCTTCGCTATTTAAATTTGAAAGCTTCAAAGAGCTTCGACTTGAATGATAAGGGCGCACCGGCGGAGGTCGGTGGTGAAGCAGTGCGAAACCGGAGCGGAGTTCAACGGGCCCACCGGAATTCAAGGCTCACTCGGAACCCCAACTCAAGCAAACCCACCACAACGCGAACCCAACTCACATAGCCTTCTTCGAAGGAGCGTTGGAAGTCGAAGTGCGAATGTAGTCCGCTGCTTTCATCACGCCGAACATGATGCGCTCACCGAGAGCTGCATCTACTTTCGTACCGCGGTCCATGAGTTCAGGATGGAATTGCAGCAGCAAGATGCGGCCGTCTTTTGATTCCGTTGCTTCCGTTACGCCATCTGCACTCCGTGCTGCGATCTGAAGTGGGCCATCGTTCCGGTAGATCACCGCTTGGTGATGGTAGCTATTCACGTAAGCCGTCTTCGCTCCTCCCAAGATCCGACTAAGCCAACCCGTCGTCGTGTACAGGAGGTGGATATCGTGAAACGCGCCGTCCGCATGCGTGACGCCAGTGCCAACTTCCTTAGGAATATCCTGCACCATCTTATAGCCAAGGGCGATCGAAGTGAGTTGCGAACCACGGCAAACGCCTAGCAAAAAGCCCTTCTTTGCTGAAGTGTAATGTTGAATCAGACGAATCTCAGAAAGATCGCGGCGTCCATTGAAGTCGAGTGAGAAACGATTTGTCTCGTTGTACATCGCAGGATCAACGTCGGCTCCGCCCATCGCGATAACGAGAGCGAAGCGATTGGAGATTTCCTCACGAAACTCGACAGCTTCTTCTTCCGTAAGGCCGACGTCAGCGGCAACAGGCAGAACGTATGAGCTACGGCCAGCACGATCAAAGAACTTCGTGAAAGTCGGAACACGCCAATCTCCAGGAAGAAGATCGCGAACTCGATTCGCGAGCAATAAGCCCCGCGTCTCGATGTCCTGATCGCCGAGTTTCGAGATTGTTCCCACACTAGGGTCAAGCGTTTGCTCCATGCGAATGGAGGCGCCGTTCAACAAACGCGATAAGTCTGCGTCCTGCTGAAAAGCACGCACATATCGGGTCATCGCGTCCGCTCCCGATTCGCCATCACGGCCCGCGAGGATGACGGGCGCGCTGCCACCTCTCCAGACGAAAAGCTCAATCGCTTCCGCAGGGAGCGAGGCGAGAAGCCCGCCAGCGACGATCACCAAAGCCGGCATTGAGCGAAACCATCTGTTGACGCTGCTAATTCGTTTCATCGTCAGACCCTCAAACTGAAAGAACTCGTTTGTTTTCGCGACTCCTACCAAGCAGGAGCATTCAATCGCGAGAAGCGCCCTCAGACGGAGCAAGACCAGTGCCGCAAGCAACCGTTCTCAAATCGGTTTAAACCAAATCCTACGAAGTCTCATTCCGAGATCGCCGCCTAAAGCTTCGACGGTTTGGCTCAATACGGGCTAAGGCCAATTCAGCCTTCCTCAGTGCGTCCATAAGGAACAGCGATGCCAATCATCGAAGTTTATTCCCGAAATCTTCCTGCACTTTGGTCTGGGAAATTCCGATGAGAAGAGAGTGGGTCGATCTAAGACCTAATTCCGCTAGGAAAGGGGCACTGGAATGAAAGTGGATTTCACCTTTAAGCACGTCGACAGCAGCGACTCTCTGATGGAGTACGCTCAAGAGCGATGCGAGAAGATTGAGAAGTTCGAGCTCAATCCGATGGACGTGCATTTCATCATCTCGATGCAGAAACACGAATGCATTGTCGAGGTACACATCGAGGAGGGGCGACGTAAGTTTAAAGCCATGGCCTCTTCGGACGATTTTTATCGATCCGTCGAAATGGTCGTAAATAAGCTCTGGCGCCAGATGTCCAAAGACAAGCGCCGGATCAAGGATCACAAGAATCCCGAGCGCTCGCATTATGGCAAAATCGCTCGGCTTTCAGAAAGCCTTGAACCTGATTTCACCACGCGGCCACTGCGCAAAGTGGGATAAGACCGAATCATCCAACCTAATCTGAACTTGAGCGCGGGCCTGGAGTCCGCGCTCTTTTTTTTGGACGCCGTGAAACCAAGGGCCAGAGCGGCGCCGACCGAACGGGATTGACCCCTCCATACGCCTTTGATAGCACTTTTGAATTCTCTTCTTTGATGTTGTTTCACGATCACGCTCCTAACGGGCCGGCCTCTTGCATAGGCAGTTGGCTCGTCTCAAAGAGCACTTAAAAAGGGTTCGATCCGAATGAAGAACTATCTTTTCACCCGCGACTCGGTTTCCGAAGGCCATCCCGATAAAGTCGCCGATCAAATCAGTGACGCCGTTTTGGATGCAATGCTTGAACAAGATCCCACGAGCCGAGTTGCGTGTGAAACGCTTGTCACAACAGGTGTTGCCGTCGTTGCTGGCGAAGTCACAACGAAAGCTCGCGTCGACATTCCGTCGATCGTTCGCAATACGATTCGCGATATTGGTTACGACGACAGCCGCAAAGGCTTCGATTGCAACACGTGCGCGGTCATGGTCACCCTTGATCGTCAAAGCCCCGACATCGCGATGGGCGTCGATACGCACGCTGCAAAGGAGCAGGGCGCCGGTGACCAGGGGATCATGTTCGGTTATGCGATCAATGAAACGCCGGAGCACATGCCGCTCACTTTGAGCTTGTCGCATCAGCTCCTTCGCGAACTCTCGAAAGCGCGCAAGACTAACCAGGTTAACTGGCTCCGTCCCGATAGCAAGTCGCAAGTCACGGTTGAGTACGTCGACGGCAAAGCTAAACGCATCGACGCCGTCGTGATCTCCACTCAGCACTCCGAAGAAGCGACGCAAGCGATGATCAAAGACTTCGTCATGGACGAGATCATTAAGAAGACGCTTCCCGCAAATCTTCTCGATTCAAAAACGAAATTCTTTATCAACCCGACAGGCCGT
>SYLX01000022.1 GCA_005808505.1 Bdellovibrionales bacterium | reverse complement strand
CGTGAGTTCCGTCTCGTGCATCTACGGTCTCGGTAGCCCCGAAGCGTACCAAGGCATGATGCTGCAGGTTTTTGCTAACAAGGATCTCAAGCGCGATAAGTTTCTTCGCGAGCTCGTGCGTATCCAGTACAAACGAAACGACGTCGATTTTCATCGCGGAACTTTCCGCGTCCGCGGGGACGTCGTCGATGTCTTTCCCCCTTACGAGGAAGAGCGCTGCATTCGCGTTGAGTTCTTCGGTGACTTCGTCGATCGTCTTTCGTGGGTGGACCCACTCCGTGGAGAAACGCTCGCCGAGATGGACCAAGTCGCGATCTATCCCGGAAGTCACTACGTGACGAGCGATGATAAACAAAAAACGGCGATCAAAAGCATCCAAGACGAGTTGCGCGGCCGACTGAAAGAACTCACCGATCAGATGAAGTTCCTCGAAGCGCAGCGCCTTGAGCAGCGTACGTTTTACGACATCGAAATGATGGAAGAACTCGGATTCTGCCAGGGGATTGAGAACTATTCGCGTCACATGACCGGTCGAGCTCCCGGCGAGCCGCCGCCGACGCTCATCGAGTATTTTCCCGACAAGTTCCTCTGTATCATCGACGAGAGTCACGTGACCGTACCGCAGATCGGCGGCATGTATCGAGGCGACCGCGCAAGAAAGATGACCCTAGTGGATCACGGCTTCCGCCTTCCATCAGCGTTGGATAACCGACCCTTGAACTTCCAGGAATTCGAGATGTTGATGGACAAAGTCGTGCACGTCTCCGCGACTCCCGGGCCCTACGAATTGCGAAAATCGGAAGGTCTCATCGTCGAGCAGATTATTCGACCAACGGGTCTCCTAGATCCGAAGATTGACGTGCGTCCTGCGCGCCATCAAGTCGATGACTTGCTCAAAGAGATCCGCGCACGCGTCGCGCGAAATGAGCGCGTCCTCATCACGACGCTCACCAAGCGTAGTGCGGAGGATCTGACCGAGTATTACGAGTCGCTCAATTTGAAGGTGAAATACCTCCACTCGGACATCAAGACGATCGAGCGAACCGAAATCATTCGCGATCTTCGCTTGGGTGTCTTTGATGTTCTCATCGGGATCATCCTGCTGCGCGAAGGTCTCGACATTCCGGTAGTGAGTTTGGTCGCGATCACCGATGCAGATAAAGAAGGCTTCTTGCGATCCGAACGTTCGCTGATTCAGACGATCGGTCGCGCCGCTCGAAACGCAGAAGGCGTGGTGATTCTCTATGCCGATTCCGTCACCGAATCGATGGAAAAAGCGATTGGCGAGACAAATCGTCGCCGCGGCATTCAGGAAGAATACAACAAAGCGAACGGGATTACGCCCGCAACCGTGAAGAAGAGAATTCGCGAGAGCGTGTTGAACATCTACGACCAAACGATGCCGGCGGCACCGCTTCCTGGAATGTCGAAGGCGGATTTGAAAGTCGTGATGGCGCCAAAAGCCGAGTATCTCAAAGATCCTAAAGCGATCGACAAAGAAGTCGCGCGTTTAAGGAAGAAAATGAAACAAGCTTCCGAAGCTTTGGAGTTTGAAGAAGCCGCTAAATTGAGGGACGATGTGAAGCGTTTGGAGCTCATCCAGTTGAGTCTCCTCGATGGCAGCGTCGATCAGGACATGGCCAAAGCTAGCGAAGGTGCTGCGGGCGACGACATTGCGTAAGGCAATGAGTAAGACAGATTGAGGAAGGGGGCGCCGCTCGCACGCGGCCCCCATCGCACCAGCAATGAGGAACGAACGAGGAAGCACACCAAGGACAAGTAGAGAAAGCAGCAAAGAAGATGGCAGCGGACGGCAGCAATCAAGATAGCAACAAACCAGCTGATAACGACAAGAAAGGCGCGGATGAAGCCGAGGCCGATTACGAGGTTGAGGAGACCGCGAAGCTTTTAGGTCGCTACACGCAAATCGAAATTTTAAAAGACCGAGTAAAGGATTTTCCGCAAACGCCCGGCGTGTACTTGATGAAAAACGCCGCCGAGAAAATCATTTACGTTGGTAAAGCAAAGAATCTTCGTTCGCGCGTCCGCAGTTACCTGACCGATGCAAAAGACCACAGCGCGAAAACAAAATTTCTTGTTCGCCAGATCCAGACGATCGACTACATCCTCACCGGCACCGAAGTCGAAGCCTTCTTGCTCGAAGCTTCGCTCATCAAAAAGCATCGTCCTCGCTACAACATCCGGCTTAAGGATGACAAAGCGTATCCTTACATCCGCATGAGCATGAACGATCGGTTCCCGCGCCTCTACCTCGCGCGCAAAGTGAAGAAAGACGGAGCCCTCTACTTTGGACCCTACACAAGCGGCGCGGCGGTTTGGGGCACGATCCGTTTTCTCAACCGAACTTTCTTGATTCGCGATTGCAAAGACGCCTTTATGGTTTCGCGCAAACGCCCCTGCATGACTCACCAGATTGGGCGCTGTACGGCTCCGTGCTCCTATTTCTTCGCGCCCGATAAGCCTTACGTGAGTGAAGAAGACTACAACAGCGACATCAAATCGGCCGTTCAGTTCTTGCGCGGTCGCGATAAGTCGGTCGTGCGCGATTTGACGAAGCGAATGAAAGACGCCGCCGGCGAAGAGCGTTTCGAGAGCGCCGCCAAGCTCCGCGACTCGATCGAGGCGATCAAGAAAATTCTCGAGCGCCAAGCCGTCGTCAACGACACAAGCGAGATCGATCAAGACGTTGTTGGCTACCACGGAGGCGAAGCCGGAACCCTCTTGTACACGGTTCACATTCGTTCCGGTCGCGTGATCGGAAATCGTTCGCACTTCCTTCCGTTGCTTGATCCGAACGCGCCCGAAGAAGATGTGCGCGAATGGCTTACCTCCTTCATCAACCAATACTACGAAGACAACTTCATCCCCGATGAACTTTTGCTTCCGGTCGATCTCGGAAACGATCTCATGAGGCTTCTTGAAGCCGTACTGAAGGAGCGGGGAGAACACGACGTGCGTGTCCGATTCCCTACTGATCAAGCTGGCCATCGCCTCCTTGAAATGGCGAATTCAAACGCAACCAGTCACTTCGCTGATTACGTCAACAAAACTGAAGCGAAGAAAAAGGGTCTTGAGGAAATTCAAGAACGTCTCAAGCTTCCGCAGCTCCCGACGCGCGTTGAGTGTTTCGATATCTCGAACTTCCAGGGGGCGGAGACCGTCGCGAGCCAAGTTGTTTTCGAAGACGGGGCGCCGAACAAAGATCAGTACCGCCGGTACCGCATCCGCACCGTGCAAGGACCAAATGACTTCGAGTCGATGCGCGAAGTTCTCCGCCGGCGCTTTGCGCACACGGAATACGAGGATCCGCAACTTGTCGTCATCGACGGTGGCAAAGGTCAGCTCGGAATCGCCATGGAAGTCTTAAAAGAAATCGGGCGCACCGATATTCCCGTGGTGGGTCTCGCGAAAGCGCGCACCAAAGGGCAGTTTTCCGATACGGAAGTCGGAGCAACCGAAGAAAGATTCTACCTGCCCGGGCGCTCGAATCCGGTGACGTTCAAGCCGGGTTCAGAAGCTTTCCAGATTCTAGTCGGCATCCGCGATGAGGCCCACCGCTTTGCGATCACGTATCACCGCAAACTCCGTGAGGCGACGTCGCTTGAGAGCGAACTCGATTTCGTTGTGGGCTTAGGAGAAAAGCGAAAGCGACTTCTCCTCACGAAGTTCGCAAACCTCGACGAGATTCGGGCCGCGAGCGTCGAAGAGCTTTCAAAAATTCCGGGGTTTAACCGAGTGTTGGCGGAGCGAGTGCTCTTGCAGCTCAATGAAGAGTCACAGCTCTCAGGCGAAGAGAGCGCACAACCCGAAGATACGGCGCAAAGTTTTCCCGACGACGATTGAATGACGATTGAAGGACGCCTGGAAGACGCGGAGAAGCACAATCGATCTTTTCGAAGTCTTGGCACGAGCTTTGATCTAAGAAAAGCCATCTCTACTCAAGAGGGCTTTTTCATGCGCGCCAGACGAGTTTTGCTGTCGATTCTTTTGTCAGGAGCGGCGTTTTCCGCTTTGACAACGCTTTCGGCAAGCGCAGCCGAAGCTCGCCCTGAGCCTATCATCAACACGGAAGGTTTACTCAATCACACGGCGAATGGGAACGCCCCGCGCGCAGGCGTTCATCCCTATTGGTCCTCTTACCGCGCCCTCCGCGCGATCCTGAGCTTGCGGGGCCCGTTAGGCCCAAAAGGTCCGCTCGGAGAAAAAGGGGCGCTCGGCGATCAGCCTCAAAATCCGATGTACTGGTGGTCAAAGTGGCTGGAGCGAGATGTTTGGGCTTACGCTTCCCACGATTGGTTTGAAGAAAATGGACCCCACTCCGCAAAGGGTCCTTTCGGCGATCAAGGTCCCGTAAGCCAAGATTGGGGTGAAGGCGCTTACTCGATCCTCGGAACGACCGGGCCTTTAGGTGAACTTGGCGCTCTAGGCTCCGCAGGAATTCTTGGCGCCGTGCAAAGTACCGGCAAGATCAAAGGTCCCGACGAAAATGGAGCGTACCACGATCGCGAGAGCGGGGCGGTCGTCCGTGAGCTTCGCGTTCCGTTCAAAGATGGCTACCGCATGCTCCGCACGGTTGAGCGATACAAGGAATCCTACGCGCTCGACCTTTCGAAGCGAAATGAACTCGACACAACGTTTTGGACACAAGGGCAATTCGATTTCTTCGACGTGGAACGAAGTTTTACCGTCACTTCCGATCGCGATGAAGTGCTCTCGCTTCTCGTGGTTCCTGAAGCCGGCCTCATGGTGAATATCTTAGGTTTGCCACAGCGACTGAACTTCGATATCGAAGCGCAGACTCTCGCCGGTGAGAAGATCATCGACTCGATTCGTTTGCATCATGCGAACTTCGTCCAATTGAAATTGCCCCACGGCGAATCCGTAAAAATCATTGTTCGTAGGCAAGGCGTCTCGACAAGACCGCAGGGCTATCGACTTTTTGTCATCGGAGCACCGTTCAATCTTTACGAAACTCAACACGACAATCCGTGAGTTCCTAGTCGCAAAACGAAGCATTAAAGCAGAAGGTTGGCGGGCCAGGATCCATTCTGAAACGCTGAATGGACGTATGCTGCCAACCATGAGGGCCGGGCGCCGAACATTCGTGAATCGTTAAACAACAACTCTTTAGAGCCTAGCGGATTTCACCGAAAATTTAGGTATGAGAATCGCGCTTAAGAAGCCCTACCGATCGGAATCCGACAGACTCAAAGCTCTTCGCGAGTATCAAATCCTCGATACCGAGGCCGAGAAAACTTTCGATGATCTAACGAAATTGGCATCGCTGATTTGCGGAACACCGATCTCGCTCATCAGCCTCGTGGACGAGCATCGCCAGTGGTTCAAATCCCGCGTCGGGATTGAGGCGAACGAAACACCTCGGGAAATCGCGTTTTGCCATCATGCGATTCAAGAAAGCGGAATTTTCGAAGTCGCGGACGCGCAAACAGATCCGCGCTTTAAAACGAATCCACTCGTGACCGGCGATCCAAATCTTCGGTTTTACGCAGGCCAACCGCTTGTAACAACGGATGGTCACGCACTCGGCACGCTTTGCGTCGTTGATCTGCGGCCACGGCAGCTAAGTCAGGAACAGCGCGAGGCTCTCGCACTTCTGGCGAATCAAGTGATGACGCAGATTGAACTTCGCAAAGAGCTCCTCCACAAGAAAGAAACGCTTATCGGAGTCGGAAACGAAGCCCGACTTCTCGAAAGTTTTTTCGATTCCTCCGAGCTTTTGATGGGCGTGGTTGAAATCGATAGCCGCGAGCGCGCAATCCATCACGTAGCGGACAACCAAGCGACCTTGAAATTTCTTGAGCAGAGTTTTGGACCCGGTGCCGATGCGCAGAAGCGGGCGCTCAGCGTGTACCACGCGAACATGAAACTCTGGCGCGACAATTATTTGAAAGCAAAAGAGTGGGGAAAGCCGGTCACCTTCGACTATCTTTATCAAGCTCACGATCGGGCTGCATGGCTCCACGTTACCGTGAATTACATCGGCCGCGTGACTAGCGAAAGAGATCAGTATTCTTACGTTGCCGAAGATGTCACGGAAGCGCGCAAACTTGAAAACGATCTGCGCATCGAGCGTGAGCGCTTTAAGCTCGCGGTGGATGGTTCAAATGCCGGATTGTGGGACTGGGACATCACGCGCGGAAGCGTTTACTTTTCAAAGAATTATATGGAAATGCTCGGCTATGCTGAAGGCGAGCTGCCCTCAACCCTCGATACTTGGACGGAGCTGACTCATCCCGAGGATCGTGATCACGCGCTACGCACGCTGCAGGACTATTTTGACGGCGGTGAATATTTCAGCCTTGAGCATCGCCTTCGCACGAAGCGCGGCAACTATCGCTGGATTTTGTCGCGAGGGACTTGCGTGCGAGATCCCGAGGGACGCCCGGTCCGCATGACGGGATGGCACATCGATGTGCACGATGAACGAGTCGCGAAGGAAGCCGTTCGCGAACAAAAAGAGCGCTTCGAAACGATCATGAACAACATACCGGTCATGCTGACGCTTCACGATTCGCACGGTCGTATCACGTGGGCGAATCGTGAATACGAGCGAACGACGCTTCGAAAGATCGTGGAAGGCGAGCCCTTCGACGTTATCAACGAATCTAGATTTTCCCCTGAAAAAAGAAACTTTATCGCCAAGCAAATCCTCTCGCCAGATGGCGAGTGGCGAGATGCCGACATGGAGCTGCAGGACGGCCGCAGAGTTCCTTGCTCTTGGGCCAACGTCCCTTTGAGCCAAGGGCGCTCGGTCGGCATCGGTGTCGATATCAGTCTTCGTCGACAGCAAGAGCAGATCATCCGCGAGCAGCAAATCAAGATCATCGCATCGGCAAAAATGTCTTCATTGGGCGAGATGGCGAGCGGAGTTGCGCATGAGATCAATAATCCTCTCGCGATCATTCACGCGCGCGCTGATCAACTCAAAGAGATGCTCGGTGAAGACCAACTCGATCGAGAAAAGATTCTCTGGGGCCTCGAGCGAATCCGGACGACGGCAGATCGCATCGCGCGCGTTGTGAAAGGTCTCCGCTCGTTTGCCAGAAACGGGGAGCGGGATCCCTTCGCTCTCGCAAGCGTTTCGCAAATCGTTGAGGAAACACTTGAGCTTTGCCGGGAGAAGTTCAAAAAGCGCGGCATCGAAATAAAAGTCACCGAGCTTCCGAACATTGAAATCGAATGTCGAGCCGTGCAAATTTCGCAAGTGCTGCTGAACCTGTTGAGTAACGCTTACGACGCGATTCAAGGAAACCAAGATGCCTGGGTCGAAATCGGAATCCGACAGACGGGGGAGCAAGTGGAGTTCCTCGTTCGTGATGCCGGAAGCGGAATTCGCCCGGAGGTTGCGGCGAAGATCATGCAACCTTTTTTCACGACGAAAGAAGTTGGTGAGGGAACGGGACTCGGTTTGAGTATCGCCAAGGGGATCGTGGAAGACCACCGGGGGCGATTGGAGTACGTCGCAGAATCGCCCAATACGCTCTTCAAATTCATCTTGCCGGTTCAGCAAGCCGCGGTCGCGAACGGAACGGTTACGAGCATCAAAAAGCTCGCGGCCTAACTAAAATGAAGACCGATCACTGAAGCGTGTGTTCTTTGGTTTTCATGTGGATCTTGCAGCAGGGGCAGTCGGCGTCTTCGCGAACCGTGAGCTTCATGTAGTCAACTTCGTGTTTGAAGTCGAGCTTGGTTCCACACAGACAGCACAACGTCTGGTCGTCGATAAAGTACTGATGCTCGTCACTTGTGCCTTCGAAGGTCTTGCTATCTTCCATCTTTTCTCTCCCTGAAAAGTCGCCATCAGTTTTGTCGAACTGAGTGGGTAGGCACTTCTTCGGAGATTGTGGAATGGGCTTGAGCGTCCAGCGCATAAGCGAATGCGATGGACGCGAAATCCGGTCGGAAGAACGAGGAAAAAAATGCCCTTATCGTGAAAATTGCGAACGGGAGAAAGCCGAAAGTCTAGAGCGAACGCAGAATGTAGGTCGGTTGCATTTCCTTCGGCAAAGCTGGATCAAGAGGAAGCTTTGTGAGACTTGAGGCCATCAGCGTGGACGCGATGCCTGCACGATTAGCTCCACGAATGTCGGTCGGAAGTTGATCGCCGATCATGACGGCATCGGGCGCCCCGAACCGAGCCCGCTTCAGCGCCAATTGAAAGAGGGCTGGCTCGGGCTTCCCCAGAGTTTCAAAAGCCCAAGTTTCGTCCGGATGAAGATGCTCCAAACCTAAAAGCAAAAGCTTGGCGATCGCGCCGCTCGTAAAACCAAAGCCCCCACCCCCGCGCGGATACAAAAAATCAGAATTAGCGAGCAGAAGCTTCGGCCGCGGAGCTCCTTCAACTTGTTTGCGGTGAAGAGCCGTCAAGAGCGCGTTGAGTGTTGGCAAAACATCAAAGCCCGAATCATCCCCGACGACGACCGCATCGAATTCACCTTTGTCGTCGTGAGGTGCGACCGTCCCGCCCGCACGCTCGACGTAAGTTTTCGTAGCTTGAGTCCCAAGCACGAAGCAACGAGGGGATTTCAATTCGCTTAGGCCCGTTTGGATGGCGAGCCCCGCGGTTAGAACACGCTCGCTCGCGACGGGAACGCCGTAGGACCCGTAGTAGCTTGCGCAGTCTTCGGGTAAACGGGAGGCGTCGTTCGTAATAATGAAATATTCGCGTTCGGAATCCCGGTTCAGTCTCTCGATGAAGTCGCGGGCGCCGGGCAAAGCTCCGGAACTCGTCACGAGGACTCCGTAGGCATCGATCAAGAACAGTCGGTGACGGGCAAAGAGCTCATCGAGCGTATGAAAGCGCATCGATCAAATTCACCACAGTCCTTCGAGCTTTGTCGAGGCCGCGGGGGTATGTCACGGTGCGTTTCTGACTGACCTCGAAGGCGGTCTTTTTTAGAGTCGGCGCGATGCTCGATCAGGATCAGATCCATTACTTAAAAAGTGTCCTTGGCCTCGACCGCGTGCTTCTTCCGTTGATCTCTGGGGAGGAGGGCTACGATTTGCCGTTGACGCCTCAACTTCCGGAGCCACGTCAAACCTCTCGCGGTGAACTGCAATCCGCACGCATGATTGCGCTGCTACCGCTCGCTCCTGAAGATTTTCCGCTCCGCGGGGAAGCCGACACGCTGGTCGATAAGATGATCCGCGCGATGAAGATCGATCCGGCCCACGTGTACTACTTTCAGTTCGAATGTTCCGATGGCGCAAGCGAAGCACCGCAACTTCAACAGATGCTTTCGCAAATCGCCGCGACTTCGCGTTCAACTCCGACCGTGCTGTTCGGGGCCGAGTGCGCACGTGAAGTCCTGGGTCTTGCGGCTGAGTCCCTCGGAAGCGGCGCTTGGTGCGCATGGGGGCAGGGTGGTCGCGTGATGGCGACGTTCTCTCCACGAGAGCTCATTCAAACGCCGGATAAAAAGCGCGTGACGTGGATTCACCTCCAGGCGGTGATGAAAGAACTCGGATGAGAGTTTGGCGCTTTCGCCTCGGAATCACTTTTTTCATTTTCTCGGTTCTGCTGGGACTTCGTTCTTTCAGTTCAGCGCAAGTCTCGACCCCCTCGGATCCAAATTCGCCTTCGTGTTCTTTACACATGAAGATCGAAGGCGCCGTGACTTCGGGAACCGCCGATTATCTCGATCGCGGATTCAAAAAGGCGACGGCGCTCGGTTGCGTCTCGATTGTCCTCTCCATCAACACACCGGGTGGCTCGCTCTCCGCGACGCGCACGATCGTCGAAAACATCTTAGCGTCACCGCTTCCGGTGCTGTGCCTCGTGAGTCCCTCGGGTGGTCACGCGGGCAGCGCCGGCGCAATCATCCTCATGGCTTGTCATGTAAACGGGGCTGAGCCCGCAACAAACATCGGCGCGGCAACACCGATCGCGGGTACCGGCCAAGCGTTGCCGGAAGACGTGCGAAGAAAAACTCTCGAAGACACCGTGAGCTGGGTGACGGGACTTGCGCGTCTGCGCGGTCGTAGTCTTGATTTCGCTTCAAAGATCGTCTCGGAAGCAAAAGCCGTCGATGCCGAAGAAGCCGTGCGCCTCGGTGCGGTCGATACGCTCGCAACCGACATGGGTCGCTTCCTTTCTTTCGCCGACGCGCGCGAAGTCACTCTGTCTGGAGATCGACGCGATAAAGTTCGCGTCGGCGCACTGACTCCCTTTGAGCCGGATCTTCGGCACCGGTTTCTGCAACTCGTGACCGATCCTGAGCTTGCGTACTTCATTTTCATGGCAAGTCTTGCGCTCCTTTACTTCGAGCTCACGCACGCGGGCGCCATCGTCCCGGGAGTCGCCGGCGCGCTCGGACTGATCACTTCACTCGTCGCTTTCAATCAACTCAACGTGTGGTGGGGTGGTGTAGCACTCATCGCGATTGGCTTAGCTTTCCTCTTGGCAGAAGCCTTTGTCCCAAGCTTCGGCGCGCTCGGGATTGGCGGGATCGTCGCGCTCGGAGCAGGCTCACTCATGCTCTACGATCCGCCAGGACCAGGTGGCGTGCAGCTTCTGCCGTATTCCACCATCGTGCTCACGACGAGCTTAGTTGGCTCGATGATGATGGCGCTAGCCATCCTCGCTTTCCGCACGCGGAAACTCGGTCGCGCGAAGGCTGAGACCGCGCTTCTCAACCGCGTCGGCGACGTGTTGAGCTTGGAGTCACCTTCCTTGCGCAAAGGCATGATCCTCGTGCGCGGGGAGTATTGGAAATTTCGCTCAGAAAAAGATCTGCGTGTCGGCGACAAAGTTGAAGTCACCGCGCAAGAAGGACTCACACTCTTTGTGCGTCCTTACATCGATCCGAATCCGCAAAAGGGAGGCTAAATGCCGTTTATTATTTTTGCCCTGCTCGCCGTGGGCTTTCTGCTTTTCAACATGGTCAAAATTCTCGCCGAGTGGGAGAAAGGCGTTGTTCTCAGGCTCGGTCGTAGCGTCGGGATGCGTGGGCCTGGCCTGATCATCTTGATTCCGTTCATCGAAAAGCTCTACCGCGTAGATCTGCGCATGGTGACGATGGATGTTCCTTCGCAGGACGTGATCACTCAAGACAACATCTCGATGAAAGTGAACGCAGTCGTCTACTTTCGCGTGACCAATCCCGAAGAAGCGATCACGAAAGTCGCTGAGTACTACTTCGCAACGAGCCAGCTCGCGCAGACGACTCTTCGTTCGGTGCTTGGTCAATTTCAGATGGATGAGATCCTCGAACATCGCGACAAGATCAACTTGCGACTCCAAGAGATCCTCGACAAACAGACAGAGCCTTGGGGCATCAAGGTTTCGATGGTCGAGGTCAAGAACATCGATCTTCCGAAAGAGATGCAATCCGCGATGGCGCGCCAAGCGGAAGCCGAACGCGAACGTCGCGCGAAAGTCATCTCGGCTGAAGGCGAGTTGCAGCGAGCCGAAAAGCTTGCTGAAGCTTCGCGAAAGCTCGCGGAAAGTCCGTCTGCGCTGCAGCTTGCTTACATGCAAACGCTCACCGAGATCGCGGGAGAAGGCACGCGTACGATTATTTTCCCTTTGCCGATGGATCTCGTGAAACCGTTTGTACAGATGGAGAAATGAACGCTACGATAACGGAACGCCATTGATTTAGCCGGTCTTTTTTCCTGGTGAGCCACGTCTCACGGGGAGGATGCCGGCTAAAGTTCGCGTCTCGACTTTACGCTAGCCAAGGAGCGGCCATGCGGAAAGGCACAAGATGTGCCGCGATCGATGATCGTCCGCGATCATTCGACTTAAACAAAATCCATTTTGTTCGGCCCTCGTTGAGGTTCGTCTTTTCCGTCCTTGTCCTCGGGCACTTCTTTTGCGCTTCGGCCGAAGCCGCGGAAGAAATTCGCGTTCGCCTCGATTCCGTTCGGTCCGGCATCGCTCTCTCGGGTGTTGAGCTGCGTTTTCCCGGAGCTCCTCAGAAGCGCCTTTCCGTTTACCAAGCTCTTCGCGTGAAGTGGTCTCCCGCGGCCGCAGGACTGACCGCCTGGACGCTTGAAGATCGCGACTCTGGCGAAGTCCTTGCCCGCGTTCGCGCAAAGACGCTCGAGATTTCGGGCTCAAGCCTTCGTCTCAATTTGAAACCTTTGCCGGGACGTCTCACCCTGAGACCCTCGCCAAGTTCGCAAGTGGCGGATGTGATCTCGTCCGTCGATCTTGAAACTTACGTCCGGGGAGTCCTGCCCGCCGAGATGCCGCGCACGTGGCCGCTCGAGGCTCTGAAAGCGCAGGCCGTCGCCGCGCGAACATTTGCGCTCTTCCGGAAGCAGAACCGAGAAAAGGCGAACGCGCCTTACCACTTGGAAGCCACCGTGATGGATCAAGTTTATCTTGTCCCGGTCGTCGAAGAGGGCGGCGATGAGACTCAAGCCCGCGTTGAGCAAGCCGTGCGCGAGACTAAAGACCTAGTTCTTCTCGCGGATGGCAGTGTTGGTCCACAAGGCGAGGCGCAACCGATCCCGGCGCACTTTCACGCCGACTGCGGCGGCCGGACGGAAGACGCACGCGTGGTCTGGGGCTATAAAGAATCGATGGGCACAACGGTCGACGGCTCATGCCCGCTCAATCCGCTCGCACGTTGGAAGGTCGGTTTCAGCGCGGAGGAACTTTCCCGCAAGCTTCGCGGTCAAGGACTTCTCGTTAGGGGATTTGCGAAGATCGAGGCCATTACACCCTTTTCATTTACGGCATCGGGTCGTGTAAGCCAGCTTCGCCTTCTGTGGAGTGACGGGGAGTCGACGTTTGTTTCTGCGCACGATTTCCGCATGCGCGTGGGGCATGACCGGGTCAAAAGCACGAACTTCACGGTTGAGCGTCTAGGGCCTCAAGGGGAATTTCAAATCGCGGGGCAGGGCTTCGGTCACGGGGTCGGACTCTGCCAGTGGGGAGCTCGTCAGCTAGCCCAGAGCGGAAAAGATTTTCGCGAGATACTTGGGCATTACTACCCGAAGGCCAGAGTGGCTGGCTGGGAGCGTGCACGTGACGGAGTCGTGACGGGCATCGCTTCGAGTGAAGACGAGATCAAACGCCGAAGAAGGCTTTGATCACGAAGAGAAGAACCGCACCGAAAACAAAAAATCCACCGTAGTTCATAAATCCATCTTACCAACAAGTTCTTGGTTCTTGGCAAGTTCGCTGAGAGCCATAAACCAAAACTTGTTTGCTCATCCGGCGGCGCCTTGATTGACCCGCACATTTAGTTTCTCGGAAGCTCGTTCAAATTCCTAGAGGGGCAAAGACCAGGAAACGTCGATTTTTCCTAGGGAGTCGACCGAGCGTGAGCGAAAAATCTCATCCGTTTTAGTCGACTGCCTTCTCGATCACTGTCGAACAAATCGCGGCACCCCACGTTTGGCAGGGGGGTGGTGATGCAGATGCCATTTCGAAATTAATTCGTAAATTCAATAGCTTACGGCTCTCGAAATGCGCCTTCCGACTCGGCACGCGGCTCGCAATCACGTTGGGTTGAGCCCGGAAGGATGAGCCTTCCACGGCAACAAACCAAAGGTGACTGTATGAACCTCAACTTCAAACTCTTAATCGCGATGGCGCTGACGGTGATCAGTGTCGGCTGCGCCAAAGAGAAGGCAGCTGATGCACCTTTGCCGACCAATCCTCCATTGGATTGCTCGCGTGGCGGGTGCCCTCCCGGAGCCACTCCGCCTCCGTCCGACCCTAGTTACAACAGTGGATCGAGCGCGGCCCTTCAGCTCTCGGGCGGCTCGGCGACCTTGGCGAAGATGTTCTATAACTCGGCTCCGAACAACCCTCAGAACGTGCGAATCAATATCGATCTCCGTCGCAAATCTGAGAGCGTGATCATCAGCTATACCGATGGCGGTCGCGTGGTCGAGGCGGCGTTGGGTGTTGTGCATCCGTACTCGGGTCACTCCAACGAAGCTTACAACGGTTGGGTGAACCAAGACGGTAAGACGATTTGGAAAGGCTTCTTCCAAGACACCTACGGTGCGGTGATTTTGATCGTCGATAAGTTCTTGAGCCAAGGCGATGGTCAGAGCGGAAACATTCTCGGCGGATCGATCTGGTTTCAGAACTTCAATCGCTATGCGCCGAACAATCCGCAGCAGGGCCCTTTGAAAATGTGCTGGGAAATTTCGCTTGGACCATACGATTGCCGCTCGTTCCTCGTGAACAACAAGTACGTGATCATGAATTCCACGTACTACCCGACGAACAAGGGCGAAAACGCGAACATGCTTTACGAAAAACTTGGAGATTTTAACGGTATCGCGAAGGACGCGGCCGGATTCAATTAAGGATTTGGATTCAAGGATAGGATTGAGGAGTAGAAGATGAAAACCGCAAAACACAACAAATGGACTCAAGTAGGCTGGCGGTCGCTGAGTTTCGTCGCCGTCGCGATGCTCGTCGCGATCTTGTCGACGGCATGTGGAAACAAAGGCGGTGGCGGCACGACAACCGTTGGACCCGGCGTCTGGAACCCAGGCGTTTATCCCTCATGCCAAGGATGTCCACCGAACGGTTCGACCGGATTCTTAGCGAACGCGGTCGCACGCCAAAACTCAAGCTCTTACGGTCAGCCGATTGAGATGAACTTGAACTTCTTCGGTGATGGTCAGTACATGGCTCAATACCAGATGTACCAACAGCAAGGGTTTTTCTACGGAAATCCCAGCGCAAGCTACCGCGGACCGTTCTCGGCTTCGGGCGTGATGTTCATCCCGTATCCGCTCTTGGAATGCGGCGTTGCCCCTGGCAACTACCAGCTCCAGACAATTGCCCCCGGTGTTTGGGGTAACGACGGTGCAGGTCGCAGCGGCGAAGGCATTCGCATGCAGCTGATGGGTCCAAGCGGAAACGTACAAATGGTGATGTCGGGATACATCACTCCTGTCACGCCGCCGATTCCTGGTCGCGATGGACGCACGTATCCTTACCAGTTCGTTTCGCAAGTTCGCATCGTCGGGCCCATGAGCCCGTATCCTTGCGATGTGGTTCTGTACTGAGAAATGAGAGTAGGGCAGAAGCGGATCCCCGAAAGGCGATCGCTTCTGCGAGTTGAGAGAGGCCCTGATCCCCCACACCCCCGATCCCCGGCGGAGCCGTTCCCCCCAGCGGCTCCGCCTTTTTTTGAATCAAAGACTTCGATTCAGTTCGGGCGCGAATCTTCTTCGGACGGCGCGCAAACAAAACTACGATTGTTTAATCGTCTTGGCCCAAGGAGTAAGCCGTGCGGTTGAAGCTGTTGACGGTCATTTCAGCGAGTTTGGGTTTTATGGTTTTGGTGGAGCTTCCGGCTTCCGCCCAAGTCGTTGCGTCAGCGCAAGAGATCCGCGTGCCTGCCTCTTCTTTGCGAAGCGTTCGGCTCGAAGCCATGCGCCTGCGTGCCGAGTCACCGGAGTTCTCAAAAATCCGCCTGCTCGATGATGCGCGGCTGTTCACTCCCAGTGCGCTTCGTAGTTATGCTGAACTCGATCGCCGCGGCTTCTCGATTGTCTCCGAGTTTCACCGCCCGAAGGCTGCACGCCGAAAAGACGATTGGAAGATCATGACCGGTGCGCGCTACAAGTTGCTCGATCTCTACGGGCTGGCTTACAGCTCCTTCAGCGGTCTCGATTTTGACTGTGGAAAGAACTTCGCCCATTACGCCGAGAAAACCGTGATCAGCGAGATCACTTTCGTTTGGAACTTCTAACATCGCCTGTTTTCTAATCACCAACCTGCCGTTCGAAGCGGCTTCGAGGCGCGCGGGCTCATGTTCCGATCGAGAGGGCGACGCCTAGTGGCAGCCTACGGGACGCGCACTTTGGGGTTCTTCCCTCATCGCGGTTTGCAGTCTTGCATTTTCGACACCGTTGGGAGTTATAATCGCGCATGGCGATGGAACTTTGGGTCGAATTCTTCGAAGATTTAGAACAGATTCGCGGCCGGTCGCGCAACACGATCATGGCCTACCGCAGAGATCTTGAGCTGTGGGAAGACTACGTTCGCACTAGTCACGACATCCCTGGCTTTTACGTATTCATGAAAAAGCGTGAGCTCTCACCTCGCTCGCAGGCACGGGTGATCTCGTCACTCCGAACTTATTTTAAGTTCCTCGAAAGCCGCGGTAAGAAAGCACCCGAGTTGCGGGAACTCAAAGCGCCAAAGGTGAAGGTGGGCTTGCCGAAAGCTCTCACTCCTGAAGAGTTCCGCAAACTCTACAACGCCTGTGAGACGGAAGACACGGCCCGCACCGCACGCAACCACATTACGCTTCTCATGCTCTACGGACTTGGTTGCCGCGTGAGTGAGTTGATCGGACTAAATCTTCAGGATTACCACGAGACCGATCGCTGGCTCGCCGTTGTCGGTAAAGGCAACAAAGAGCGCGCGGTACCTCTCACGGATCATCTCAATCAGGAACTCAAAGCTTACATCGAGGGAGCGCGTCCGGCGCTCCTTCGAGATAAGACTTCATCGATCTTAATCAACGATCGCGGTCGCAGGCCTTCGCGCGTGGATATCTGGCGGTGGCTTGCAGCTTGGTCGCTCAAAGCGGGCTTTGAGGAGCCGGTAAATCCTCACCGCTTCCGTCATGGTTGCGCGACAGCCCTTCTCGAAGCAGGCGCTGACCTTCGCTCCATCCAGATGCTCTTGGGTCACGCAAGCATTCAAACAACGCAGATTTACACGAGCGTCACGACCAAAAATCTGACCGAGACGGTCGACCAGCATCATCCTCTCTCGGGTTTAAAGGAGAGCTGATCCGGGAGCCGGAAGCTTTCGGTTCTGGCCGAGACTCTTGATCCGTTTTGACTTGGTTTCGTTCGTGCAACTTCTTCGACTCGCGCGTCGCTTTAGACGCCTGAGTGGAGGAAGTTCATGCGTGTTTCATCGTTCATGCGCCAAAGTGCCGGTCTTGTTCCTATCGAAATCGAACTGGCGTTGGCGCCCGGTCTTCCTCAATTCACGTTTCTTGGACTCCCGGATGCAGCTCTTCGCGAAAGTGCCGTGCGCATTCGCGCAGCGCTTCGCGAGCAAGGATTTAAGCTTCCAAAAGCGAAGCAAATTTTAGTGCAGCTCAGACCAAACAATATCCGAAAATCGTCGAAGGGACTCGATCTGGCGGTTGCCGCGGCTTATTTGTGGGAGTCGGCTCAGATCCCCAAGCCTGATGTCGAAATCCCATGTCTCTACGGCGAGCTGACTTTGAAGGGCGATGTATTAGCTCCTGATGATGTCGAAGAAATCGAATTGAACAACGGCTCGTCGCTCTACACCGGCTATCGCGAACGACCGCTCGCTTTTCCCTCATATCAACTCAATCGCCTTAACGACTTTCTTCGGTCGCCAAACTCAAATTTCCGTCGAGTGGCGGCGCTAGGTGAGGATCTCTGGCGGAGGCCATTGGCGAAGGCTCAAGCGTTCACAGCAGCACCGGCTCATTTAGCGGAGATCGTGGCTGCGGGCGAACACTCGGTCCTCGTTGCGGGTCCACAAGGCAGCGGCAAGACAACGCTTCTTTCATCGGTACCTGCTTGGATCGAAGAGCCAAGAGAAGATGCGATTCAAAAGGCGCGGCTCTCAACGTTGTGGCGACCCGTGCAGCAGCCGCACCACACGGCAACTCCGCTCGCGATGATCGGCGGGGGAGCCAAGGCAAGCTTAGGTGAGATCACGCGCGCGCACGGAGGCGTTTTGCTGCTCGATGAGTTGTTAGAATTCAGATCCGAAGTTCAGGAAGCTTTGCGCGAGCCTGTTGAGACGGGCGAGATCACGGTCATCCGCGCGGGAGTCTCGCAGACGCATCCCTCGCGATTTCTTCTGCTTGCAACCACGAACCTCTGTGCATGCGGAAAGTTTGTTCCGGGCGGGGGAGTTGCCGCCCAATCTTGTATCTGCAGCTCTCGCGTGCGGCGCCGTAAGCTCGGTCGATTGACGGGTCCTTTTCTTGATCGATTCGCGCTCGTAGATTTCTCGCACGAGTGGGGAGCGGTGGGTGAGGGGTCCCGGGACTCTTCGGATATCCAAGCCCGCGTTGCGAATGCCATCGAGTTCCGGAAAGAGCGAGGTGGACTCGCGCCGAACGCGTATGCCGACGCCGCGATTCTCGAAGCGTCGCTCACAGAGTTTCAGCGCGACACTCTGCTCAGCGACATACGCCGCGTTTCGCGGAGGCGCCTTATCGCCGTGTTGCGAGTCGCGAGAACGATTGCGGACCTCGATGCGCGCATCGCGATCAGTAGCGAAGATCTCGACGAGGCGATTCGCTTCGCTTACCGACGACACGAGCTTCTAGCGATGAGCGATGGTTGAGTTGCATTGGGGGTGGTGCTGAAGGACTAAGGCTGAGTTCCAATACAGCAGCCGCAGAATTCAGAGGTGGGAGAGACTGCGACTGCAGCAAAACGCCGAATGGCGTTTTGAAGCTGCGCAGGTGCGAGCTGGCCGGAGGAGACTTGCGACGTAGGCCAGCGCAGCGCAGTCACGTTGGCGGCTCGATGCCGGCAACGTTACATCCCTCTAGACGTGAACGTCGTCGAAGCCATAAGGCGATCTGGGTTATGCAAGATCTCACTTGGAAAAAAGTTGGAGGTGGTAGAGGGATTTGAACCGTGACCAGCAGCAAAGGCTGCCAGTGGCAGGCTTTGATGATGGGCGGATTGTTTTGACGAGACCGCGAATAGAATTCGCGGGCGCGGCAAGGCAATGCAGACGAAGTCTGCGGGTGGGATCGGAGATCCGCACTGCAAAAAACCACTATCTACTTTGGAAAAAACTTGGAGGTGGTAGAGGGATTTGAACCCCCGTAAACGGTTTTGCAAACCGGTGCCTAGCCCCTCGGCCATACCACCCTGGAATGTCGCTCCGAAGCTCGGAGCTGAAAGTTGCGCGAAGAACTTTGATTCCTACGCAGCTTTGAAGGGAAAGTTGAGTTAGCCCGAACCGAGCCCTTTAGTCAAACAACTTCTCTTTTTGAGTGAGTTGGGCGGCTGGCCTAAGGGCCGAAAAGCGCTTGGGTTTTTCCGACGCCTTCGGCCAGAGCCCAACGCTTAACTTAGGGGCACCCCTCACTACCGCTCGCAATCCCGCGTAGGACAAGATGCGCGTGGTTTGCGGGTCGACCATCCAGTGCGACCTGCGCCATAGCGAGCTCAACCGAGTGCCGGTCGGTTTCGATTCCGTACGAGTAGGGCGTCGATACACCGATGGAGCCCTTCCACCAGAATCGGATTTCGTTTCGACGAATGAGCCAGCTCTCCCAAATCGTTCGAGCCTGTTTCGGCGCAAGGATCTTCACATGGGTCGCGATGAGCTTCAGGAGCTGTTCTCGCTGAGTCCGATCAAGCTCAGCCCAAGCGATCCCACCATCTTGCCTTTCGGTGAGGCACTGACTGCCGACATCTCGAGGATCCACGTCAGGTACGTCACTCAATTTCGCCATCGAAACCTGCTCCGAACTGAAAGTCGACACGAGCGAAATCGCAAGTGCCTCTTCTTTCGACACGAGGTTCGTTCCCGCTGGCAGATCCGTCTCCGCAAGCTCCGAGTAAATTGTCTCGGGGTTTGCACCGAAAGCGAGGGGAAACCCTGAGACCACGTCGTTTCCTCGAAAAGCAAAGTTCAGCGAGAGGTGGTGTCCCTCAAAGCTTAAGGCCCATGCGCCGGCTTCCGAGGGCTCACCGTAGACGGTGAAATGATACTTAAAGGGGTTTCTTACGATTCCCGAAGAGTCGTGTTTGCGAAGCAGCTCTTCGAGTCGAAAAACCAATCGAACGCGTCGCTGACCCTCCGGGCTCAGAAGAGATTCCAGTAACAGTCGTACTTGGGATCTTTGCGCCTCATTCATCGCATCGAGCGGAAGCCCCTCAAGCGGCAGGTCACGGATGTCTTCCGGATAATAATGCCAACTCCTGCGACGGGGATCATCGATCGCAAGTTGGACTCGACTTCTCTGCGTTTCCGTCATCGTCTCAAGAATTGATCGTGTTTCGATGACGGCGTCGTAAACATCAGTTGTTTTGGCTCTCGCAGCTGAGAAGCTCATCATCAAAATCGCGATAACTCTGAAGCTATTCACTAAGAAAAATTTCATGGTTTCTCCTTACTTCATTCGCCAATTCGTCCTGGCGGATGAGAAAAAGACATAACCCTATTTCCAGAATGGCTTTGACGGCGCACGCTCATGTTTTACGGTAAAATCGTCAGATGCCGACAAAGTCCCCTAGTTCAACTCGTTTCCCCACGCAATTTCCCCAATGGCGGGGTTTTGAGAAAACTCCCCTAGGAGTTTTATTAGAAATCTCGGTTCACCAGACCGGAAACGTTGGCGTGGCTTACGAGCGATCGTGCGACTTTCTGAAAGAGCGTCACTCCCACGCTCGTTGGCAGATCACGTTCGCAAGGCCCGGATGTCTTCTCAGCGTCCGCACCTACAATCCTGCAGCGGCTTTCCGATTAAATTCGACGAACGCCTCGATTCTTCCTTCGGGCGTTGAGCACGATGCTCTCGGCGAAAGTGCCGTTTACGACACGTTCACGCTTTATCCGACAGAGACTTACTTATTCGAAATCGCTAAGCGCCGCAAAATCAGTTCTCGCCAAATTTCGACAGCAGTCGGAAGAGGGCGAATTTTTAAGCGTTCCGCGTGGCTCGATCAGCTCATCGAGCAGTACTTCGTGCGTCGGATTCTCAGCCGAAATCTTTCTGAGCCGATTGCATTTCTCGAAGCGGAGATTTGCGACGAAGTCATTCGTCTCCTGGTGGAGGAAGACGCCACTCGAAACCTCAAAACGCAGAAATTGGCTAGCGCCGAAAACACGTCTCCGCTCGTTCGAGCACTGTCGTATCTGGAAGCAAATCTGTTCTCGCCGGTGACGATCGAAGTGCTTGCGGAGCGCTCCGCCTGCAGCGTCTCGACGTTACTACGGATCTTCAAGAAGGAGTTGAAAACTACGCCGATGGCTTACCTTCGCCGGAGGCGCATGGAGGAGGCTAAAGATCTCCTCACGAGAACGGACAAGCCAATTGGGGAAATTGCGGTGCTCGTTGGCTTCAACAATCAAGGTGCTTTTACTGATGCGTTCCGCGCAAGCTTCGGTACGACACCCCGAACTTATCGAGTCCAGCCCACGACCTATTAGTCTGATTTAGTTTATGCGCTAAACGACATGTGTACGCTCGTACACATGTACAAAGATGCAGTGAAGAGAGTTGCTCCGAGGACAGTGGATTATTTCAATTTCACCAGCCGTTTCGAGGAGTTTAAACTATTGGTCGACTTCGGTTCAGTTGTCGGCTATCCCCACGTCATTACACGCAAGTCTGGAAAGTCTCATAGCTACCATTGAGGCAGAAGAGGTACCACGTGGCGGAGCCCCGGTCGATGTTCGCACAACTTCTCAAAGCGAACGAATCTCGTATTTTGAACGAATGGATTAAAGAGCAAACGTCTCTCGGATCGAGCAGAATTTCGGTCAGCGAGTTGAAGACGCAATGCCAAGATTTCTTGCGTTTTTTCATCGAAGCTGCGCAATCGGATTTCGACGAAACCGTACAGAATAGTGCGTGGCAACCCGTGAAACGGATGCTGGCCGAAATTTCTCGCTCGCGCGGAATCCAGGGCTTCTCGCCACGTGAGACGGCCATTTTCGTTTTCTCATTGAAGCGTCCGGTCTTCGAACTCATGCGCGCGGAGCTCGCAACTCAACCGCAAGTGCTCGCGGAGGAAACTTGGAAAATCTCGCTCATCCTCGATGAGCTTGGACTCTACACAACTGAGATTTACCAGAAGTCGCGCGAAGAAGTGATCGTGCGCCAGCAAGAAGAGATGCTGGAACTCTCAACTCCCGTCGTAAAACTTTGGGATGGCGTTCTCGCTCTCCCGATGATCGGCACGCTCGATAGCAGTCGTACGCAGGTCGTGATGGAAACTCTCCTGCAGCGGATTATGGAGACGGGAAGTGAAATCGCGATCATCGACATCACGGGTGTACCCACCGTTGACACGCTTGTAGCCCAACACCTAATCAAAACGGTAACGGCTGCGCGTTTGATGGGCGCAGAATGTATCATCAGCGGTATTCGTCCGCAGATTGCGGCGACGATCGTTCACCTCGGTGTAGATCTCGGTGCGATCACGACAAAAGCGACGCTTGCGGATGCATTCCTCGTAGCGCTTACCAGGATGGGTCGTACCGTGGCGCGAAACCAAAAGGCCGCTGGTCGCGAGGTAAAGGCGTAAGATGGACCGTATTCCGATTCTGAAAATGGGCAGCTTCTTGCTTGTGACCATTCAGGTCGACATGACGACCAGCTCGCCATGACACTCCAAGATGATTTGACCAATAAGATCGTCGACACGGGAGCAAAAGCTGTCCTCATCGACATCTCGGCCCTCGACATCGTCGACTCCTTCATCGGAAGGATGCTTGCAGGCATCGCTTCGATGGCGCGAATTCTCGATGCCCAGACCGTCGTCGTTGGCATGCAGCCAGCGGTCGCGATCACTCTCGTGGAACTCGGCTTAACTCTTGATGGAATCAAAACGGCTCTCAATGTAGATCGCGGGATGGCGCTCCTCCGTCAATCACTGAAACTTTCGGAAGACGAAGACGCCACGACGGCGGAGAATTTCGAAGAAGAGCTTGGGTTCCAGGATGCAAGTCTTGAAGCATGAGAAGCTTCCAATTCGCGCGCAGAACGACATCGTTGTCATTCGGCAACTTGTGCGTAAATGGGCGACGGAAATCGGGCTCGGGATCACCGATCAAACGAAAGTGATCACCGCCGCAAGTGAACTTGCGCGCAATACCCTCGATTACGGTGGTGGCGGAGAATTCGAAATGTCGCAGCTCCGGAACGATTTGAATCGTCCGGGACTCAAGCTTGTCTTTTCGGATCAAGGCCCCGGCATTCCAGACGTCAACTTAGCCCTGACCGACGGTTACACGTCTGGAGGCGGTTTAGGTATGGGCTTGTCGGGATCAAGACGCTTGATGAGCGAGTTTCAGCTAGAGACCGAAGTGGGAAAAGGCACCCGTGTCACCGTCATTAAGTGGAAGTAAAAATCCAGACCACACCTTCGAATTCGCCATGGACGACTCCAGCCAAGTCGGCGAAGCCAGACGATTTGCGGCGGCCCTTTGCGAAGAACAGGCTTTCAACGAAGTGCAACAAGGCCGAGCCGGTATCGTCGTTAATGAACTTGGCAACAATCTCGTCAAATACGCGCGCAACGGGAAACTTCTCTTCCGCAAACTTAACGTAAACTACGGCACTGGCCTTGAAATTTTGGCGATCGATTCCGGCCCCGGAATGGATGCGAGTCGTGCTCTTCGAGACGGATACACGACGGGTTCAACTCCAGGCACTGGCCTAGGCGCGGTTCGGAGACAATCCGACGTCTTCGATCTTTACTCGCAAGCAGAGACGGGAACTGTCATTCTTTCCCAGATCTTCGCTACGGATGAGGCAAAGAACCTTGAGCGAACTTTCGACGAGGGCGCTGTTTGCTCTCCGTTGAAAAGTGAACCTGTCAGCGGCGATGATTGGGCGACATCAGCCCGTGACGGAGAGATCTCGCTCCTTGTCGCCGATGGGCTAGGGCACGGACTTCTTGCCAACAAGGCAGCCGAAGAGGCGTTGTCTGCGTTTCGCGCCAACCTCGCTAGCCCTCTCGATCACCGGCTCCAACTCATTCATGGTCGCTTAAAAAGTACGCGGGGAGCTGCGGTCTTTCTTGCGCACGTGAGGCCAAGCGCCGTCGATTTTGCTGGCGTCGGAAACATCCGCGCCGTGATCGTGAACGCCTCCGGTACAAAGACTTTAATCTCCCAGAACGGGACAGCGGGTCTCCAAATGCGTTCCGCAAAAATCCTGACGCAAACGTGGAACGGTGACGGCTATCTCATACTCCATTCTGATGGCGTCACGTCGCGCTGGGACCTCGCTCGGTACCCTGGCATCCTGACCCGTCATCCGGCGATCTTGGCCGGATTGATTTACCGAGATGCTTTAAGAGGAAGTGACGACGCAACCGTTGTCGTGATCGCAAGGAGCCGCAAATGACATCGCAGGAGTTGAAAGACGACGTCGGCAAATTAGGTTCGGCGCTCTTCAAAATTGCGATTAAATATGAGCCTGATATCGTAACGGCTCGTCAAAGAACGCGAAGAATTTCGGAGCTCCTCGGTTTTGATCAACAAGATCAAGCTCGCTTGGCGACGGCGGTTTCCGAACTCGCTCGAAACGTCCATCAGTACGCTGGTGGTGGAAAAGTCGAATTTTTCTTCAATGTAAACCCTCCACAAACTTTGTTTGTTCGCGTTAGCGATTCTGGACCTGGCATCCAAGATCTAGATGCGGTGCTTGGCGGCATGTATGTTTCGCCGACGGGCATGGGCGTTGGTCTTACGGGCACCAGAAAACTGATGGATGAATTTGAGCTAACAAGCAGCACCGCAGGCACAGTCGTCATCATCGGTAAATATCTCGATAGACGCGCAAGGCTTCTGACCAAAGAAGATTTAGGCGTGCTGATGGGCCAACTCATCGCCAAGCAATCGGGAAGTCCGTTTGAGGAGATTCAAAATCAAAATCGGGACCTGCTCAATGCGCTCGAAGAAGTTAGGGCCGCAAAAGAAGAGCTTGCGCAGCTGAACAACGAGTTGGCCGAAACGAATCGCGGCGTCGTAGCACTTTACGCAGAACTCGACGAAAAAGCCGCGTCCCTTCAGCGCGCAAACGAAGTGAAGACAAGCTTTCTTTCGAACATGACCCACGAGTTTCGCACGCCGCTTGGCTCGATCATCAGCCTCACGCGGATTCTGCTTGATCGCGTGGATGGGCCTCTAACCGCCGAGCAAGAGAAGCAGGTCAATTACATTCGCAAATCCAGCGAAGGTCTGTTGGAACTCGTTAACGATCTCCTCGATCTTGCAAAAGTGGAGGCGGGCAAAGTCTCGATTAACGCATCGGAGTTCCATGTCGATGAACTCTTGAGCGGTCTTCGTGGCTTGTTCCGGCCTATAATGGGGGCTGATTCCAATCTCGAACTTACGATCGAGACAGAAGGTGCCGAATTCGAAATCGTCACCGATCAGGCGAAGCTTTCGCAGATCTTGCGAAACTTGATTTCGAACGCGATCAAATACACGGAGCGAGGATCGGTTCGCGTGCGCGCTCATCGCGGCGGAAACGATCGCATTCATTTCTCCGTCTCCGACACGGGAATCGGAATTGCTCCGGACCATTTGGAAACGATTTTTGAAGACTTCAGCCAGGTCGATTCAAAGCTTCAGAAAAAACAAAAGGGAACTGGTTTAGGTCTGCCGCTCTCGCGCAAACTTGCCCGACTTCTCGGCGGCGAAATTCGCGTCGAGAGCCAAGAAGGTAAGGGTTCAGTTTTCCACCTTTCTCTACCTAGAATCTACGGCGGCGGACAAGAAGGGGTTCTGTTCTCTTCGGAAGAACCTGCACCCGATGTAACATCGATGGCATCGGACAAATTTCGTGTTCTGATTGTCGATGACGACGAACCCTCGCGCTATGTGCTTAGATCACTCGTGATGCGGGAGATCTCCGCTGACTTCTTTGAAGCCGAGAACGGGCGTTTAGGGCTCGACGCGATTCGAACTTGGAAGCCAGACGTAGTTTTCTTGGACCTCACGATGCCGATACTCGACGGGTTTGAAGTTTTGCGCCAGTTGAAAGAGCAGCCAGAAAACGCCTCTTTGCCCGTGATCGTAAACACGGCGAAGGCGCTGAGCAGTTACGAGCAAGACTATCTTGAGAAAAACGCGATTGCCGTGGTGTCGAAAGATCGGCTCGATGAGGAGAAGGCGCGATCAGAAATCAGAGAATCCCTACGTCGCGCGGGCTTTGATTATAAGGTTCTGGAGTGAGTGGATGGACGCGAACAAAATCAAAGTTCTAGTTGTCGACGACACCGAAGCTACGCGCTACGCGATCGCGAGAACCCTTCAGGCCAACGGCTTCCAAACGATCGAGGCGGCGACGGGTCAAGAGGCGCTGCGGTTAGCGCAGTCCGAGAAACCGAGTCTCGTCACGCTCGACATTCATCTTCCCGACATGATCGGCTTTGAAGTTTGCCGAAGACTCAAGCGCGAACCAGCTACGGCGCACATTCCGGTCCTGCAGGTTTCCGCGAGCTACGTTACCTCGAAGGATCGCATTCATGGTCTTGAAGGGGGAGCCGACAGCTACTTGACTCATCCCTTCGAGCCGCCGGTGCTTGTGGCTACCGTGAAGGCTCTGCTCCGCGGACGCGAGCTGACCGAAGAGTTGCGAAGAAGCGAGGATCGCTTTCGCGTGGCGCTCGAGAACGCGCCAATTATGATCTATTCGTGTGACACCGAGCTGCGCTGCACGTGGATGTACAATCCGCCGGCTCCTTTGAAGCCCGAAGATTTCGTCGGCAAGCAAGATGATGAGATTTTCAATGCTGCGGAGGCCGGTGATCTTTCCGCGCTTAAACGAGAAGCACTCGAAAAGAATAAAGGCTGCCGGGTTCTGCGCTCGCTCATTCTTGCAGGTCGCAAGAGACATTATGATCTTACGATTGAGCCTTTCTCGACTCCCGGCAACGGGGTTGCGGGATTAACGGTTGCTTGCATCGACGTGACCGAACGCGTGGAAGGTGAAGAATCGCAGAGGCGCGCGACCGAAGAAGCCGAGCTCGCTAATCGCGCCAAAAGCCGCTTCCTCTCGAACATGAGTCACGAAATTCGAACTCCTTTAGGGGTGATTCAAGGATTTGCGGAACTCGCTCTTGATCGAAACGCAAACCCGGATGATCGGGCCGAGTACCTCATGACGATTAAGCGAAACGCGCAGAATCTAACGAAGCTTCTTGGCGAGATTCTAGATCTTTCTAAGATTGAAGCGGGTCGGGTGGAATTTGAGAAAACTCGTTTTGATCTTCACGAAATGGTGAACGACATCGTTTCTGCCTTCCGCTTACAGGCAGGTGAAAAAGGTATCGGACTCAGCTTTGAGATCGAGGGTAGGTTCCCGCAGTTTGTACAGACGGATCCGACACGCACGCGCCAAATCCTGGTTAACTTGATCGGAAACGCTCTAAAGTTCACATCTCGCGGTGGTGTGAAGGTGAAAGCGCGCATGCTTTCGCGCGCCAGTGCTCTAGCAGCTGTCTTGGTCGAATTCGACGTGGAAGATTCGGGAATCGGTATTGCGCCCGAAAATCAGAAACGTATTTTCGAAGATTTCACGCAAGCCGATACTTCGATGACTCGTCGCTTTGGCGGCACGGGCCTCGGCTTGAGTTTGTCGAAACGTCTCGCGCAAGCTCTCGGTGGCGACGTCACGCTCGCAAAGAGTGTTGTAGACCGTGGAAGCACGTTCCGCTTCACGTTGGATGTTGGAAGTGTTGCTGATAGCGATATCGCTTCGAACCTTCTCGGCAGTAAAAGCGCAGAGGCGGCAGTGCCTGTCGCCTCGATGCCCGCGCCAGCATCGCTAAGAGGTCTCCGCGTTTTGCTCGTCGACGATTCGCTCGACAATCAGATGCTCTTCACGCGTTACCTAAAAGATACCGGCGCCGTGGTTGATCTGGCGTCAGACGGGCTGGAAGGCGTGGAGCTCGCTCGACGCCACACTTACGACGTCATTTTGATGGACGTGCAGATGCCGAACATGGACGGCTACGAAGCGACGGCGCTTCTGCGGTCGGAAGGCTTCAAAACGCCGATCGCCGCGCTTACGGCTCACGCGATGAAAGAAGATCGCGAACGCGCTTTGAGCCAAGGCTTCACCGAGTACCTCATCAAGCCGGTGACATCGAAAGTTCTGCTAGCGACTTTGCGAAAGTACGCACCGAATGGGGCAGACGCGAAGTCTTAAGCCTTCCCGCGTCGGAACGTCGCCGATTTTTTCTGGTTCTTTCTGAGCCGAAATTGCGTTATGGCTTAAAGCTCTAATGAAATCGCGTCGGTCAGCTTGGCTTCCATTCTTGCTCGTTCTTCTTTACGTTCAGGTGAACGTCGGCGGCGATTTTCTTCACCAGATCTTTCACTGGCTCTCCGAACAACCGGCTGCCTGCCACGAAATGGATATCAGCTGCCTGCATTCAGAAGCAGGATGGAACACTTCCGGGCAAGTCGACACGGGAAAAGAGCCTTGCGCGTTCTTAAAGCTCCTCAATGCCGGTCGACGCTCGGATTTGCGGCCCGCAGCCTTCTGGGAGCTTCCAGCCGTCGAAGAGTGGACTTCGACCTCCCAGACCTTTGTCTCTCAACGAATTCCGATTCTCGAAATCCATCCGCTTGCACGCCCGCGCGGCCCTCCTGCGTCTTCTCTGATCTGACTTTTAATTCTCATTTTTTTGCTCTTTAGATACAGGAGATTTCATCGTGCTTCGTTTTGCTTTTTTCACAGCGATTTCAATCGCAGCGTCTTTGGTTACAGGATCTTTCGCGGAAGCTCAGACAGCAGCTCCTACGCCCGCACCTCTTCGTTCACGTTCGGCTGCTTTCACTCCCGACATCAGCGTGAACTCGCTCTTCCTCTACCAGAACTCAAATCGCGGCAACTTGCCGACAGACGTTCCTCAAAACGGAATCAGCCTTCAAGAAGCTGAGCTCCAGTTCATGGCAGACGTCGATCCCTACTTCCGTTTCGTTTCGACCTTCGCTTTGCGCGCGGAATTGAACAATGAAGATCCGGCTGCGACTCCCTACCAATACGAGTTCGAGTTTGAACCGGAAGAACTCTACGTCGACACACAACAAGTGCCGTTCGTCGGATTCCGCATCGGTAAGTTCAAAGCCGCATTCGGTCGCCACAATCTCCTCCACACGCACGCGTTTCCCTTCATCGATGCGCCGCTTATCAACTCGCAACTTCTTGGAGAAGAAGGCATCAATGATGTTGGCGTCTCGGCTGCGGCGTTGATTCCGGGGTTACCTTGGTTCTCGGAAATCACACTTCAAGCGCTTTCGGGCCGCCTTGAGGGAACGGATTACTGGAACTCCCAGTCGCCGAACGACAATGCTTACGTCGGGCATTTCAAGAACCTTTGGGATCTCTCGGATGACCTCACGTTCGAATTCGGTCTTTCGGCCGCTCGCGGAAAAAATGAGTTTGCAAACGCGGCCGCTGAACTTCAGCGCGGCGACTCCGATTTCCTCGGTGCCGACGTGACGTTTAAGTGGCGTCCGCTCATCGGCGGAAACACGCGTGCTCTTATCTGGTCAACGGAGTACATCGACCGCAAGGTCAATCGTCCCGAGAGCCGAAACGATGCAAAAGGTTTTGCTTCGTGGGTGCAGTATCAGCTCGCGCAGCGCTGGTGGATCCAAGCCCGCACGGAGTATCTGCAAGCAGAAGACAACGATGCCGCACCACTGGCTCTTGAGCCTTTCCAACGCAAGCATTCGGCGCTTGTTTCTTACTTCCCTTCGGAGTTCTCAGGTTTTCGACTCCAGTACTCGCACCTAAGCGACTCGCGTGAAGAGGCCGAGCAGAAGCTTATGCTTCAATTTAGTGCGATGATCGGAGCACATCCGGCGCACGCCTACTAAGCGCGCCCGCACGAGGAGGTTCATGATGCTGAAAGCCGCAAAGATTTTCTGCGGGCTCTCGGTTTTCGTGGCGGCGCTGTTTCAAGCGTCGCTTGCGGAAGCAAAGCTCAAGGTAGTGGCCACGACGGCAGACGTCGGGGCCCTCGTGCGCGAAGTGGCTGCCGATGACGTCACGCTCGACGTGATCGCGAAAGGCACGCAAGATCCGCACTCAATTGAGCCCAAGCCATCGTTCATGGTGAAACTCAGTAAAGCTGACTTGCTGATCTCTAACGGACTTTCGCTTGAAGTCGGCTGGCTTCCAAGTTTGGTTCAAGGAGCTCGCAATCCGAAGGTTCGCGCCGACGGTGGAGGATTCCTCGACCTTGGCGAAACGGCGGAGCCTCTCGAAATTCCGACCGGCCAAATCACGCGCGCGATGGGGGATGTCCATCCAGAAGGGAATCCTCACTTCACGCTCGATCCGATTCGCAACGGTAAGCTTGCAAACGCGATCGCGGAGAAGCTCGGAAGTCTCGATTCGCCCAATAAGGCAAAGTACGCGGAACGAGCGAAAGCCTTCCAGACCCGCATGGAGACGATGACCAAAACGTGGCAGGAGCGGATCGCAAAGTCAGGGGTCAAGAAGCTCATCACGTATCATCCTTCGCTGAATTATTTTTTGAAGCGATTCAACTTAGAAGCCGCAGCCTTTCTTGAACCGAAGCCAGGCATCCCGCCGACGGCTCAGCACATTCTTTCGGTTATCGAAACCGCTAAGCGAGAGAAGATCTCGCTTGTCCTCGTCGACAATTTTTTTGATTCGAAAATTGCCGACCGAGTCGTCAAAGAAGTGAGCGGAGCACGTGTGCAGTCGGTCGGAATTTCTGTGGGATCAGCTCCGGGACTCGAAAAGCTCGAAGACGTCGCGGAACAACTTGTTCGTGCCATAGAGGGAAAGAAGTGAACGACGCTCTCGTATTTCTGCTCGCGCCGACGGTGATGTGCGTGATCCTCTCGATCATTCACTGCTATCTTGGGCTTCACGTTCTGGCTCGCGGCGTGATCTTTGTCGATCTGAGTCTTGCGCAGGTCGCCTCATTTGGGGCGACCTTGGCGCTTCTCTGGGATCCTGAGCATCACGCTGGATCCAGCTACTTCATCTCTCTGGGGGCTACCTTCGTAGCGGCGGGTGTCTTCGCCCTCGCTCGACGCTACGAATCCTACTTCTCTCAAGAGGCGATCATCGGGATCGTGTACGCCATGGCGTCCGCTGCCGTCGTCTTAGTTGTGGATCGTCTTGCTCACGGGGCTGAGCATTTGAAAGAAGCTTTGATCGGCCAGATCCTTTGGGTCGCCTGGCCCGAAGTGATCAAAACAGCTTTGATTTATGTCGTCGTTGGGATTGTTTTCTTTATTTTCCGTAAGCAGTTCTTCGCGAGCTCATCGCGCGATCAGAAGACTCACTGGGTTTGGGATTTTCTCTTTTACGCTCTCTTCGGTGTTGTCATCACGTCGTCCACCCACATTGCGGGCGTGTTGATGGTTTTCTCGTTTTTGATCGTGCCGTCCCTTTTGAGCGGTTTGTTCTTTGAATCGTGGGGAAGACGACTCCTCTTCGGCTGCATCTTCAGCGCAACCTTAAGTGTCGTTGGAATGTACGTAAGCTACCGGCTCGATCTCCCGGTCGGAGCCTTGATGGTTGTGCTCTTCACGCTCATGCCGATCTTGGCACTCCTTGTTTTGCCGCTTTTTCCGAACTTAGGAAGACGCAGAACTTAACGCATACCCGGAATGCGAATTTGCATCGAGTAAACGCGCGGGCCGACCGTGATGTAGAGCGTTTTCAAATCTGCGCCGCCAAAGGCCACGTTTGTGAGCTGTCCCGCAATCGCGATTTGCGTGATCAGCTGACCGCTTGGCTTTACGACCCAGATCTGGTTTCGGCACGTGACGTAGAGATTTCCGGCCGCATCCACCGCCATCCCGTCGTTGCCTGAGGTGCCGCTGTTTGCCGGCACCGTGAAGAAAAGTCTTTTGTTGGAAGTCGCACCGTTCGGCGCCACATCGTAGACGTACACTCGGTCATCGCCATCATCCGCAACGTAAAGACGGGTTTGGTCGGGTGAGAGCGCTATGCCATTTGGATTTTGGAGAGCGTTGTCGACGAGGACGACTTGTCCCTCCTTTGTGACCCGGAAGACACCTTTAAACGTGAGCTCTTGACCGCCTTGCGGAGTCCCGTAAACCGGGTCGGTGAAGAACAATCCGCCATCATAAAAAGGCGCAAGATCGTTCGGTCCGTTGAACTTCTTGCCTTCGAAGTTCGAGGCAAGCACGGTCTCAGTTTTATTTGCCGCGATTGCAACTACGTTGCGTCCCATGCCGCCGCGAGCTCCGAGCAAACGTCCATTGAAGTCAAAAGCCATTCCGTTGAGCCGATCGGCCGGATCTATAAAGACCTCAGCCATTCCGTTTGCGTACTTGTAGACACGGTTGGCTCCTTGGTCCGAGAAGATCAAAAAACCATCCGGGGAATACGCAGGACCTTCCGTAAAATTAAATCCCTCAGCTACAAGTTGAGGAGTCGCGCCGGTAGGGATCGGATTACTGATCAAGCTGTCGGCGATCTTTTGGATCTCGGCCGCCGACAACGCGATGAGACCTGGCTCAGACTTCATGCGCCCGACGTTTTGGATCGCCGCGGAAATCTGTGCGGCAGAACGGTTGGGTTTACTCGTCGACTCCATCGGACCATGACAATCGGAGCATCGGTTGTGATAGAGTTCCGCACCTTCGGCGATCACCGTCGGTGCTGGGCCGGGTCCGCTCACAATCGGAGGCGGTGTTGGGGTCGGCGTGGTGTTTGGCAGAGTCGGATCACCCGACGGATCAATGTTTCCGTTCATCTGCGCAAGCTGCATCGGCTGCAGACTGCCGGAACAGTTGGTGTAGGCGAGCGAAAGAACCGAGGCGCAAGCGAGGTACACCAGAGCCATTTGCCGCGACTTTCTCATCGTCAACCTCCACACCTATCAGGCGCTACGAGAAGCGCCCGTTGAATCAGGATAAAACGCTTTGGCGTTTGGGCAAAGTCTAGCCACACGCTTCGTTTCACATCGGGATGCCGATACCGACCGGAATTTCGGTGTCGAATCAGCTGACACTTCTGCTAGGGAAATTTGGTTCCGAGAAGTTCGGGTGCTGACTACGGAATTGACGCTGGAACTCAACGGCGCGAGACGATCGTGCGGTAGAGGATCGTTTTCGACTCGTGCCCTACGAGGACAAGCCAGTGCGGCAAAGGGCCCGTGATCGTGATTTGCGTCGCTAATTGGTGCGGGCGTTCGTGCGCATAAACAACCTTTGATGACTTCACTTCAATTTTTTGGGCAGGGCCGTTAAAGGCCCTGCGAACGATGCTCAGCGCTTCCTCGTCGCTAAGGCCGAGATCTCCTCGCAAATTCTCGACCGGGCGAAGTTGGTTGTTGCCGATGAAGGCTCCTTCATCCGGGCTTCCTTTGAAGCGGAGCCAGCTTTCAAAAACGGGAAGAGTTTCGCCCGTTGCGAGCGTATGCCGTTGCACATAGTCCACGATTTGGAACCGAGAGGTCGTCGAATCTTCGCGTGCCAGCGGCGGAAGTTCTGAAAACCCGAGAAGCTCCGTGTATTCGCGGAGGAAGCTCTCTCCCTCGCCACCGTTTTCGAAAATGGCTTTGAGTCCGGCTCCTGTCATGCGCAGAGGCAAACCGCTCTCGTCGAGATCAACTTTCCATTCTTGACCGGAAGAATATTTCGCAAGGAGTGCCGCGAGGGCCGCCGCCGAAACCGGTTTGCGTGATCCCGCTAGTGAGGGCGCAGGTGAGCTTCCCGCCGCCGGATTCGAGTCCCGCTCAATTCCAGCGGGCGTCGGCGCAACTTCGTTGGCGGGCTCGCGGAGTTTCACTTCTTTCGCCAGATCTTGCGATGAGGGAGAAGCCGCCTCACGCTGAAAGCCGAGACGCCAAGCTAGCAAGCTGAGGAGTCCAACGAATGCAAGCAGAAGGAACGTGCGCATAATTTATGATCGCACGTGGCGGAGACTGGCTCAATTTGTATCGTAGCCGGTAAGTGACAGCTTCTGGTATTGCGCGCGGAAGCTCGCTTTGATCTGCTGGACCTTTGTCGGCTGCGCTCTAAAGAGTTGCTCAACGTTCGGTTTGATCACGCGATTATAGGCCGTGATAAATGTGTCGGAGCCAACGAGATCCGTCATGTGCTCGGTGAAGAGGATTTCGATATCCTTCTCGGTGCCTGCGGCCTTCGCCGTCTTCCAGACCCCAAACCAAATGGCCGCGTACACTTGGCCGGTATTGTGAATTTCGCCCTTGGGGTAACCCGTGTCGGGAATCCGATCAAAGAGCGACTGCGCCGTTTCTGACGCGAGATCCGTCTCCGCGTTTCGCAAACCCGACGGCGAGTTTGCGATGTAGGCTCCAAGGGGCGTCGGGTTGTCTGGAAAGAGGATAAAAGAATGGATGTCGCCGATTCCTTCGTCGATGGCGCCCATGCAACCATTGACGGTTGGGCAAAACGAAGCGCGAAGCGTGTCGTCGTTGATCGTGACGTTGTCGACACCACCGCCCCGATTTGCGTAGAAGAAGTTTCCGTGGCCCGCTTCATGCGCAATGACCGTCGCATCGAGGGCGAAGTCATGTTTAACACCTTGAATGGTGCGGTGACCGAAGTTGAGAGATGAATCCGTTCGCGAGAACGCCGCGTTCTCGAAGCTGTCGAGGTACGGCCGAATCGTGAGCTGCTTTTTTGCCGTATCCGCATCGAAGAAGTACTTCTGCGTGCGATCGCGCATGTAGGTGCGTTGACGATTGATCCAGTACCAAACGTTGAGCTGCGCGACTTCGTGCTGAGTTCCGTTGATGTAGGAGTGTTTCCACGTTCCGTTTTTCATCGTGGCGAAAATTTGGATGAAGGGTTCGTAGTCACCCTTCAAAACGTAATGCCGGTTTGCCGGTTTTGTCCGCGGAGTCTTGAGACCTGAGGAGAGAACTTTATATTCTTGCGCCTGCGTTCCGGAGCCAGGTGCGTAGAGAGGCGAGAAAGCGCCACCGTTTGCGGTCACCGGATCTTTTTGCGGAAGGCAAAGCGTGAAACGGCTTCCGGTCATGCAACTTGCGTCGCGAACGAGTGGGGGGTACGCGCGGTCCCAATCGTCGAGAACACCTTGATCGTAAAGGGCGCCGCGCGTGTCTTCAAATGGCGTGCGAAGCGAAAGGCTTCCGAAGTCCGTCGAGACTTGGAACCCGTCTCCGCAGTTTTGGTAAGCGAGGATAGCCGGTAAGGCCATCAACATCGCGACCAAAACTCGCGTGCGGCTGCTTCTCATTCTGAGACACCCCATTCTTGAATCTACGCCTGCGTGAAGCCAAGGTTGATCTCATGGCCTGCGACAGCCATGCCCGATGCAGCCGCTTCTTAAAAAGTTTGGCTGAACACCGCATAGACGTTGTCGGCTTGGTAGGCGGTCCAGTTAAGAGATTCTCAAAAAGAAACGCCCGCTGGAGTTGCGGGCGCGATGAATCGACGCTTGCATTTTTCGAGTTGGCTCAGCGCACTTCTTTAACGAGGTAAGCTTCGGAGCCGAAGGCATTTAGATCAAACGGAAATCCCTTCTTCGAAAGCTCTTCTCCTCCGATGCGAACGATGCGACCGTTGAGCAGTGACTTCACGTCATAGACTTTCTCGGGATCAGCCAGCGAAACGATCAGCTTACCCGAGTAGGCATCGCCTCTGCCGCTCTTTGCGGTGATCCAGATTTGACTTCGAGTTTGATCAGCTCTGGCGAAGGCAACAACGCGGTCTCCGCCTCCCCGAATCCGAACGTGCGGGCGGATCTTCGCCTGAAGCAAGATCTCGTCGAGAAAAGCGACCTTCAGGGAAAGATCGTTGAGAGCCACGTAGCTATCGGAGTTGATCCATTCATAAAGAGGCGTGCGAACTTGATAGAGAAGACCATTTTCGATGGTACAGGCAAAACCGTCAACGCGCAGAGATGCGGAGTTCAAATCACGACAGGGCGACTTTGGCTTTGATGCTTTCATGATGGAAGTCGCAAGCGCATCGTGGAGGAAGACCACAACCGTTTGCCCCTTCGCTAAACGGCGCACCATAAAGTCAAGGAGATCTTGATTAGCAAATCCGTTATCCTGATAGATGAGCATGCGGCATTTCGAGTACTCGCTCATCGGCGTGAGGCCCCAGTGCAGGATCTCGGGATTCACGCCCGAATGCATAAGGTAGGCAAGCAGACCTCCGGCCCAATCGGAATTGACGAGGCGAGAGTTCAGCCATGGAACAAAAGTGGGCGCGTGGGCTTCCGAATCTTTGATGAAGCAAACCGGATCCGTCAGTTCAACAGCTTCGGCCAAGAAATCTTGGTTCGGACCGATGATCTTCTCACCCATCTCTTTGATCAGTTGAAAGCGCGCGCGAGGCTCCGCGTTTTCATCAAGCGGAGCATCGAAGTAGAGTTTTTCTGGCTGCGTTCCACCTTGACTCAAGATCCAGCGTGCTTCCCAGCTCGCAAATTCTTTCTCGTGAACGATTTCGTTCAATTCGTTCCAGAACTCGTCCGGCAGTTGGTCATTGGAAATAGATTTATAACGAGGATCTTTTTTAAGTTGGTCGTAATGGACGCGGACGCGTTCGGCTGCCCATGTGTTCTGCCAGTTGTCTCCCTCGTGGAAGTAATAAACAAAGAGCGCTTTTAAGCCGTGGCCAAGTGTTGTGAGGTACGTCTGTCTTCGCGCATCGTCAGAGACGGGAACACCGCGCCACCAACCGCCTTGAATTTCGGGTCCCAACACCCATTCTTCGCGGCGCCCGAGATAGTGATCCGATGCCGTGTCGGCCGACTTCACATCAAGATCCGCTTTGAACGGATTATTCAGAAGCGGTTGATCCGGCGTCTCGTAAGTCTTCGGGTAGAGATTGACCGTCATCATTCCGGTCTGGCCCGGAGCATTCCGGTAAGTGAAGTGGGGGAGTAGGCCGTTCTCCGTCGCGTTATAGCTTTCGGCGAGGGTGAACAACACCGTCGGCTCAAAAACGCCGAGTTCATGCCACGTTCCGCGCACCATCTTCAGATAATCAAAAATTGTTTTGTCTTGGAAGCGGTACCAATCCTGATCTTCGGCCGTGTTTTCCCGCGGGTTTGCGGGTGCCCGAATTTCTCGCCACTCGTTCCAAGAACGTCCATGAGCTTTGTTGACCGCAGCGATGGAGCCATAGCGAGTCTTCAACCATTCTTGGTAAAGACCGACGGCGCGGGGTCCATAGTCGTGACTATAGAGCGACTGCCACATGAAGTTTGTTTCGTTGTCCACCTGGAGGAAGTGCGCTGGTCTTCCCGGACCGATTAACTTTGAAATGATTTCTTCATGAACTTTCGCGAGCCACAAACGCGAATGACGAATGAAGTCTGGATCGTGGTAGCTATAGAGGTTCGTCCGTTGACCCTTTGTATTTCGCATGTGGCTGTTAGGATATTTTTGACTGAACCAAAGCGGAACCGCGCCGAATCCAACAAAACCCCACTCCGCATTGATGAAGGGACCTGGGCGCACCATCATGTGCTTGATCCCGCGAGCTTCGATCATTTTGAGGAAAGTTCTCAAATCCCGCGAAGGATAATCGGGTCGACCATCACCGTCTTCATCGGCGGTGCCGTCGAAGTCGAACTTTCCCGGAGCGTATTCGTGAAAATCCCAAGGGATGTAAAAGCTGATGGCATTCATCTTCGCTTCTTGAAAGCGGTCGAGAACGTTCGTCCACAAGCGGAGGACTTTTTCGCGCGGAATGTTTTTACCCGGGCCGCCTCGCAGACGGAAGTACTGCACTTCCGCTCCCCAAAGCTGCGGCTGGGGGCTCCCATCCACGTGAAGTTGGTTGTTCTTGATTTCTACGACTCCCGCGTAAGAAGGAGCGACGAAAGTAACCGCACTTAAAAGTACGAACGCAGATAACGACGCGAACCAGACAAGACGCTTGGACAAGGCCCCTCTCCTTTTCCGGAATTCCTGCTGACGAGATCCTGACAGAAAACAAAGCGGAGCCTAGAAAGCGTAGAGCAAAAGTTCAAACGGAAAAGGTGCAATCTGACTCCGGTTGACGGTGCTGCGTCGAAAATCTCGTTAAAGACGACGAATGCGAAACCTGACATGAATTCTGTCAGAGCGCCAAAAAAGGGGAGTTCGGAGGATAAACCGAACAAGTCTACCCCTAAAAGACCAACCGAAACTGCCCTTGTCCGCCTTCGAATAAGCCACCTTCGCTTCCAAAGGCGACGTCAATGTCAGCGGTCGCGGTGATCGAAAGACTTGCACGTTCGCCTAAAGCAAAGATGTAGCGGCAATTTAAGCGATGCTCGACGGACCAGGGTTTAAGCCCGATTGCGGCTAACGGAAGGGGAGACGTCGCGGAGCCCGGAGAATTTTGTGAGGAAAAAAAAGTAGTCTCGTACCCGAGTTCCACTTGATCCCGTAAACTTCCGGCTCGTTGGAATGCCTCAGTACGAAGCCAAATGAACGGCAAAAGGTTTCGGTGATCGAGAAGTTGTTCCTGATCTCCACGCCACGTGCGGTGCACCCACGCGACACCTGGTTCTAGTCGAAAGCGGCTTTCTCCCGACGGAAACTCGGATGAAACAATCACTTCGGTGACGTCTCGAACCAGCGAAGCTCGCTGAGTCGATGAGGCATTCGAAAGCGGGGCTTCGGACTCAAATTTTTTTGAATGTTGCAGGCGCGCGTTGATGAAGACACGCGCAAGTTCTTGCGGCGCCCAGCGTGCGGAGAGACCCGCACTCCACAGATCGTAAGTGTATTCAGTTCCTTCGATTGGAAAATGCCAAAGAACCGGAGTCTCCCGGCGCGCAAAATATTCTACATACGTCCGATCTCGCTTAGTTCCGTTCGGTTCGCCATTGATGGCTGAACCTTCTTCGCGTCCTGGCCCTAAGCAGTCGTAACATCGGCCAACGATGCCAAAGCTTCTGGGTTCTGAGCCTTTGACGAACGAATCGGGCCGGTCGTTATGCTCACCACGCGTGAAGTCGACCCACGTATGAAAAACACGAATCTCGTGATCGACGCTCGGTCGATAGAGGAGAGCAACTCCAAAATCGTTTTCTCTCTTGTAGTGCGAAGGCTCGCCATACACGGAAATCGCAAACTTCGGGATGAGCTGCTGAACCAATTCAATGACGGCGTGGCGCTGGTCGATCTCCAAATCTCTTTGTTGAAAGTAAGTGAAGCGAAAGGAAAGTGAATCGGTGAGCGGTTGATCGATTCTAAGTCGCTGCTGTTCTAAAAAGTGTCGGTTCGAAAGGCTACCGAATGTTAGGTCAAACGCGCGAGCCTGCGCGAAGAAGTCGGCATCCCACGCTAGAGGAGCGATATAGGTAAGAACGTCTGATTGATACTCGGAATCGATCAAAATGGATCGATCGAAGCGAAGGGCTTCGTCCTCTTGGAGCGCGTGAAACTCAGGGAACCGGTCAAATCCCCATGACCTCTCTCCGGAGAGAAGAATAAAAAGTGTTCCAAACAGCCAGCACAATTTTTTGAACATCACGACTCCAAAAAAATGTTAACTGCTCTGATCTCATTGTGACACTTCGCGATCGTCAACCGCGAAGTCACAGCCTTGCTTTACAATAAGGACTCCTCCTAGCGTGCCTATTCATTTAAGAGGATCGCCTTCCTAAGTGGAATCGGTTAGGATGTCATCGCTCGTTCGTTACGGACGCAAAGCTATCTGTGGGAGATGAAAATGCCATTGTCCCGTTCACACAAATTAGCAGACCATTTAGCAGACCGATTAGCAGACCGATTAGCAAACCGCGTGACGGCTCCGCTCGAAGCGGTGACGAAGCTGATGAGATCGGAGCGTTCGCTACTTTCCTATGTTCGCGCACGTAGCGCCCTATACACTGCCGAAAGCCTTTTGGGCCCAGCGATCGAATTGTTGGTCCATCGTCGCAAGCCGCGACTTCCGATCGATGACATGGCTCTCTTCACCGCCGCGCGCTCAGATCTCGAAGCGATTTTCCGACAAGACGTTAAAAATATTCAAGATGGAGTTTATCCGATCGAGGTTCTCCAACCCGGAAGTGCGATCGATCATCTCAAACGCTTGCCCCTCATGTTCCGCGAAGGGGTCGACATCTCGCGCCGCCGCCGCGAACATCAAGCACACGAGTTCTCGGAAAAAGCTCAAAGCCTGATGAACGACTTACCGAATTACTACCGAAGGAATTTCCACTTTCAAGGTGATGGCTATCTCTCCGATCGTTCCGCTGAGCTTTACGATCACCAAGTCGACGTGCTGTTTGCGGGTTCGACCGATGCGATGAGACGCATGATCATCAAGCCACTCCGCGAGAAGTTTGGAACCAGCGACGGAGAAGGCCTCAAGTTCCTCGAAGTCGGTGCAGGAACCGGGCGCGCGACGCGCTTTGTGCGTCTTGCGTTTCCGAAAGCGAAGATCGTCGCGGTCGATTTAAGTGCTCCGTACTTGAAGAAAGCTCAAGTGGAACTTCGAGAATTCGCGCGACATGACTTCATCGAAGCGGATGGCGCAAAGCTACCGTTTCTCGATGAGACGTTCGATGCCGTTTATTCCGTTTTTTTATTTCACGAGTTGCCGCAGGCAGAAAGGCCGCTGATCATCCGCGAGGGGCTTCGTGTTTTGAAGCCGGGAGGCTTTTACGGCTTCGTCGACAGTCTCCAGCTCGGTGACCGGCCAGCTCTTGATGTGGCTCTCAAGCAGTTCCCCATCGAGTTTCACGAGCCATTTTACAAAAACTATATTCGGACGCCGATGCGCGAAATTTTCGAAAACGAGGGACTCACAAACCTCGAAGAGGCCACGGGCTTTTTTTCAAAAATGATCGCGGCGACCAAGCCAGCGGCCGCAGCCGCCGAGACGCATTAACCCCTTCACGGCGATTGGCTCCCGAATTGTGGGCCAATCGCCAACGAAAATTGTTTGAGTCTTTTGAACTGACCGCAGAAACCTTTGGCAGACTTCACTCGTGCGAAAGGAGTTCTTATGGCTCAGTCAGTGAATATCGGAATTAACGAAACAGATCGGCACGAAATTGCATCGGGGCTTTCGCGGCTTCTCGCGGATACATATTCGCTCTACGTGAAGACCCATAACTTTCACTGGAACGTAACGGGACCCATGTTCCAAACGCTCCACGAGATGTTTGAAACTCAGTACACCGAACTCGCGGAAGCAGTCGACGTCATCGCCGAGCGAATCCGTGCGCTTGGTTTCGCGGCTCCCGGAAGCTTCTCCGAGTTTCAGCGTCTAGCTAGCGTGAAGGAAACGATCGGCGTTCCTCAAGCAAGCGAGATGATTCGGCAGCTCATCGATGGCCAGGAAACCGTTGTGCGCACAGCGCGCTCGATCATTCCGGCCTCCGAGAGAGCGACTGACGAAGCGACTCTCGATCTTTTGACCGAACGGATGCAGTCCCACGAGAAAACAGCCTGGATGTTGCGTAGCCTTCTCGACAATCAGCCGTCAGCAACGGTCTGAGTGCTTCTCGGTAGTAATAAAAACTGAATGATAGTTCAGGCCGCCGTCCAAACTGATCTTTGGACGGCTTAGTTTGTACGAATCGTGACGAGTTGCCCTGAAATCTTGTGCGCACGGCGACGCTCCAACCACGGAATCTGAAAACCTTAGGGGTCCACTAAGAGACGCGTAACCCCAATTTACGCGTTCCTGACTTGAAGCACATAATAGCTCTATCGTTCGTCGGAGTGGGTGGTCCAAACGGACCGAGGACGAACGGAGGGGTGTAATGTGAAAACTGGTTCGATCTTTTCATTCAGAACTTTCTCGCGCGGCGATGTCTACGGGATTCATCCGAGATGGCAGGGAGGCCGGGGAGAAACACTCGGCGTTTGCCCGTTCTCGATGACCGAAACCGACAACGTCGATTTGATCACGGATGACGATGAGGCCTGTTTTGCAGAGCGTGATTTGCAAGGGGCACAGCTTGTCGGCGTTCATCTTGAAGGCGCAGATTTCCGCAAAGCGCGACTGGCGAGGGCGAATCTTGAGCGATCAGTTCTGAGGCTTACGAATTTCACGGGAGCTGATCTCACCGAAGCGCGCCTTGCGCATTCGGATCTGACTTATGCTGATCTAGTCATGACGACCCTTTTGGGTGCGGATCTGCGACATGCCGATCTCTGCAAGGTGAATCTCTCAGCCGCGCTACTACGAGGAGCTGACCTCTCTCATGCGGATTTGGAGTTTGCGATCCTGACCGAGACGGATCTTCGTGGTGCGAATCTCACCGGAGTGGATTTGCGAGCGGCCCGTCTCCACGGAGCTTTCATTGATGAAGAGACGCGTCTTCCGTTTTCGATGGAAGAAGCTGTTGCGAGTGGAATGTGTTTCAAACCGCGCGGTGAGGGAGCTAACGATTCCGCAACTTCGGCCCTCAATGGCGATGGCCGTGCTGGAGGAACCGATGTCTGATGCTGCCAACCGAACTCAGATTGATGACGAAACGCGCGAAGCTCTCCGCGAAATCGAAGAAGCTCAAGGCGGAGACGCGATGAAAGTTATCAACGACCGCATTCGTTCGGTCCTTGAAGAAGCTCCTTCTGATTCAACGGCCGAACTTCTCGTGCGACGGACCCGCGATGGTTATAAAGGGCTTTTGAAAGTCTACTCGCAGCAAAGAAAGTTCGTCGGCGGCCAGACGGTGGGTAAATTCGCGGACCTGATCGAACAACTCTTCAGCGAAGTTCACGAACAGATCGAAGACTGGAAGCGCGGCCGCTTCAATTCACCCCAACCGGTGGAGTAAAAAATCAGTTTTCACGAAAACATCGGCGCCAACTGCTGACTGAGTGCGCATTTGATGGCTTTGAGGCTCGACTTTGGTCGTCAAACAAAGGCGCGATGTTCCTTTCTTCAAAATCCCCTGACCTTCTTTCAAAGATTCAGGCTCGGCAATCCCTTAACGTTAGGTTTGGACGAGCCTTTCAAACTGCCACAGACCGTGGCGGCCAAGGATGGGCCGAGGCTCTAAACCTCTTTAACCCGAGAGAGGACTATGGAAGAGGGCATGGATAAGACCAAGGAAGCCAAAGATCAACCCAGCAGCTCGATGAAGAAGCTTAAAGATATCAACTGGAACCAGGTCTATTACTTCTACGAAGTCGCTCGGAAGATGTCGATGAAGGAAGCCGCCGAAGTCACCGGCGTCTCGATTCCTACCGTCAGCGAGCAGATCAAACGACTCGAGACACTTCTCGAGACTCCGTTGTTCCACCGGCGACCGCGCCGAATTGAGCTCACCGTCGAAGGAGAAACACTCTACAAACACGCAAAACAAATGTTCGAATCAGGCTTGCGATTCCTCGACGTGGTGTCGCCAACACTGATCGGCGGTTATCCGGTACGCATCGGTATGCAAGAAACTTTCTCGGCAGGTCCGGCGATGGAATTCTTGCTGAAGTACTTTGATGCTTACTCTCCGTTCGGAACGGTTCACACCTTCCGCGAAACGATGCCCGATCGCCTCGTGGAGCGAGTCTATAACGGCGAACTCGATTGGGCCGTTTCGCTCAATCAGCCGACCTCGCCGCGACTCGAATACGGCAAGGTAGGTTCGGCGGAGATCGTTTTCTGCGCATCTGCCGAAATGCTTGAACGCTACAAGAATCGCACGGAGCTGTTTGCGGCTCTTCCGCTCGCGCGCTGCCGCTGGGATGAACAACTCAATAAGTTGATTTCGGATCACTTGAACGCGGCCGATATCTTCGTTGAGGAGATCATCGAAAGCGATCACTGGGATCTTTGCTTAAAACTCGCGGAGCAAGGAAAGTGCGTAACGGCCGTAGCGAAAAGCTTTACGGGTCAAGCGCTTCAGCAAGGGAATCTGCGAACGTTCAGCCTAAGCGGTCCGATCGTTCTTTCGTTCTACGCGTTCTGGCGTCAGTCGAGCGGTCGCATGATCGCGATTCGCAAGCTCACCGAGCTTCTCGAAAAAGACAGCCGGGGATTGCGTCCGCGCCCCGGGGCTCCGAGCCCGACGGCGACTGGCGGAGGAGACAGCGTACCGATCGAACTTCCGCATCACTTCGAGCAGGAACCGCTCGATGATAAGTATCCGCGATAAATTTTAAGATCATCGTCTCTCGATAACCTTAAGAGCGCAAAACGCCAGCAGCGATGCTGGCTTTTTTGTTTTCGCGAAGACGCAATTCTACAGATTTAATTGATGCGAAATTGTGTTGTCAGGGTGTGACAGAGCGGGGTTTTGAAGGCGATTTTCTCAATTCTTCGACATCGCTTAAAAGCGCTTAAAATGGCTCTAAAGGCGTGTTTTAAGCGCTTTTCAGGAAATGCAAGAGGTCGTGTAGAAAACTACATTACGCTGCTTTAGGTCTCTTAAGCTATGGTTCGAATCGCCCGTATCAGCAACCCGTATTGAAAGAGGGGTGACAGATGATGAACGAAGAGATCGTAGTCGCAGGACTTCCGCTTCAATTCCCAAAACCCACCGCAGGGAACCAGCTGCCGACGCTGGCTGAGTGGAACCAGCGCTATATCGAATACGTTCTTGCATTCACTAAAGGTAAAAAAACAGCGGCCGCGCGGATTCTCGGAATCAACCGCCGCACGCTCTATCGCCGGAAGAAAGCTAAGGCAAATCAAAATCAGCCTGGCTTGATGGACGACGCTGCGAGCTTCATGGATGACACGCTGACTGGAGTGCCGGCAGGCCACCAGGTGCAGTGATGTCAATCACGGAGTTCTGCACCACCGACGTCGAATGCGTCGAGAAGAACTCATCCGTGATCCAAGCGGCTCGCATCATGCGCGAGTCGCACGTCGGGGACGTCGTGATCTGCTCCAAAGAGAGCGGCGTCTCCAAGCCAATCGGAATCCTCACAGATCGAGACATCGTGGTCGGAGTCGTTGCACTCGAGATCCCGTTGGAAACGGTTCGTGTCGAGGATGTCATGACTCCCACGCTTGTTACCGTGAATCGGAACGCGGGAGTCTACGAAACCATTCATCTTATGGAAACGTACGGTGTCCGCCGTTTGCCCGTCGTCGATGACGAAGGCGGATTGGTCGGCATTGTTTCATCAGGTGATCTGCTTGAGCTCTTAGGGCAAGAAATCAGCGCTTTGTCGCGACTCTCGGCCCGTCAAAAAATGAAAGAGCAAGAGATCCGGGTGTAAATCGTTTTCTATGGAATGAATAGGTGAATGTCGAAAGGCTGAGATCTCGGGGTTCACTCGCAGGTTGAAAGCAGAGTTCAAACAGCAAAGTACCCACAACTAAATGCTTCAAAAACAAACGGGTCAGCAGCGCTGACCCGTCTTTTTTTGCCTGTCCGGTTTTGCTCAATTGAGTCGCCTGCTCCCAAAGGGAAGGGCGAAGAGCAAAAAAACGATTACTTCAGTTCGCGATGAACTGTGTGACGGCGGAGATTGGGATTGTATTTCTTCTTCTCGAGGCGCTCAGGGTGCGTCTGGGTGTTTTTTGCTGTCGTGTAGCGAGACGGCGGCTTGCCCTCTTTTCGAGCTTCTGTGCACTCAAGAGTGATGATTTTTACTTTTCCCTTTTTTGCCATGACAGCCCCTTCTCAGCTCTTCTCAGCCTGTCTGAGCCATTCTCAGGTCGGCGGAATACGTCTTTTCAAGATGAAGAACGAATGTGAATAACATAACTGCCTGCCAGACGGAAGCATTTCTCTGGGCTTTCTCCAGCTTTTTCTTCGGCCTTTTTCTTTGGAAGACAATCCATTTACGAGGCTTAGAGGTTAACACGGCTTCCGCGCCCAAGTCACGGTTTCACACGGAGGTCCGGAGCAGCTAGGTGGCGAGTGGGGGTGTAACTAGTTGGAATCTCGAGAATTTGTAACTGGCTCACTTGCGTGGGGATGGCGATTCGCCTGTAGCTAGGCAATACGACGCCGTAGAATCGAGAATTTGATCTTTCACCTAGCCACTTCCCAGGCGAACCGCTTAACTCATCCCCACACAAGTGATCCAGTTAGGAGGACGCATGCCGCCCAAACCCCGTACGAAATCCCCAAAACGCTTCGTCCGCCGAATCCTCCTGCTCGGTTCCGGCGAGCTCGGGAAAGAGTTCGCCATAGCGGCTAAGCGCCTTGGGCAATACGTCATTGCCGTTGATCGCTACCCAGGGGCACCGGCCATGCAGGTCGCTGACGAATTCGAAGTCATCAACATGCTCGACGCCAAAGCCCTAGAAGATGTCGTCGCTAAACATCGCCCGGATCTCATCGTCCCGGAAATCGAAGCCATCCGGACCGAGAAACTTCGCGACTTCGAAAAGCAGGGCCTGCAAGTGGTACCTACGGCAGAAGCCGCGCACCTCACGATGAACCGCAACGCCATCCGCGATGTAGCGGCTCGCGAGCTCAAACTCAAGACGGCTCGCTATCTCTACGCCGACAGCGAAGAAGAGCTGATTCAAGCTAGCCGCGAAATCGGCTTTCCCAACGTCGTAAAACCTGTGATGTCGTCTTCCGGGAAAGGGCAATCCGTCGTTCGTTCGGAAAAAGACGTTCGCGCGGCGTGGGTTTACGCCTGTGAAGGCATGCGCGGCGATCAGCGCAAAGTCATCGTCGAAGAATTCATACGTTTTGATCTCGAGATTACACTTCTCACCATCCGCACGTTGGATGGAAAAACTCTCTTTGTCGATCCCATTGGGCATCGCCAAGAGCGCGGCGACTACATGGAATCCTGGATGCCCGCGCTCCTCACACCTTCGCAGCTATCGAAAGCCAAAGCGATCGCTAAGAAAGTGACCGCGAGGCTCGGGGGAGCGGGGCTCTTCGGAGTTGAATTTTTCATCGGACGCAACGGTGAAGTTTACTTCTCCGAACTTTCGCCGCGCCCGCACGATACGGGAATGGTCACGCTCATCTCACAAGATCTCTCGGAATTCGACCTCCACGCTCGAGCGATTTTGGGGCTTCCGATTCCCCAGATTAAGAGTCACGGGCCATCCGCTTCGGCGGTCGTGTTGGCCGACCGCGAGATGTCCGTCGTCGATTACCAAGGAGTAGAAAAAGCCCTCGGGCTCAAGGATGTCGAAGTCCGTGTTTTCGGTAAGCCCGACGCTCGCAAAAATCGTCGGATGGCGGTGACGCTCGCACGTGCGAAGTCGACGACCGCAGCGCGAAAGCTTGCGCAAAAAGCCGCGAGCTTCATCGAGATCATTTCACCTAAGTGAGTGAGCGCGATGAGGTTTGGGCAAGCCTCATCGCGAAGCGCTCTTCTTGCGGTTGACGGACGGTGAGAGTTACTCTTGCTCCCTTATGCAAACGTCAGATTCTCAACTCTCCCCGCAAACTAGTTTTGAAAAAACACTCATCCTCGGTGCTAGCGTTAGTGCTGCGCCCGTAGAGAGAAATCCGGCAAAACGTTTTCTCCGGGAGCACGGATTTCTATCGGGGGCGTTCTCCCATGCTTCGAGCGGGCGGCCGGGTGCCGTTGTTCTTTCTAATCTGCGCGGCTCCCAACTTGACCGGGCTTCGGCCGTAATCGCCGTCGATTTGATGTTCTGGGATTCGGTGATGGGTCTTGCGGATCCGCGGGAGAGCCGCGCGTTTTTGCGTGGCTTTTTTAAGGAAGTCGCGAAGCGAGATCTCCCTATCATCATCGGAAACGTACCCGCGATTCACCCCTTGCAGATTCATCGCGAAGAGTTGAATGAAGCGATCCAAAGGGAGGTGGCAAATCATCCGCGTGCGGCCTTACTTACGCTTGATCGGATCTTCTCTTCCGTCATTGAAAACTCTGGCATTGAGATCGATGGGAAACACCACTCATTGATGGATTTGATTCCGGATGGT
>SYLX01000236.1 GCA_005808505.1 Bdellovibrionales bacterium | reverse complement strand
GAGAGAGAAAGTGCAACTGGCAGGTAGGCGGGGCAGAAAAGATGATCCTCAGACTTAGCCAGAAGATTCCGAAAAGATCATACGACCAAAGTCGGTTCCGTCTCAAAAGGGGGCACGAATGGGTACCGCAATGAATAAGCAATTTCTGCGGGCCGTGGTCATCGAAAGTAGCGAGATCGATCGTGCGGCGCTCTCCAAGCTTCTCGGTCAGCTCTTCTTCGAGGTCTATTCCTTCGAAAATGGCGCCGAGGCGCTCGAAGCCCTCAACGGCGATCTCGAAGATGTGGACCTCATCGTTTGTGCAGAAAAGCTTCCGATCCTAGATGGATTCAGTTTGCTGACACTTCTGAAGTCGGATCGTCGGTTTGATCGGACAAGATTTGTTCTGACGACCAGCGTGGTGGATGAGTTGATGGAGGCAAAAGGCCGCCACCTTGGCGTGGACAGCCTCATACCAAAACCGATCGGCGTCGAAGCTCTTAAGGCCCGCGTCTCGGTTTTCTTCTGGAGTAAAACTCCGTAAATAGAAGAGATTTACTTCTTCTTCTGCACGTTTCCGGTGCCTGACACGGACCCAGACTCATCCGTGCGTGTGCCACCCGCCGGTGCTTTATCCGTAATGCTTGAACCAGATTCGTTGGTTGAGCCATCGCTCACGCGCGGAGCCGCGTGCAAGAGGCGATCGCTGTCGGAGTTTGTGCCTGCGTTCGACGTGCCACTTACGGTTGCATCCTTTGTTTGTCCCGTTGCGTTTCCACCGCCTAAATCATCCGTGGGATTTGCATCTGGTTGAGTGGCCGCATCACTCGGCTTTGTGCTACCCGGAGACCCAACTTGGCCAGTCGCTTCAACGCTCTCGCCCTGTTGAATTGTAGTAGAGGCTTCTTGGTTGCGCGTGCAACCGAGGGCCGCAAGTAGCGCTACCGAACAAATGGCTGCACTCATTCGCATTCCGTATCCATGACCCTGATTTTGAAGATTCGACATTCCTGCTCCTTTGGCGACCGACGACGACCGCTGACCACAAAATAGGTCGATGTCGGTTGGTGTTCATGAGGAAGGTGTCAGAAAGGCGTTTCGAAAACTTCGCAAGAGATTCAACAATCGGCGCGGTGGAAGCTAGTGGCCTTCTACTATCTCTGAGCATGGCGCTAGCTCACTCGTTGTTTTGAGGTCGAAAACCTCAAAGATCTTTGGGTGGAGCAGAATGCCGACGGAATGCGAAGGTGTCTTAAGAAGGAGTGAATCCGTGATCGAACTCTATCACCGTCAGATGTGCCCGTTTTCAAAGAAAGTTCGCGACTTCATCGAATCGAATGATCTGAAATCGCGCGTGCAATACAGAGACGTTGCCGAAAAGAAAGAATACATGGCCCGTCTGCAGGATTTAACGGGCCGCGAGCAAGTTCCCTGCCTCGTCATCAACGGTCAGCCGCTTTTAGAAAGCGACGATATCATAGCTTGGTTAAAGCTCAACATGGAGTCGATGCGCGAGCCGAAAACGCAGGCGCCGTTACATCACTGACATGCTTCAAGTTCGGTCGATCTCCGAGCGAATGACCGGAACATCGGCCGATTGGATACGGTCTTGCTCCTGCTCAGGAGGTTGTAACCACCAAAGAAATGATTCGCGAAGAATTGCGGGTGGAAGCGTGTGTCCACCCTCAAACTCGATGTACTTGACCCTATAGCCAGCATGACGCAAGCGCGGCACGAGACGAGCGCTGCAGGTATCAATCCGCAAAACTTGATCCTGAGTTCCATGCGAGACGAAAATGCGCGGGGAGCCGTGAAAGTCTTGAGCCGCGATGAACCCTGGTGAAAACGCCAGAATGTGCGAAAAGAGATCGCCGTTAATGATTCCGAGTGAAAGGGCATAGGAAGCGCCGTCTGAGAATCCGCCAATCGCAATTTTCTTAGGATCGATGTTGTAGGACGAGAAGATTTCGTTCAAGGCTTCGCCCGTTGCGCGCACATCCGCACCGAAATCAGCGAGGATAACGTCCCAAGTAGCTCCGCGCGACTCCGGAAGGAGCAAGATCGTTCCCGAATGATCGGCGAGATCTTGAAAGGGAACGAAGAGATTGTGCGCTCGTCCGCCAGCTCCATGATAAAGGACAAGGAGCGGAGCTGGCTGGTCTGGTTTGTAAGATGCGGGGACATAGAGGAGCGCTGAGCTTGCACTAGGTTCGCTTGCAAGTCGTTGAAGGCCGAGCTTGGACGGGGTGGGCGACGCTTGAAGCGAAGCGTCAGAGGCAGGCTCAAAACTGGATTCGGAATGACTCACCTTCAAGCGACCGAGTGAATAGGAGCTCATAAAATTTCGCAAGCCTCCAATCTCAAATGATACGCATGAAAACTTAAGCTCACTCTCAAGCTGATATGGGAAGTTTGTGAGGAAATCGAAATTCCTCGTGTGACCGAAATGCGACTTGCATTGAGGTGGGGCTTAGCGGCAAAGGTGTGCTTGGTTGTAGCAATGACTAAGGGAAAGGACTCCCGATGGCGCGCACGGAAGTTTCTGAAAATCTGAGAACGAAAGGTTCAGCTTCGAAGCAAAGGCAAAAGCGACCTACACCTGCGCAGCTTGAGAAGAAGATCCCGAAGATCTTAAGTGAAGTTTTTGGAATGGAAGAGCTTCGCGAAGGGCAAGAGGATGTCATTCGATCCGTCCTTCGCGGCAAAGACACGCTTGCGGTCATGCCGACGGGTGCTGGCAAATCGCTTTGTTACCAAATCCCGGCGCTTCTTCTTCCGGGTACAACGGTGATCGTCTCGCCGTTGATTTCTCTCATGAAGGATCAAAAGGAAAAGATGGATCGCCTTGAGCGCGAAGCTCGAGAGCTCAACAGCACGTATTCTGACGCCGAGATTGAAGAACATATCCGCGATCTCAAAGACGGGGAGATTGAGTTTCTTTTCGTCACACCTGAAAAGTTAGAAGATCCTGCGTTCGTCAAAGTCTTGCGCCGGATTCATATCGATCTCATCGTCATTGACGAGGCTCATTGTATTACCGAGTGGGGGCATGATTTCAGACCGGCTTACTTGCATTTGAAGGAAGCAATTGAAAATCTCGGTCGTCCACCCGTACTCGCTTTGACCGCGACGGCTACGCCGGCCGTTATCAAAGATGTGCGGGAACAGCTAGGTCTTGATCGCCTCAATGTGATCTACACCGGCGTGATGAGAGAAAACCTCTTCTACGAAGCTTTTGTTTTAGAGAACGAAGAAGGTAAGAGAGACCAGCTTCAAAAAACTCTTAACGAAGTTGAAAAGCCTGCGATCATCTATACCTCCACGGTCAAGCAAACTAACGAACTCTTCGACTGGCTGAACGCTCACGGTTTAAGCTGCTCAAAGTATCACGGAAGGCTCAGTGTAAAGGAGCGTTCCGCAAATCAGGACGCGTTCATGAACGGCGACGTTTCGATCATGGTTGCAACGACGGCCTTCGGATTAGGAATCGATAAGGCGAACGTCCGCGCGGTGATTCACTACAATTTCCCAGCAACTCTTGAAGCCTATTACCAAGAGTCG
>SYLX01000235.1 GCA_005808505.1 Bdellovibrionales bacterium | reverse complement strand
GTGGTTTAAGGCACCAGTCTTGAAAACTGGCGAACTCGTAAGGGTTCCGTGAGTTCGAATCTCACCCCCTCCGCCAAAACTAAAGAAGGCTTGCCGATGGCAGGCCTTTTTTATTTTGCCGTCTCGGCGAATCCGAACATAGGCAGTAAGTTCGATTCGTCCGTATGAGCAGGTACGAACCGCGCATCAGAGGCGAATGACGTTTTCATGTCGCTTTGTGTGATCTCTCTTGTCGCAGTTCTTGATTCGTTCGCGGCTTAATTCCTCTCTTCAACAAAGTCGTCAGTCGAAGGTGAAAGCCCGATTGCCATGATCAGACAATTTTTGTTTGATCTTGGCAACCAAGGGAGCCGACCGATGTTGAAGTCAATCGCCGCCTTACTGCTCGCAAGTCTCACAGCTCATGAAGGCCACGCTCGTTGCCAAGCCAATGAACTCAGCCTTGTTTGGCCCGTGGGTGGTCCGGACGGCAAGTCTTGGGTCATCAACAACTACGTCGATCTCGATTCAGGGACCGGCATCCGCGACTATCGAAACGGTGCGAAAAGCTATAATGGTCACAACGGAATCGACATCGATTTACCGACCACACGTTCAATGGATGCGGGCCGCATCGCCTTTGCCGCTGCTGCCGGCACCGTGATCGAAGTACAAGATGATCTCTTTGATCGACACTTCGAAGCTCCAAGGGGGTGCGGCCCCTGGAACCACGTCTACATCCAACACGAGAATGGTTTTGTGACTTGGTACGGACACCTTAAGTTCGGAAGCGTCCGCGTGCGCGTCGGCGAACGTGTTGCGGTGAACGCCGCGCTCGGGGAAATCGGAAGCTCCGGATGCTCCTCGACGGCCCACCTGCATTTTGAAGTCCGTGATTGCTCGAACCAGGTTGTCGACCCATTCCAACAAGGTCTGTTTAGTAACCCGCCCGCTTACGATCCGCCTCTTAGCTTAATGGATCTCAATGTTCGCAAAGGTGGTTTTCCGACCTCATCAAAAGATGCCGCCATCAAAGACCCGAACCCGAACATCTTCAGGATCACGCCGGGAACTCGTGTCGGCGTTGGGCTTTCCGTCGCCGGCGGACGCTCAAGAGAAACGCTTGATGTTCGCATCTTGAATCCAAACGGAAGTGTCTACACTCAGTTTACACCGCTTGTTGCCAACGGAACGGAACGACACTGGTGGCCTCGGTGGTGGGTGGATATGCCGAAGCCCATGGCAGCCGGAAACTACAAAGTCCAAGTCCGCATTAACAGCAACGTAGTAGAAGAGAAAAATCTGACGAGCCAACCCACGCCTGATGCGGTCGTGTTTGCAAAGACTGACGAGGCCTACCAAGAAAACTTTGAATCGCTTCGCGACGCCGGCTATTCGCCCTTGGTGGTGGACGGCTCTCCAGCCATTGAGGGCCGGGCTCGCTTCACCGCGATCTATCGGCATCAAGGCGGCCAATTCCGCACGTTCCACAATATCGACGACGCAAACTATCGAACTGCTTATCAAAGTGCGCGAGCAGCAGGCCTTCAACTCAGAAGCATTGATAATTACATTCGCGATGGTCAACCGCGCATTGCTGCCGTCTTCGGATTACCGATCACTAGCGATTGGGTCGGCTACCACTTCTCCGATCGCAACGAACATCCGCAGAATTTCGAAAGAATGCGGTCCCAGGGTTACAGACCTTACGCGATTTCCGTTGCCGTCGGCGGGGGCCGCCATTGGATCAGTTCGGCTTACACGAAAACACCTTCAAGAGGTTGGACCGCTCGTTACGATCTAACACTTGCACAGTATCAACAGCTCTTCGATAGCGAGAAGCGAGCCGGTCGAGGCCTTGATTACATCGATATCTATCAAGATGGGGGAATTCCTAAAGTCTCGGCGATCTGGACGGCGGAAGCGAGCGATTGGCCCTGGGAAGTTCGCCACAACTTGAGCGAAGCTCAGTTTCATTCGGTCAATGAGACGAATCAACAGGCCGGAAGAAAAATGCGCTGGGTAACGAGCTACCTTGAAAACCGCGAACGAAAATTCGCGGCGATTTGGCGAGGAGGTCCTTGATACTTATGCGCCAGGAGCCACCATGATGTAGTACTTCAAAACCATTCCGATGAGGACGCAGATCAGATCGAAAACGAGAAGCGTCGTCATTCCCCAGGCCTTCGCGATTCTTAAGAAGGCTCCGGTCGTCACGATGATCACAAAAAGAAAGCCGAGCAGGTTCTCACCATCGGCTTTTCCCAAAATTTCTTGCATGATCAATCCGAAAGTCAGGCCCAGGACGAGGCCCGAAAACAGCTTAACGGAGAAAAGCAAAAGATCGCTCGATGTTTTTTTGATCTGCGTCTGCATTTTACCAACCAATTCCGACATCGGATCCTCCTTGAACCGAAGCCAACATCCCCAAGGCTCAATCGCCGATTTGCATATCACCGCTCTGAACTTTGCGAATTCGGGCTTCGACATCCGCACGGTCAGGAGCGTTCGGGGCTAGCATGAGATATTTATCATAGGCCGTGAGAGCTTCGTCGGCCATACCTTTGATGTGGAAAATTGCACCCTGCTCTTTGTAGATATCCGGGTTGCCACTTTCCAACTGCGTGGCTTGACGAAGAAGAGACTGAGCGGAGTCGATCGCGCCCGCAAGACGGTAGCAGCGAGCCATGCGAACCAAAATCGTGGCATTTGGTCCTTTCTTCGCGACGGCTTTCTGATATTCACCTGCGCAGTTCGAATACTGCTTCATCATGAAGTAAGCTTCTGCACCGAGAACAAAGGAATCCGAGAGATCCGGATTGATCGCTCGCTCTTGCATCGCTTCTTCGATCGCTTTCTTTGGGTCTCCCGCGCGAAGCGCGACTCGACCGAGTGCCGCGTGGGCCTTCGGGTAACGTGGGTTGATCTTTAAAACCCTCTCGAATTGCAGAGTAGCTTCTTTTGGACGCCCGATATCCGAGTAGAGCTGACCCGAGAAGTAGATCGGATCCGCGTCAGCAGGATCAATGACCGCTGCTTTCAAGTAGAACTCTAGCGCTTGCGCGATCAAGCTCTGAGCCTGGAGGGCTTTGCCGATCCCGATCAGAGCTGACTTGTTGTTCGGATCAAGGGAAATAGCCTGGCGGAAAAGATCTTCCGCTTGCTTGTGCCGCTCTTCTTGCAGAAACATTTCACCGAGCGTGACTCGGTAATCGATGGCGGCCTGCGGAACTTGCTGACCCTTCGTGATGATGTACCGATTCAAAAGTTGCTGAATATAGCTTGCGCCGGCGTCGATCCCGTAAAGCCCCGCTTCGATCCGCGCGTAGAGGGACTGCGCCGTTGTGTTGTTGTAGTCGAGCTCGATCGCCCGCGCCGCAAATTTTTGAGCTTCATTGTACTGATGCAGACCTAAATGAGCCCGCGCGATGATCAATAGAGTTTCGAGGTCCGACTCATAGAATTTCAAAGCTCGTTGCGCATGTCCAAGGGCGCCTTGATAGTTATTGCGTCGCAATTCAACCGTCGCGAAGCCGCGATAAACTTCAAAGTTGTTAGGCTGCAGCGCCTGAGCTTTCTTCAACCACTCAGATGCCGTGAAGAAGTCAAAGCGGCGCGCGAAATAATCCGCCAGCTCAACGTAGGCCGAAATTAGCTGCGGATCCGCCTTGATCGCTTTCTTCATCCAGTCGATCGCATCGGCGGTTTGATTGAGTTCCCACAAGCACTTTCCGGCCTTCATCGCCGCGATCCCGTTTCGGGAGTTCGAATCATAAGCAGCTTTGAACTGAGCTTGTGCGCTGTAAAAGTCTCCCGAGCGCATGTACTGCTCACCCATGAACATCAAATCCGCTTCGCTAGCTTTAACTCGGTTGCCTTCCCCTTTTCCACCAAGTGAATCAACCAAGTCTTTGGCTTCCTTGCTAACCGGATTGAAGGCGTAGGATTTTTGCGCAGCTTCAAGAGCGCGACCGTTCTGCTTTTTCTTGATAAAGATTTGCGCGATCCCGAGGTAACCTTTCGCCGCGATCTCGCGCGGGATCGTCTCATCCACCGCGCTCGCGATGAGTTCATAACCTTTATCCAGCTGATCAAACTGCAAGGCTTCAAGAAGCCCCCACTCCACTTTTGCAACAGGGTGATCCGGCACTTTCTCAAGAACTTCGCGGTAAAGCTGAATCGCTTGGGAATACTTTTTCGCACCCGTGAAGGCGCGAGCTTCTTGAATGCGGCTCTTTTGCCAAGCGGGCCAGAGCTTTTTCGCCTGCGCGAAGTAATTGGCAGCGTTATCGAATTCGAATGTCGACATGAAAGCTTCGCCGCGCATCTCAAACAAAACCGGCGTTTGGCTCTTCTCGAGGATTACGCTCTCGGTGAGCCCATGCGCATCTCTTCGCTTTCCGTTCACGGTTAGATTCACAATTTCGCAGAGTGATCCGTGAAGGCCTGCGGGATCCAGCTTCTTAGCTTCTTGCATTACCGTGCTCACGGCTTTCAGATCCTTCGGATCTTGGTAAGCAAATGGCCAAAGCTCTCGGTACGTGAGGCAAAGAAAGGAAAGGTAATCCGCTTTCTTAATTGCATTCTCAGGGCGGCCCGAAGCGCCTTCAACAATCTCGACGAGTTCGTTCTGCGCGCGCTGATAGCCACTAAACGTATCCGTTTGAAAAGCCGCTAGCGCACGCTTCAACTTCTCTTTGATCTTCGCATCGCCAAGCTCGGTCTGACCATCGCGCGGCGTGATCAGGCGAATCCTTGTTCCCGAGACGGAATCATCAGAGGAAAACCAAATCGCCGCAATCGCGAGAATCAAGCCCGCAACGATGACTTGCAGAGGAACTTTCGTTGCTTTCAATTTCTGCAGGCGATCAATAGCACGGAGGTCTTCGAGTTCGATGTCGCCATCCTCGCTCGTGTCGTCTTCCGACTTTGCTTGGAGGGCCGTTGCGTGCGTGATCTGCGGGATGGAGGTGGGCTTAGTCATCCCAACACTCTGAGTGGGAGGAAGGTTCGTCACCACGGAGTCTAGAGGTGATTTGTTTGGCGGTTGCTCTGACGTTATCTGATCTTTGAAGGCTGCGCCGCCCTGGTTCCTTCCACTCGCAGCGCTCTTAACCTCAGCTTGAAGTACATCTAAGAGGCGATCATAGAATTCGGGTGATTTTGAAATCGGAATCCAACTTCCACCCGGGTAAGAAGCTACGAACTCGCTGCCGAGGATGCGGTTTTCATCGATGCGCTCAAGAATTTGCTCAGTCGAATACGGACCGGAAATTTTGCCGTTGGCACCTTTGACGATCCATTTCTTGCGATTCTGATTGCTCATAGCAAATCACTCAAAGCGGGTGTTTCGGTTCCAAATCAGAGCCAGGAGATGGTTCCATTCTGGTTCCATCACCCATAATGGCATTTTACCGTAAGCGGTTGAATTTAAATAGTTTTCGCCCGAAATGTAGACTTTTGGTCCGTCGGGCTCAGTCGGCTAAAAGCTGCGAGGGCGAAGGAATCGAACGTTCGTGCGTTGGCACTTCGATTGCTTTAGCATCTGGTCGTGATGAGATTCACGACCGAGAAGTTCAGTACTGGCGCGAACACTGGGATGAACAAGGCGGTAGCGCGTGAAGCGGTTTCTGAAAAGAACCTTGTCCGCTCCGCTCTGATCGTCGGTTACATCTTGATCGTGCTTTTGATTTCGGGTCTGGCCCGCGCAAAGGGTGGCTCGGAGGACAAAGCAGCTGAACAAGACTTCTCGCTCGGAACCGCATCGACTTTGATTTTTGGATCAAACAAGGCTCGGTAAAACGGGTCTTTGGTCAATCTGAGGCGAATCCGTGCCCCTCCAAATTACGGATCCGCTTCTTAGGTTTGCCGCGATTCCACCCCCTCCGGAATTTCGGCAGCTCCTTCCAACCCTGACTCTGGCCCCTCCGGAGTTGGGGTTTTTTTTATTCCTTTTCGCGATGACTGGCCGCACCTAAATGACTCAGCTTCGATTCAAGCGATTCGTAGCCGCGATCTAGGTGATAGATTCGAGAGATCGCTGTTTCGCCTTTCGCAACGAGCCCAGCCAACACAAGGCTCGCACTTGCACGTAAATCGGTGGCCATAACTGGTGCGCCGTTGAGTCCACCTGGTTTTCCACGCACGACTGCCACTCGCGTTTTTGGCGTGATATCTGCGCCAAGACGGATGAGTTC
>SYLX01000234.1 GCA_005808505.1 Bdellovibrionales bacterium | reverse complement strand
CTCGGGCGGGGAGCAGCAGATGCTCGCGATGTCTCGCGCCTTGATGACAAAGCCTGATCTGTTGATGCTCGACGAACCATCGCTTGGACTCGCGCCTCTGATCGTCGCGCAGATCTTCGAGATCGTGAAGAAGGTCAACCGCGAGGGCGTAACGATTCTGCTCGTCGAGCAGAACGCCCGCATGGCTTTGGAGATCTCGCATCGCGCTTACGTCGTCGAAACCGGCAAGATCACGCTCGCTGGCTCCGGCCACGAGCTCTTGGACGATCGCCGCGTGATCGACTCGTACCTCGGCGGTCCTTGAGTTCCGGCGGGAGGGGCGCGGAAAGGCGCCCGCAGAAAGGTGCCTGGCACCTTTCCGGGATGCAGCGCTTCTGTAAAAGGAAACTGGTACCTTTTGCGGGTTCCGAAATAAAAAAAGCCTCCCTTTCGGGGAGGCTTTTTCGTTGAACCTACGAGTTCGATTGGTTCGAATTACTGAGTCACTTTAGGCGGAGTCGCGTTGCGGTTTCCGCGCAACTCAATACCCATTTTGCTCTTCAAGACGTCTTGGCACTTAGCGCTTCCGCAGCACTGGCTCATCATCATCGCGCCAACGAGACGCTTTTCGATGTCGCCGCGAGCGATCGAGCCTTTGACTTGCGCGACAGCTTGGTCGGGCTTAGTTGAAGCATCAAACTTCTTCTTAAGGATCTCGAACTTCTCTTTGGAGACGAGAGCCTTGAAGTCATCAGGCTTGCGGCAGGGAGCGTACTTGAACTTACGTCCACCTGCCGGATAAGTGATTGAACCATCCGAGCCGCGAACCATGTTTTCAGACATTCCACCGAACTCTGACGTAGCTGCACCGCAAACGTCGGAAACTGAGAGCGAAGGATTCTTCTCCTTAACGGCCTCTGCAACTGCGTCAGCGTATTCCTTACGCGACTCCACCAAGCGCTTCCCGATTTGTTGACGATCCATCGTAGCGTTGTAAGCGCGTTCATCCGTCGACTGATCCTTGCCGCGAAGCTCAGCCAGCTGCTCGGGCGTGATGCCTTTGCAGTTTCCGCCATTAGCGTCGCAAACGCTGTAGTCCGCACGTTTCACCGATACTACACGCGAAGGAGGAACAATCGTGTTGAAGTGGATCATACAATCGCGGCGCTGAGCTGCGAGCTTGTCCCACTTTTCTTTTTCTTTCTTCGCATCAACACCTTTTGTTTCATAGAGTTTCAAACAGCTGAAGTCGCGTCCGTAAACAGCCTTGCCACCTTTAGCCGTGTTGACCGATTCGATGTAAGTGCGAACAGCTTGCTGCTCTTCTGCAGTTCCGCGAGATTTTGCGAACTCTTCCCAACCTTCTTTACAAGTATCCACGATCGAGGAGTTGTAACGAGTTTGGCAGGCCTGACCGTTCAACGTGAGGGGAACGCGACGCTTTGAATTTCTCGCGCTGCGAACCGTCTTTACGCGACCTTTGTCGTCCGTCACGAACTGGTGATCTGCGCGAGGCTTCATGTTGACGCGCAGAACTTTGCCGTCGATGAGGCCCGCGATCGTGAAATCCGTCTTGCCCCCACCCTGTTTAATCACGACGTCTTTGCCGCCAAGATTTTGCGTAAAGTCGCCGCGAATCCGGTTGCCATCGCAAATGAATGTCTTGTCGCGCATGTTCGGGAAGTAGCCGGCATTTTTGAGATCGTGAGTTCCGAAGAAACCCAGGAATTTGCCGTCAGAATCACCAGCGATCAAATCCTCTGCCTTACCCTGCTTGCCGTCTTCGAGAGCGAAGATGAAAGCCGAGTTCTGGAACTGAAGCTGACGCTTCTTCGCCGCTTCCGCATTTTCACCACGGAGCAAACGGAAAAGCGGGTTCATCGCGACGTCGCCGCCTTCAGTTTCCGATTTATCCATCATGCGCTCGAGGCGACGGAAGACCGAAGCGTCCTTATCCGAATCAACAACGAGTTGACCATTGATGTAAGCGATCGCGGGGTTCTCGTAGTTCATCCACTCGATCTGGTTAATCTCGCCAGTGTTCGAGTTGTAAACTTCGAGGTAGCCCTCTTCGCGAGAGATGTCGTACTCGGGACCAAACGGAACCCAGTTCTTGAACATGCGCTCTAAATAGATTTTGTCTTGTTCGTTCGTCGCTTTTGTCGTGAGGTCTTTTTGGCAAGCCTCAGAAAGCTTCGGGGCGTATAGATCCGCCGGGAAATCGCAAGCCGCCTTCGCCTGCGAAGCGAGAACAAACATGGGCACGAATGCGACGAGCGCTCGTTTCACGATTCACCTCTTCAATGGAATTTCTAATATCGTAACGAGAATTTATTGGGCCGTATAGGTCCAAGTGTGCTTTCCCTAGGCAATACCAACGTCTAGGAAGTTTGCCGTCCGAAGTTTAGACACGTGTCTCTGTGAAGTCGGTTAAACGTCAGATCCGATCCCGACTCCCGCCTCGACCAATGTCCTACTGTTTTGATTTAACTCAAGAATCCTCGTCTCAAAATGAGACAAAGGACTTACCTACCGGCAAGTCCCTCGCTCACGAATCACTAAATCCTATTTATTATCTCTTGAGCTGGATGACCTGCTCGAGAAGTTCGTCCGAAGTCGTGATCGTCTTCGCGTTCGCTTGGAAGCCGCGCTGGTTCTGGATCAGGTTTACGAATTCCATTGCAAGGTCAACCGTCGAGCGCTCGAGAGACTTCGCGAAGAGTTTTCCGCGGCCTGCCGAGTTGGCTTTTCCGATAGCCGGAGTTCCCGAGTCACGAGCTTCCTTGAAACGGTTGTTACCGACTTTGAACATCGCTTCCGGGTTCTCGAACTTCGCGAGAGCGATCTGCGACAAGTCTTGCGCCTGACCGTTCGAGTAGAGCGCCGTCAAGACACCTTCGTCGCTGAACGAGAGGTTCGTGATCGTACCGGCAGCGGCGCCGTCTTGCTTCCAGTTCAAGAGATCGGAATCTTTACCGTACTGCTTGGAACCCGTGAGGCCTTTGCCTTTATCCGTCGTGATCGAATCGCCGAAGTCGATTTTGATCTGCTGGTTCTGGAGAGCACCCTTCGTGAAGTTGAAGGCTGTTTTCGTCGTCGTCTCGGTATCGAGCTTACCGTCAACCGTGTACGTAAGTTTTCCCGAGTAAACTTCCGAGTACTGACCTGGCTTTCCGCCGGTGATTTCTTTTCCGTCGACGAGACCACGAACTTCCCAAGTACGGTCAGCCGTCTTGTTGAAGAACATCGTCATCAAATGTTTGTTACCTTGAGAGTCGTAGATCTCAACGCCCGTCGAGTAGTGCGAAGTGGAGTGAGGATCTTCGAGCTTGAACTGCTTACCTGCTTCAACGCGTGAATCGAGGTTGAGTTCCATGTTCAACGTCTGCGTTGCCCGAGCCGGGATCAGAGCGCGCGGGAACTTAATGTCGCTAAGTTTGTTAACGATGTTCCCTTTTTCGTCAGCTTCGAAACCTTGAACGCGTTGGTTGTCGTTAGTTACGAGGTAACCTTCTTTATCGAAGTGGAAGGAGCCGTCACGAGTGTACGACTCACCGTCCGTTCCGCGGAGGGTAAAGTAACCATCACCCTGAATCGCGAGATCCGTCGCCTTTTCCGTCGTGTCAACGTTACCTTGAGTGAGGATCGGGTTTACCGCTCCGAGCTTCACACCGCGACCGATCTGGTTACCGCCGACGATCCCTTTTAAGCTTTTTGCGATGATATCTTGGAATTCCGCGCGGCTTGCTTTGAAGCCAGTAGTGTTGGCATTTGCGATGTTATCGCCGATGACTCCGAGTGCTTCACCTTGTGCAGCGAGACCCGATACGCCTGTGTAAAGCGATGAGAGAACTCCCATACTAACCCCTCCTAGGTTCGACCACGTCAGTCATTCGGTGGTCTTGGAGGGCCCCCCAAGCGTAGTCGACGCTTGAGACCGGCCCAATTCAGTTTTTCGTCGGCTCGAGCGTCATGCTCTTCGCCATCTTTAGCTTTCAGTTCAGCAACGTTAGATCACGACCGTAGAATCGATGTTCGTGAACACGTTGTCTTTCATCGCCGCTCGGTCCATGACCGTCACGACGGTGTTGTTCTTCACGCTCACGATCAGCGCATTGTCGCCGCTGAGAACAAGCGTATCTTTCGAGCCCTTCGCTGCGGCTTTCGCAACGGCGTTCTCGATGTTCTTCATCTCTTCCGGCTGGAAGCTGATGCCTCGCGAACGCATGCGTTCAACCGCATGGTTGGAGAACTTCAGCTGCTCCAGTCCCTGGAGCCCGCCAACACCTGCTTGAGGTTTGGCTCCGGGAGTTTGCAATCCCGCTTGCTCAAGAGCGCGTTTGAAGTCGATCCCATTTTTGAGAGCGTCGACTCCAGACGAACCCTGGGGACCCTTTCTAAGAGCCTCCACCGGATTCATTGGATTCATACCGGGAAACCCGGTCGCTTTCTCAAGGGCCATCTGACTTCGCTTTCGCCACTTGGCTTAACAGTTGCGAGGACATCGGCACCATATCGATGTTGCCGAAGTTCTCGTCTTCCTCCGCCGGAGGGACAAATTCAGGTTGCCCTTGCGGAGCCTGCGACGCTAGGCCAGAAGAAGAATTTTTATTTAAATTTGTCTGTTGGCCTAGGGAAAGGGCACTCGCTCCTGGCGAACCAGCACCTGCAGCGGGACCAAAACCAGGCAAACCTAAATTGTTTAAAGATCCCGAACGAAGCGGAGTCGCTGGAACACTGTCTTCAGGGCCAGCATCTTCGATCTTCTTCACGTCCGAGAGCCTGATCGTCGCGTTCCCAACAATCAACACAGGTCCTGCAGGCGTGTAATTCAGTCCGGTGATCTTTCCGCCAAACGCCGTCTTCGCGAAAATCTTCCCACCACTCGAGGACTGACCTTCCACCGACAACTTGTAATCGCCTGGGCGAGCCGGCATCCCGTCTTCACCAAGACCATTCCACTCGACCGAATTGTCGCCCTTTTTCATGTTGCCGAACTCGAGCTTGCGGATCACGTTTCCGCCAGCATCCTTCACCGTGACTTTCACCTTCGCCGCATCGTTCATGAGCTCGAAGTTAAAAGCATGCTTCGTGTCGCCAGCAACGCGCGTGAGCTTTGAAGAATCTCCACTCACCTTCTTGCCGATCAACGCGAGTGCTTGGTAGTTCGCTTGCGGAGCTTGCGCGTTTTTCATTTCGCCGAGAGTTGAGTTGATGTTGTTCAACTGTTCAAGCGAAGTGAACTGCGCGAGCTGAGCCGCCATCTCATGGCTCTGCATCGGGTTCGTCGGATCTTGGTGCTTCATCTGGGCGAGCATCAACTTCAAAAACGCATCTTTATCGAGCTGGTTATTGCCCGCAACGCGCATCTTCTTTGATGGATCCACCCAGTTCGGATCCGAAATTTTATTTAGAACATCGCCTACAGATTGTTCGCCGAATGCCGATTGGAAATCGGTTGCGCCGTTAGTTCCACCCGAAAATTCAGATTTTTCAGTCGGAGCTGAGCCACTGCGATTCGAAGGTGTAGTCGCACTTCTTTTAATATCCATCGTGTTCGATTCCTTCTCACGCTACCAGGTTCAAGCGGCTGGAAGCGCCTTGCGACCGAGCGGCACGGGCGCTTTGGGCGCTCGCAATCGCTTCGGGCTCAACACTCGCGCGGCTCTGACCACGGTTATAGGATCTCCAACCCGACTGCTCCATGAAGCCCTGACGGAAGCCCTCGCCATTCTGGCGGAACTGCTGCATGAAATCGCTGGCGTTCTGTCTCGCCTGCTCGCGATTCGCTTCGGAGTTGTTCTGATCCATGTGTTTTTTGATCTCAGCACCCACATCAACTTTCAAGTTCTCAACTTGAAGTTGCTCGGCCGCCAAGCTCGCCTTGAGTTCGCTTAAGCCCTTTTCAAGCAGGCGCTTAGACGCATCGTTTTCCGTGAGCATTTGCACGTTCACTTGACCGTCATCGAGCGTGACCTTCAAACGAACTTGACCGATGCCTTCCGGCTTCAGATCCATCTTGATTTCGCCGCCGCCCTTTTTCAATACGAGCTGCGCTTGACGAATCAGTTCCTGAACGTTGGCTTGCTCATCTTGCGGCGTCGACTGAGGACGACCCAACATCATCGCGGCCGGACCCGTAGCACCTGCTTTGGGTTGGAGCGGAGTTTGCGTCATCGCACCGACTGAGCCGTTGGCGTTGGCAAGCGAGTCACTCTTCGCGTCGGCACGCTCAGAAGCTCGCGAATCATCGCTAGCTTTCATCGCGGTACCGAACGTCGACTCAGGCTTCTGCGGCGCTGTTTTCTCAATCATCTGCGATTGAGCCGATGTGCCAGACTCCGAGTTAAAGCCCGAAGTCGAACCGGAAGCCGAACCTTCAGCTCCCAACATCGTTGCGAGTTCCGCGAGGTTCGTCGCTCCAGCCAAGGCTTCGGCAAAAACATCGCCGGAGTCATCACCTTCGAGTGCGACGTCCTCACCTTCGCCAGCCAAGAGCGGCGTAGCTTCGGGAAGTTCCGCACCTTTCAAATTCTTAGCTTCGGCGTTTTGGCGCATCATCTCGGCAAGCTGCGATTGCATCTGATCAACCGCTTTCTGCGCTTTCAAGGCTTCCGTCGGAGACGAAGCCGCTTGAACCGTGACTTGCGGTGACGAGGTGTCGCGCATCGCGAACGCAGTGTTCAATCCATCAATGGATTGATTCAACTTTCTCAACGTGTCGTCGCGCTTACTCAGAACATCGAAGTTAACGCCGCTATCTAAACCCGCAAGCTTCTCGCCCAAGGCTGCGTCGGCTGTCTCTTGCACCATGCTTTGGTACAACTCTGCCGCACGACCCTGTTGCGCCGTCGTCAAGCCAAGCCCCGCGAGGAACTGACCCATCGACTCTTCAGGCTTTGCGAGGAGCGAAGCTTGATCCATCTGAGTAAACGCCTCGAGGATCTTTTCGGGCGGAATGCCGAGCTCGCTCTGCATCTGACTCATGAAGTCCTGCATCGCTTTCGTGCGCGCGCCCACTTGCTCTTGCTGGAGATCGAGTAACGATTGAAGCGGACTTTTTACGGAGCTTGCAGCACCTTCCGCTTCAACTGAATTGCCCAATGACCCAAGAGTCATCGAGCCGGTAGCTTTCTTAGTTTGGAGTGAAGACGCATCCGAAACGGAATCCATTTCGGTCGACTCAACGGGCTCACTCACGCGGCGCAAAGCCGGCTTGGGAGCCTCACGAAGAGGAATCGAAGAAGCGTCCGCACTTACTGACGACTCATCGTCAGTGTCACGCGTATCTTCGCGGCGACCTGCGTCTGCCGAACGATCGCGGAGCGCGAACTTCTCTTTGCGCTTCATATCCGTCGCGCGACCGTCCGACCGAGATCTTTTCTCGACCGAGCGATCCTCGCTTCTTTGATTGGCTGAATCGCGCTCTTCCGTGCGCTTACCTTCGCGGTCCGCATTCATGCGGAACTCGCGACCAGGCGATGCTTTGCGCTCGGTGCGATCCATGCCCACCAAAGTGTCGGCAAACGCGTCGGCTTGTCCCTTTGGGGACCCGGAACTCTCGTTCCGCAAGCCGCGGTCGTTTCCGCGAGGCATGAAGTCAGGTTTAAGACCAGTGATCAAGTGAATGCCCTCCTTCCATGGATTGGCTGTTCAGTTTTCAGAGACCAACTACTCTTTCTTTTCTGCGCCGTTTTCGGCACTCTCCGACGACGCTGATGCGGAAGCTGGAGATCTTTCGTAACCCGTCATGAGCTCCGAAAGTTTGCGAGCTTTTCTCGCGTCCATCATGTTCATGATTTCCGCTGCATTTTTCTTCTTCATCTTGTCGAGGACCTCGACCGCTAAGTCCTCGTTCAAAGTCTCGATCACTTTCGCCGCTTGCTGCGGCTTCATGTTCGAGTAGAACTGGATGAGCTTGTCGACTTTCTCTTGGTCGGTTGCGACTCTCGACTTCAAGGTCTTCGAAATCTCCGCGCGCGTCGCCTCGAGCGTCTTCAACTTTTCATCCAGCTCGGCCTTACGCTTTTGCAATTCTTCTTCCAACTTCGCGAGCTCGGCTTCGCGCAGGTCGAGTTCTTTTTTTCGTTCGTTCAACTTGCTGAAAAAGCTCAGCTCTTCCGGCGTCCAGCCCTTCGTATTCGGGATTTCTGGAGTCGCTTCAGCGGCTTTCGTCTCGGCGGGATTTGCAGGAGCTTTCTGCCCAGACCCGGCGTTTTTTTCCTCTTTTGCTTGAGCCGGCGCACGCTCGGCGCCCTTCGGCTTTTGCGGTTCCGCTGCATCAGCGTGCCCCAAGAACCCAACCTCGACTTTACTCAAAACTCCGCTCAACGCATCATCGACTAAATCCGCATTCAGGTACCCGACAGCACAGGTGATCAACGCCGCCGTCGCGCAAAGAACCGGATAAAGCGGGAACTTCTTTTTCTTCTTCAACACTTGCTTTTGCTTGCGGCGCATCCGCTCGGCAAGCTCGGCGCGAAGACGATCTTCAGGCGTTACCGCACGTCCAGCGCGAGATTCGGGCTTGAGCTGAAACTTTGCTTTCGCCTCTTCTTTCGGGCGGGGGGCACTACCGCGGACGGACTTCTTTGACGTTAGTCCGCTGGCGCGTTGTGCTTCTTTGAAAAACTTGTCGTAACCGTTCGCCATCCTGGCTCTCCGCTTGCGTCCTGCTTAGCTTAAAACAATCAAAAATCATCAGCGCGTTTGAATCGCGTGACGACAAGTTCATCGTTCTCTTTCAGTTCGTGTTTCTTACGGCGGAGTTTGAAGTCTTCCAACCGCTTTTCTCGAACCTTTTCGAGAGTCTTTCGTTCTTTGGCGGCTTCAACGAGTTCAACTTGGCGCGCTTCCGCAATCGCCAGGAGTTCTCGAATTTCACCGCGTTTTCTTTCGATTCGAATTTTTTGCCCGTTGATGAACTCATCAACTTGCGCAACCGACGCCGCGGGACGTCCCTCGCGCTCCATGCGCGGGACATCTTTCCGAGCTTCATCAACCGCAGCGTAAAGGCCATCTAATTCCTTCGTTGCGCGATCAACGTTCGCTTGCGCTTCGGCCCAAGCTTTTTGAGCTTGGCGTTCGAGCGTACGCTTATGCTCTAAAAGTTTCTCAAGCGTAAAACGGAACTTCATCTGCGCCCTCCGCGGTTAGATGAAACTCCGAGAATCTGCCCCATCCACTGCTCGCAGGTCGCGAGATCCGTCGACTCATCGACTTCTTGACGAAGGTAGTTGATGATTTGCGGATGGAGACGAATCGCTTCATCGATCTCCGCATTGGAACCTGCTTTGTAGGCACCGATGTTGATGAGATCTTCGGCTTCGCGATAAACCGCCAGGTGCCCACGGATCATGCGGGACATCTGCACGTAATCGCGCGAGACGACGTTTCGCATAACCCGGCTCGTACTCGGGAGAACATCGATGGCCGGGAAGTGGCCACGACTCGCAAGTTTTCGATCAAGCACGATGTGACCATCGACGATGGATCGCACGGAATCCCCGATCGGATCATCCATATCGTCACCTTCGACGAGAACCGTATAGAGACCGGTGATACTTCCTTTGTTCTGAAATGCGCCCACCCGCTCCAACATCTTCGGAAGAGCGGCGAAAACGCTCGGAGTATATCCCTTAGATGCGGGCGGCTCGCCGGTACTGAGACCGATTTCACGCTGAGCCATCGCAAAACGCGTAACCGAGTCCATCATGAGGAGAACGTTTTTACCTTGATTACAGAAGTATTCGCTTACAGTTGTCGCGACGTAAGAAGCACGCATCCGGAGAAGCGGGCTTTGATCACTTGTCGCAACAACGATCACCGAACGCGCAAGACCTTCTGGTCCAAGGATCTCTTCGATGAACTCTTTTACTTCGCGTCCGCGCTCCCCGATCATCGCGATGACGTTGATGTCGGAGTTTGAACCACGCGCCATCATACCCATCAAGACAGACTTACCAACGCCTGAGCCGGCCATGATCGCCACCCGTTGGCCACGACCGACCGTCGTTAATCCGTTGATCGCGCGTACACCAAGATCCATGGGTTCGTGAATGTTTTCACGCTCGAGGGGGTTACCCACGGGATTGTAAATCAGACTCTCATCCATCGTGTCGATGGGTCCGAGGCCATCTAAAGGTTCGCCAAGTCCGTTGATCACGCGGCCTAAAAGCTCAGGTCCGACTTTGATTGTCGCCACTTGACGCTCAAGAACGATGCGCGAGCCGAGACCGACTCCACGCATTTCTCCTAAAGGCATGAGAAGAACGTTCCGATCCTTGAATCCAACAACTTCCGCAAGAAATGGCGCAAAGCCTTGCGAAGGATAGACGGCGCAAACGCTCCCGATCGTTGATCCGGGGAGATATCCAGTAATGACTTGGCCAACGACTTGGGTGATCTTGCCGGAGTCCTCGGTCAAATGGATCCGTTCGAGAGCCGCTTCGTAGCGCTCGAGATTCAGATCATAAAGTTCATTGCTAGCATGCGCCGGATCGGACATTACCCCTCACCGTTTCCGCTGCTGACGATGTTGTGAACTTTCGGGAGTTTCTCGGCAACTGAGTTCCAGAGCTTCTCGAGGCGCTGCTCGAGAGTCGCGTTCACATCACCGTAATTTGTCTCTACGATGCAACCACCATTGGTGATGTCGTCGGAGGCTTCAATTTGTGCGCGCTTGATGGAATCGAAGTCTTTGCCAAGCTTCTCTTTCGCCGTCTCGATAAACTCAAAATCGGAATGCGATACGCGAACACGAACATTCTCTTCGCTCTGTGCGCTCTGCACCGCTTGCCTTACGACTTCGAGAACAAGCTCTTGACGCTCGTTCACTTCCGCAAGCACCACTCGCTTAGCCATGTAGTAAATGAGCTTCACGATATGAGTTTCGTTGGAAGCTACGAGATCCACTTTCAAATTCTCAACGGACTGCAAAAGACCTTCGAGATGACGAATCTTTTCCTGCAGCTCGGCTTGGTTTTCCTGAAAGGCTTTTTCGCGACCTTCATCCAAACCGAGCTGGTACGCCTGCTGGTAAGCATCTTCTTGAAGTTCTTTTAGACGAGTCAGGGCTTCGCGTTCGACCTTCTCTTCGATGGAGAGACGTTCGATCTCGGCGATCCCTGTTTGCTCCGCCACGAGGCGATCGATCCGGAAGCTCGACTCTGTTCCCGTGTTGAACGCGACGAAATCCGACGCGCTCGCCGACACGGTCGCAGGAAAACGGCGGGGTGCGTACACCACCGCGACTTTCTCGGCTTCCTCTTTTGTGAGCACTGCTTTCGACATCTAATCCTCTGATCTCTGTACCGCTGGAATCGATTAGACCAAGGCGTCTTCGGAACCGCCGCGCGCGATGAGGATCTTGCCCTCGCCCTCGAGTCGACGGGCGACGTTGACGATTTCCACCTGCGCCGATTCGACGTCGGAGAGACGCGAAGGGCCCATGTTGGAAAGGTCGTCGCGCAGAAGCTGAGCCGCACGTTGCGAGATATTCTTGAAAATCTTGTTCTTGATCTCTTCGTTCGCCGTTTTGAGCGCCAAGAGAAGCTTCTCGTTCGGAACTTCTTTGAGAAGCGTCTGGATGCCCTTGTCGTCGATCTTGACGATGTCTTCGAAGACGAACATGAGCTTACGAATCTCTTCCGCCAAAATCGGGTCGCGCTCTTCAATGCGCGACATGATCGCTTTTTCCGTGTTCTTGTCCATAACGTTGAGCATTTCGGCAACCGGCTGTACGCCACCGAGAGCCGCCTGCTCAACCGTTCCGAGAGTCGCGAGCTCTTCTTTCAGGACGCGATCGACTTCCGCGATCAGCTCAGGTGCAACGTGATCGAGGTTTGCCATCCTGAGAACGACTTCCGCTTGTAGAGCTTCCGGTAAACGCTTTAGAACCTCGCCCTTTTTCTCAGGCTCAAGGTGCGCAAGGATAACCGAAACCGTCTGCGGATGTTCGTGGATCAAGAAGTTCGCAAGCGACTTTGCATCGACGACTTCCAAGCTTTCAAGCGTGGGACGCGAAGACGTTGACACGTTCAAGTGACCAAGAACGCCGCGGGCACGCTCTTCACCGAGAGCGTCGATCACCGTTTCTTTCGAAGTCACGGTGTCTGAGAAAATGTACTCATCCGATTCGCTGATGAGCTCGTAGTACTCTTCGAGAATTTTCTTCGTGACCGAAATCGGCACGATACGGAACTTACCCATCACCGTGAGAAGCTTGCGGATGTCGCCGTCTTCCATGCGCTTAAGAAGCTTCTTGGCCGCATCGGGGCCCAAGTAGTTCATGAGGATCGCCGCTTTTTCGAAGCCTTTGAGGTTGTCGTAATCGATTCCCTCTTGCTTTTGAAGTCTGACGACGTTGCTCATTTATCCGTCCTTCCTAACGAGCCACAAACTAAAGGCGCCGGCTGCCTTTTCTTCATCTTTGTCCATCAAGGACATGATGCGTTCCTTCAGGAGTTCGGATTCAGCCTTGTCGGGATCCAAGGCCTCTTCAAGAACCGGAAGAGCACTCGACATACCAGGGAGCGTGTTATCAACCGACTGAAGCTCCTCGAGCTCTTCGATCGTGCGCGGGAGCATGTCTTCAACTGAATCTTGGAAGCTGTCGGTAATCCAGCGCATGAACGGACGGATCACGATGAAGAAGAACATCGTCAAAGCCATCGCGAGAAGCGCCCACTTCAAGAGAGCGTTCATGAGCTTCTTACGCTCGAGCGTCGTCATGAGACGTTCGCTCTCGGAGAAATCTTCTTTCTGGAACTGGATGTTTTCGATTTTAACCGAGTCACCACGAGCTTCGCTGAAGCCGATCGCGTTTTTCACGATCGCTTCGAACTTCGCGATCTCTTCCGCCGTACGCGGTTGGTAAACTTCCTCTTCGTCGCCTTTATCGTTCTTTTTGAACTGAACGGAACCATCGACCACAACCGCGATCGAGAGACGCTCAAGTCCGCCCGCCGCTTCTTTGATGTTGCGGACCGTTTTGGGAACGGCGAAGTTTTGCTGCTTCAACTCTTTGTTCACGTTCTGATTGAAACCAACGGTTCCGGCATCAGCCGCACCGGGAAGATTCGAGCGCGCCCCAGGAACGCCAACAGGATTCGTGCGGCTGCCGTCGAGCTTTTCTTCTTCCGTCTGCACGGAGAGAAGAGCTGTTTTTTCGGGATCCACCGACTCTTCCACCGTCGAGATGTGACGATGAGCAAGCTGCGCGTTCACGCGCGCGATGACTTTACCTTGCCCCACGACGCGCGAGAGGATGCTTTCGACTCGCTCTTCTACGTCGCGCTCCATTCGCGTTTTCAACTCGGCAATTTGCGCATTGCCGGCCGACATCGGATCGTTCGGCTTCGAGAGGAGTTTACCGCGTGAATCAACGACATTAACTTTGTCGGCATCGAGTCCCTCAACCGCATTGGCGACGAGGAAGGTGATCCCACGAATCTGATCTTCGTGGAGGGTTTTACCAGCGTGAAGTTCCACGACAACGCTTGCCGTGGGGGCTGAGCCTTCTTCGAGGAACGTCTTCTTAGCCGGAAGAGCGAGCATCACCTTCGAGCGCTTAACCGCATCGAGAGTGTTGATCGCGCGCATGAGTTCGCCTTGGAGAGCGCGCTGGTAGTTAATTCGTTGCGAGTAAGACGTCGCGCCAAAATCTTGTTTGTCGAAAAGCTCAAGACCGATCTGGCCCATTTTGCTTGAGCCGACTTCTGCCATGAGGATCATTTGCGACGAGTGAACGAGTTCTTTTGGAACAAGGATCGTCCCGTCGTCGGTCACTTTGAATCGAACGTTCTTCTCTTTGAGTTTTCCGACGATGACGGGTGTCTGATCTGCGGGAACGTTACGGAACAAGGGAACGTAGTCCGTACCTGAAACCATCACGAGCATGAACGCACCGCTCACGAGCACTACGAGGGATGCGACGATCATCGACATCCGCTTAAGCGGCGTGAGGTTCTTATAGAACTCTCGGAACTGAACTATGAGACTGCGAAACAAGCCCTGCAAACTTCAACCCCTCTTCAACCGAGTCCGCAACCCAAAGAACAAACGCGTTCGGAAGACGTCAGACCTGCATTTTCATGACTTCTTGGTACGCTTCGATGATTTTGTTTCGTACCTGCACCATCATGCGGAGTGCGATGTCCGCTTTCTCTGCGGCCATCATCACTTCGGGAATGTTGGTGGTCTTACCCGTAGCGAGCTCTTGCATTTTTTTGTCGGATTCTTTGTGAAGCGTGTTCACTTGCCCAACGGCGTCTTTCAGCGTGTCCGCGAAAGTTTTGGCGCCGGGCTCGTTTGTCTGAAGTGGCTTTTGGAACTGCTCATTGCGCAGCTCACTTGCCGTCTTGCCCGTCTCGAGGAGAGACTGCCCGTTTCGTATCGTCAAACCGTCCATGGTTTGCTTCTTTCTCCGGCGTTTTAACGCTTACGCTCCGGCCGGAATTTTTGGAGCCAATCACACCATCCAAAACCCGTCGCGAATCCTTCGCGCGGCGTTTTTGTGGCTCCTTCCTTTATCTTACCGAAAAACCCTCAACCGAACACTGCATCTAGGACCGGAAATTTCTACCCCGTCTGAAGTCGCCCGCCAAAGTTTTGAACCATAGCCGGCATTCCTCGTGTCTCCTTCAGAGGAGCACTCCGTTAACGGCCGAGCTCAAGCGACGTCATCGCTATGTCTTTGGTCGCATTCATCGCCGACACGTTCGCCTCGTAGGCTCGCGTCGTCATGATCATGTTCGCCATCTCTTCCATCAAGTTGATGTTGGGATAAGCGACAAACCCCTCTTCGTTCGCGTCGGGATGGTCGGGCTCGTACTTCATCATGGGAGCCTTGCGGTCGACCAAGACGTCAGAGACCTGAACACGCGCGACATCTTTCTGCGGCTGCGTTGTCAAAATCTCGCCGAAGCTTTTCGCATCCGGCATCGACTCGAGCACGACGTCCTTCCGGCGGTAAGGTCCACCTTCCGGCGTTCGTGTCGTGTTGATGTTCGCGATGTTGGAGGAGATCGTGTTCATGCGCATGCGCTGAGCGGCCATGCCGCTAGCGCTGACACGCATCCCGGTCAGGATATCCATTAGCTACCTCCGTTGGTCGCGGCGTACTTTAACGCAGCCATCTTCTTGTTGATCAATTGGATGGCTGCTTTGTACATGATGCTGTTCTGCGCGAGTTCCGACATCTCACCCGCGATATCCACGGTGTTGCCGTCGTTATTCACGCTAACGTCGGGGTTTTCGTAGATGTCGGCCTTCACGCGAGAGAGCGCTCCAGGACCCATCGAGAAGTGCGAAGGATCCGAAGCCGACTGACCGCTGATCCCTTCAAGATCGATCGCGCGCGCGAGTGCGTTCTCGAAATCGACTTTCTTAGCCTGATAGCCAGGAGTCTCAGCGTTTGCGATGTTCGACGTGATGACGTTGTTTTTGATCTGACGAAGGTTAACGGAGGCGCCGAGCGCCTTCGTGGTTTTATCGAATAAATCAGCCATCGATCGCCTCCCCCGCCTGACTTTCGTTGTACTCGTGGAGCTTGTTTCTCAACGTGCGGATGCTAATACCAAGCATCTGGGCCGCACGTGTTCGATTGTGATTCGTGTACTCAAGCGTCTTCATGATCAGGCGACGCTCAGCTTCGGAGATCGTCATTCCCGGCGCGAACTCTTCTTGCTCCGTTTTAGGAGCCTCAATTTCGAAACCGTTGATCGCGATCTCTTCGGCGCTGATTTCTTCGCTTTGAGAAATCAAAACAGATCTTTCGATCACGTTTTCGAGTTCGCGCACGTTGCCCG
>SYLX01000233.1 GCA_005808505.1 Bdellovibrionales bacterium | reverse complement strand
TTCCGGAAATTTTTATTAGCCTTTACTCCGAGAAAGATGAGTTTTCGTTTGACGGTGGTGCGATGCAGATTGTGTTTGCGCGCAATTGCGCGCATCGAGACGCCTTCGACGAAATCCATTTTTACTCTGTGATTGAAGTGACGTTTGTTTTGTCGAAAGCAATCGTTAAACGTCGCGCTTGAAAAGCCACGGCCGCACGACGTGCAGTGATAGCGCTGCACACGCTGGCCATCAGACTTGCGTCGAAACCATCCTGCCCGGACGATGCTCCGATCTTCGGACGAGTTTGTTTCGTGATGTAAGCAATACGGGCAGGGGCGCGACATGGGCGCCTGATGAGCAAGATTCTGGCCACTCTTGCTGAGATCAACCTAGCGTCAGCGTTTGGTTGATCTGCAACAAGGTGGCCCAGTTCAAGAGGTGACCGCGGCAAAAGAGCGCTCCTGATGAATCGCCCCCTCCTTATTCAGGGTGTAGATATTGAACGCATGCCGAATCACCGGCATAGCCACGTTGCGCACGGGCACGCCACCAGGCGTGCAGCCCTTCTCGACTCCGTGGTGGGCGTGGCCGTGGAACGCGATGTCCGCGCCACCTTCGTCGATCGCTTCCGCTAGGAGGTAGCTACCGAGAAACGGATAGATCTCCTTCTTTTCGCCCAAGAGCGTGTCCTCGCAAGGCGAGTAGTGAGTCAACGCGATCTTGTAATCCGTGTTGAGAGAGATCAGACCGTTGCGAAGCGCATCAGCTTGCGATTTCGTGAAGCGGATGAAGTTCTTCATCTCCTGCTCGCCGAAATCGCTTCCGCAAGCGCCGATAAAACCTCCGCCGAAACCCTTTAGGCCCATCACGCCTACGGACTGGCCTTGAACATCCAAGCTAACCGCGGTGCCCTCAAGCACCGTAACGCCCACTCGAGTTAACATCTCCGAGAGTTTTTCTTGAATGTTCGAATGGTAGTCATGATTTCCGAAAACCGTGATCACCGGCACCGGACACTCGGCGAGGTCGTCGGCAAGCACCGACATCTCCTCGACCGAACCGACTTGCGTGAGATCTCCCGCCAGCAACAGGAGATCGGCCGTTTGCTCAAGTCCATCCATGTACTTCGTTAACTTGCCGCTCGATCGACGGTCGTAGTGAATGTCGCCTACCGCCGCAATGCGAATCATACCACCGCCTCCGCTTGAGGAGCCGTCACTTCCGTTACCCGCACTTGGTTATCGATTTCGAAACCAACGGCAAGCTCTTGGATGACTTCCTCAATCGCGATGCGCTGATCTTTCGAGAGAACTTCGCCTTTGACGAGAATCTTTTTTCCGCCGACGGAAAGTTGCAAATCGTTAGCGGCCGTCCGTCCATCCGTCGCCAGCTTATCGAGAATATGTCCGACCATATAGGTCTCAAGGTGCTTGGGCGAAGCAGCCGCCTGCGCTTGCGGTGCCTGGGGAGCGGGAGCCGGTTGTTGTTGACTCGCGAACGTCTTATGCGGCTCGGGCTGATTCTTGTTTGGATTTTGACCGAAGATACCCGAGAAGAGTTCGTGGATCACGTTGTTGGGAATCCAGATGTCGTTCGACTGAGCGTAAATCAAAAGTGCCAGCACGCGACGAGCGGCGCGACGGGCGCGTCTCATCAAGTACTGCCAGTCGAGGTTTGCGTGCGACAAAATCGCGAGCGCATCGTGCCAGTGGTGCGGACCTACTTCGGCATGAACCGCCGCCTTGATGATCAACAAGTCTTCCGGAGCGACGGCGGGAATATCTCGACCGTGAAAATGGATTTTTCGCGCGTGGCTGCTCATCTCGTTGTCGAAGTAGATATCTCCTTGCGACTTGAAGATGATGTCGACCATTTGATCTTCCATCCAGCCTTTGTAGAGCCAGCGAGGATCCGTTTTTTCAATTTCGAAGCCGCCTTTACCTAGGGCCTCCAAAGCTGCGTCAGCGTCTTCAGGTCGAACGAAGATGTCGATGTCATGCGTGGAGCGCGGGCGGCCTAATCCACTCGCCGCGATTCCGCCGATCAATGCAAAGGGAATGCTCTGGGATTCCAGTGCATCTAAAGCCGAGAAAAGTACGCGATTGAAACGTTCGCCCATCTCGGTTTGCCGAGCGCTCGCGTGGCCCGGCGGGATCGTCCTCGATTCCATGATTGACCTCCTAATAAACTATCCCTGTCTCCGCATGACAAAATCCCCCGACTCGGAGTCGATTGCATGTGGATTTTTCGCAACACGTTTCACTCCGCGCTCGGCCTTTCGCCGAGCGCGACAAGCATAAATTTTTTTGGAGAGCAGAGCTTCAACTCAGCTGCTAGAAAGCAGACCCCGGACGTTTGAGGAATTCGATTTCATCTTTCGTGCTCGACCTTCCGAGAAGATCGTTGCGATGAGGGAAGCGACCGAACTTCGCGATAATTTCGCGGTGGCGAAGAGCATAGTCGAGGGCTTCCTGAATGAAAGAGCGCTCTTCATCGCGCGCTTCTTCCATGAGTTCTTGATAGAGCTCGACCGATCGGTTTTGCACATCGATGTTTTCGCTATGTTCAAACGGAAGGTACAGAAAAACTCGCTCGACTACAGACATGCCTTTATCGAGTCCGTGGTCGATCGCGATCTGTGCAGCTCTCAGCGAGCGATCGTCGTAGCGAAAAGCTTCTTCGTCGTCGCGATACATATTGCGCGGGAACTGGTCGCAGAGAACCACGAGGGCGAGGGCACCATCTTTCGTCTTCGCCCAATCGTCGAAAGCTCCGGTTGCGGCTTCGCTCAGCAAAGGCTCAAAGCGCTCGCGAATCATCGAATCAACTTCGGCACTGCGGGCGAACCAGAGCGAGCGGTTTGCAAGTGGTTTAAGGGGGTCGTCACCAAACCAAAATCTCAGGACACGTTGTTGTTTTTCGTGAGTCATCTCATCTCCACAAAGTTCGTCACGTTCAAATTTCTTTGGCAGATCGCAAAAAGAATCATCAACAATCAGAGCGAAGCAAACCCTAGGTTCGAATCAGGAACTCGCAGTCGCATTGATCTCCGGATTACCGACCGTTTGAGAATGCGTCTTCTCGGCGCGAGCGGCGTACGGAAGTAGGGCTGCCGAATCATAGTAAGTGCGAAACTTGTGAACGTTGTCTGCATCATACTCAAGGATGCTTACTCCGTTGTAATCGATCGGAAGACCCATCGGCAGACACCCCGTTGAATGCCATTCAAGGACCGCAAATCGACCGTTGTCGATAACGTTGTTGAACTTCGACTGGATTGAATCGAAGGCCTTTAAGTATTGACGCCAGAATTGCGTAGGTGATTGCGGCTGTCCTTCATTCTTTGCGTGGACATTATGGCGAGTCAGCGCTGTGCATTCAGCACCTTCTGAGAAAAGAGTCACGAGGTCTTTAACATCTCCGGTGCGCTCCGCTTCTTGCAGTTTCTTCATGAACTCATCGACGATCGACGTCTGTGCCATTCTCTGCTCCCTCCCTCTCTCTCGCGTTTGCTGTCTTGTTCTTAGTTGATTCTCACTTAGTTCTTCTGGTGGTTCTTATCGGTTGGTCGGTCGGAAAAATCGTTCCAAGCTGCCAGCCATAATAGATCCGGAAGTGGTTTGCTTTCGTGAGGGATTCTCGAATTCGCTGTGATAATGGCGACAACTCGTAAAAACCTAATGAGTGAAGAGTTGTCGGATGTGTATGAAACTTGATTGAAGTTCTACACTGTTCGGCGGTTTTCTTAACGCTAGATAGATAATTCTGAATCATCTGTTCCGTGCTTTCGTTTTCGCGACGCTTTGTCTCCCACGAGGGCGAGGAGGAGTTTTTGTTCAACGTTTTGATCGAAAGCAAAAGTCAACCCTGTCTCAGACGACAGAAGCTTCCGCTTGGAATCGTGATTGGGCGCTAAGAAGCGAAGCCGGACGTAGTCAAACTCGAGGCCGGACCAGGAGGTGGTTCAATGCCGAAGCAGTTGCCCTTTCGCTTGAAAGTTTTGTCAGCTCTCTTCGGTGCGGGACTTTTAATCCTTTTTCTCAATAGCTGGTTTCTCTCGACCACAATCTCGGAGTCCCTTCGACAACAAGCTTGGGTTGATCACACTCATCGAGTTCTCCACGAGATCGAAGCGATCACGGCCGCTTTAGTCGGTGCGGAGAGCGAACAACGTGGCTACATGCTTCGGCCCGAGGCCGCCCCCTTGGAGATTCGCAGCACACTCATCGACGATGCGCAGATGCATTTGACTCGCCTGCGTGAGTTGGTCACGGACAACTCGGATCAAAAAGCGCGCGTTGAGGAGTTTGCAAGCGCCATCGATCGTCGGATCGCCCTCATGAATCAAGCGCTAAATCGTTTCCAAACGGTTCGTACTCCATCTTCGTACGCAGACTTCGCAGCGCAAGGGCGGCAAGAAATGGTGCGCGTCCGGAAGCTCGCTGATGACCTCAATCAGAATGAAAGTAAGTTGCTAAGAGAAAGAACGGCCGAAGCGGGTGAAAAAAGCCGGATTGTTTTTGCAACTCTCATAGGCTCCACGATTCTAAATGTCGTTGTTCTCGGTTTGCTTTTTACTTCCTTCGTAAAACAGATGCGTCGACAAGCGACTGAGGCTGCGCGCAAAAGTCAGGAAGCGTGGATCAAAGCTTCGGCTCACGAAGCGGGACTTTTGGTGGCTGGAGATCTCGCGCTTGATTCACTTTCTTCGAACATCGCCCGGTTCGTTAAGGAAAAGCTCGGCTTTCCGCTCGTGAACGTCTATCTGGAATCGTCAGGTCACCTACGCGCAAATGGGAATGGAAACAGTTACCGCGTCGGAGAAGGACTCGTCGGCCAAGCGGCAGAAGCTGAATCTTTCACGTTTGTTGATGACGTGCCTCCTACGTTCTTCTCGCTTTCGAGCCAGATGGGTGCGGCCCGACCAAGCACGATCGTCTTCGTCCCTCTTAAATTCCGAGGAGAACTCGCGGGGCTATTAGAGCTGGCAACCTTTCACCGGCCGGATGAAAGACAGATCGCTTGGATCGAGCAGATTCGCGAGGTCTTCGGAGCTAGTCTTGTTTCGGCTCGCGGCCGCTCACGCCTCAACTCACTTTTGACAGAAACTCAGCGGCAAGCCGAAGAGCTTCAAATGCAACAAGAAGAGCTGCGGACGACGAACGAAGAGCTCGAAGAACAAACGAAAGCTCTCCTCCAGTCGGAAAAAGCGTTGCAATCGCAAACCGAAGAATTGCGGCAGGTGAACGAAGAGCTAGAAACGCAAGCTCGCTCCCTCGAAAGCCAACAGGAAAGCTTGAATTTGAAAAATCAGGCCCTGGAAACAAGTCGGAAGCGCATTGAAGAAAAAGCTCAAGAGCTTGAGCGCGCCAATCAGTACAAATCTGAGTTCCTCGCCAAGATGTCACATGAGCTGAGGACACCACTTAATAGCGTTATGATCTTGGCTACGATCTTCCAAGAGAATAAAGAAAAGAACCTCAATCAGCAGCAGATCGACTTTGCAAAAACGATCCGCGATGCAGGTCAAGACCTACTCGAACTCATCAACGACATCCTGGATCTGTCAAAGCTTGAAGCGAAAAAGCTGCAAGCAAGGCCGGAACTTTTCTCAACGGTCAGTTTTATCAAGCAGCTTGAATCTTCCTTCCGTCCTCAGGCTGAAAGCAAGAATATCGGTTTCAAGATCGAAATCTCAGACGGCGCACCGAAAGAGCTGCGCACCGATCGCCAGCGTCTACAGCAAATTGTCCGTAATCTCGTTTCGAACGCTTTGAAATTTACAGAAAAAGGTGAAGTCAAATTGCAGGTGACGGCTTCTGAGGGCGCTACTGGAACAGATAAACCTAACTTCAGAGTTTCGGTTACTGATACTGGGATCGGAATTCCTGAGGACAAAAAACAACTCATCTGGGAAGCCTTCGAGCAAGCCGACGGGTCGGTGAGTCGACGTTACGGCGGCACTGGTCTTGGTTTAACGATCAGTCGAGAACTCGCGGCCCTTCTTGGCGGACAAATTACGATTGAGAGTGAAGAAGGAAAGGGCAGCTGCTTTACGGTTGAAATTCCGACCGAGATTTCGGATGCGGGACTGAAGTCGGCTTCGACGGCCATTGTCGAGAAGCCGATAGAGTTATCGAACACGGCACAAACTTCGAGAAACCAGATCGCGGTAGAGACGGGGGCGCAAGACGTAAATCCCACGGAACGAGGACCACTCTCGGGATTATCGAAGAACGCCAAAACTCTTTTGATCATCGAGGATGATCTCAAGTTTCGTGACTCCGTGGCTGAAGTTGCAAGATCTCACGGTTTTACGCCGCTTCTCGCGGAGAGTAGCGGTGCAGCTTTGAAGCTCATGGAACAGGTTGTGCCTCACGCTATCCTTCTCGATACAAAACTTTCCGATGTTGAAGGACTCAATTTCTTCGAGAAGCTCAAAAAGACACCGCGACTTCGCCATGTTCCTTTGCACATGATCTCGGCCTCTGATTATAAAAATAATGCTCTTCGGCTCGGAGCTGTTGGGTTCCTTGCGAGTCCCGTGACGGTTGACGGTGTACGTGCGGCCCTCACTCGTATCGAGAGCGTCATCGACAAGAAGGTCAAAAGGCTCCTCATCGTGGAGGACGACGAAACACAAAATCGAGCGATCAACGAGCTTGTCGCGGCCAAGGGAACGGAAGTGCTCTCCGTTTCGAGCGGTCACGAAGCCGCTGAGCTCTTGAAAGCGGGTGGCATCGACTGCATGGTGTTGGACCTCAAATTACCGGATATGTCGGGCTTTGAGCTTTTAGAATCTCTAGGTGGTGGGGGCGCCGTCGCCTTGCCTCCCGTCATCGTCTATACCGGTAAGGATCTTTCGCCGCAGGAAGAAGATCGTCTCCGCCGCTACTCCGATAGCATTATTATCAAGGGCGCAAAGTCGCCGGAACGCCTCTTGGATGAAGTGAATCTCTTCCTCCACCGCGTCGATGCTCAAGCGCCCGAGGACGAAAGAAGACAAAGCTTTGGCGAGCTCGGCCTTGAACAATCTGAGTTTCGAGGATCATCGTCGCAGGGAAAGGCGAAACGATTCGCTGGCAAAAGCGTTCTTCTCGTCGACGACGATTTGCGTAACTTGTTCGCTTTAACGAGCGCGTTGGAAGCTGAAGGCTTCAAGGTCACGGTTGCGCGCAACGGGATTGAAGCTTTGGAAAAGCTCCAAGTACGACCAGAAACGGACCTCGTTTTGATGGACATCATGATGCCGAAAATGGATGGGCTCGAGGCGATGAAACGTATCCGCGCTCAGCGCGAGCACAAAGATCTTCCGATGATTGCGCTCACCGCGAAAGCCATGAAAGGTGAACAAGAGCGCTGCATCGAAGCCGGTGCTAACGACTACCTTCCAAAACCGATAAACCTAACTCATCTTCTTTCTCTCTTAAGCGTTTGGGTTCCTGGTAGTGGCGCGCATCCGGGAACAGGAGCGACGCTGTGAATCTAGCGCTTGATGAAACTGAAGTTCGACTCTTCATCGAAGGCATTCGGCTGAAGTACGGCTACGACTTTCAAGATTATTCCGAGGCTTCGATGGTCCGAAGAGTGGAAGCGGTACTTCGCCATTTTCGCTTCAGCGATCCGTTGGAGGCTTTGCGCTCACTGCTTCGTGATCCCGCGATGTTTCGTCAGGTTCTCTCCGTACTAACGGTGACCACGAGCGAGATGTTTCGCGATCCCGAATTCTTTCGGTGCCTACGCCAAGAGATCGTGCCGATCTTAAAAACTTATCCGACCATCAAAGTCTGGAGCGCTGGTTGCAGCACGGGCGAGGAAATCTACTCGCTTGCGATTTTATTCCGCGAAGAGGGAATCGAAGAGAAGACCACGATCTACGCCACCGACATCAATCCGCGTGCGATCAGGGCCGCTAAAGACGGAATTTATCGCACGGACGATATCAAAGTGCATACGCGCAACTACCAAGAAGCGGGCGGTCGAGATTCTTTTGGTCAGTACTATGCGGCCGACTATGGCTTGGTAAAGATGAATTCGGATCTCCTCCGTAACGTCGTTTTTTCGGAACACAGCCTTGTAACAGATGGCGTCTTTGCGGAGTGCCAGCTCGTTTTATGTCGAAACGTCCTGATCTATTTTAATAAAACGCTCCAAGCGCGAGTCTTGCGTCTTCTTACGGATTCGCTCTGCTACGGGGGACTTCTTTGCCTTGGCAGTAAAGAGGCCATTCGTTTCTCAAAAGTTGAAACCGAGTTCGATGCGGTCAGTGAGAAATGGCGGATCTATCGCAAACGCGCGATGACGTCTCGGGGTCTGCATGTCTAATCCGCGAGCAAGACGAATCGAACTTATAGCGGTAGGGGCTTCAGCGGGCGGAGTCGCGGCAATCCGGAAGCTCTTAACGTACCTTCATCCCGAGTTTCATATTCCTATCCTCGTTGTTCAACATATGCCGCCGACTGCGCGCCTAGATGTGGGTTTGATCTACGGCGGAGGCACTGGTGCCCGCGTTGTCGAGGTCGAAGACAAAATGAAACTGGAGCCTGGCATTGTCTATATGGCTTGCCCTGGCTATCACATTTTAGTTGAGCGTGATCGCACGGTCGCTCTTAGTGTGGATGATCCGGTGATGTACTCGCGCCCTTCGATTGATGTTTTCTTCATGTCGGTTGCGCGTTCACTGAAATCGCGAGCGATCGGCATTTTGCTCACCGGCGCAAACGGCGACGGAGCTGAAGGTTTACAGCTTATACACGAAAGTGGCGGCGTCACGATCGTGCAAGATCCCGAAGAGGCTGAGTCGCCCTTCATGCCGCGCGCCGCACTCAATCGATTCGAACCGTCCTTTGTACTCGAACTTGGTTCGATCGCTGATCTGTTAAACAGTTTTGTTCATAGCCAAACGGAGTTGAGCTTATGAAAACGAAGATTCTCATCGTCGACGATCTTCGCGAGAACATCATCGCCCTTCAGCGGCTGATAGAAGCTAGCGACGTCGAAATCCACACGGCCTCATCTCCGGATCAGGCGCTCGACTTACTTCTCGATCATGATTTCGGACTTGCGCTTCTAGACGTGCAAATGCCGACGATGACCGGCTTTGAACTCGCGAGGCTCATTCGCGGTGTGCATCGGAGTCGGGATCTACCGATTATCTTCGTAACGGCCCAAGCGGCGGACTCGGGTCTCATCTTTGAAGGGTACGAAAGCGGCGCCGTCGACGTTTTATTTAAGCCTCTCGATCCTCATATCGTTCGCGCAAAAGTTCGCGTCTTCGTACGCCTTGACCAGCAAAGTCGCCTCCTCGGCGATCAAATCGGGATGATGGCTCACTTAAAAGAAGAAGCTGAGTCCGCCAACATTGCGAAGAGCCGCTTTCTTGCGAATATGTCGCACGAAATTCGTACGCCCTTGAGTGCCGTGCTAGGTTTTGCTGACGTGCTCTCGCAATCGGAATTGGCGGCGCAAGATCGCGACGAGTGTATCTCGAGCATCAGTCGCAACGGCAAGCTCTTGTTGCGAATCATCGATGATATTCTTGATCTTTCACGCATTGAAGCCCAGAGGCTTGAACTTGAGAAAAATGAATTCGATCTCAACGAGCTTCTTAAAGATCTCGAAGCTACCCTCAACAATAAGGCCAGCGACAAAGGAATCGCCCTTGAATTCCATCGAGGCGAGGGGATCCAAAACCGTTTCGTTTCGGATCCTCTTCGCTTGAAGCAGATTTTGTTGAATGTCATTGGGAATGCGATCAAGTTCACCCATCGGGGATCGGTGAAAGTTTCGGCCGACGTGCGTGATGCCGCTCCGTTGAAGGAAATCAGGTTCGAAGTTCACGACACAGGAATCGGTCTGAGCTCAGAGGAAGTGCAAAAGATTTTCGAACCCTTCGCGCAAGCGGACTCTTCAACAAGGCGGATTTACGGCGGAACAGGCTTAGGCTTAGCGATCTCGAAGCAGCTAGCGCGAAACCTCGGCGGAGATGTTTTGATCATTAAGTCGATTCCTGGCGAAGGAACCACGTTTCTCGTTTCGATTCGCGCGCCGCAACTGGAGCGATCGGCCGCCGCAGAAATCGCTTCGACGCAAGGTTATTACGAGGAAAATGACCAGAGAAATGGTCAGAGAAATGACCAACGAAACGACCAGCGAAAAGGCCAAAAGAATGGCCAAGGAAAAGAATTATCTGATTCCGCAAAGCGGTTAACGGGTAAAAAGATTCTCGTCGTCGATGATGTTATCGATAACCGAACGCTCATTGAACGCTATTTGCGTCCGGCCGGAATCGAGGTGGAGCAAGCAGCCGGTGGGCAAGAAGCCGTTCAACTCTTTGGAAGCTCCGATTGGGATGCCATCCTGATGGACATTCAAATGCCTTACATGGATGGGTACGAGACAACCGCACAACTTCGAAAGCTTGGCTTTGCCAAACCCATCATTGCCCTGACGGCGCACGCCATGCGCGAAGAGCTAGATCGATGCTTGCGTGCCGGTTGCGATATGACTCTGACCAAACCTGTCGCGAAGCGAGAGCTGATAGATCGATTGGCTGATGCGATCAACTGAACTTTAGTCTAGTCGTCGAAGAAACGCGATCGCCAGAAAGCTCTCGCCGCTGAAGGAAATTTATCTATCCTCGAAAGGGAAGTGTCTTTAAATTGATCAGGTAGATCATTCTAGCAGTCACCCATCTTTGTTCATCCGTAGCTTTTTGAGGAGCTCTGCATGAAGCGGAAGTTGATCAATTTCACTTTGCCGTCACTCGCGATCCTTGCGGCCGTTGCAAGTTTACCAACCGCTTGTAAACAAATGCCGATGAGTAGCTCCGAATCTTCCGGTGAACCACGTGGGCAAGGCCTCACCGCAAGTCAAGATCAAGTGCAACCTGTTCCGAGAGCAACGGCAAGCGCGCGTAAGCTAAGTGGCTATGCCGTAAATGACGAGACGTGCGGTGAAGGAAGCTTAAAATTTCCGAAAGTGAAAGTCGGCATGCGCGCTGGCTTCTGCACGGGGATCGTCGCGAGTTCGCAAGATGGCCTCAAATTCCCCCGCAGCATTGTGCAAATTCCGAACTCAAAGCTCTACGTCGTAGCCGATATGGGCGGTTGGGGTGAAAACTTAGGACGCGTTTTGCTCTTGGATCCTCAGGCGTCCGAAGGAAAACGGATACGGGTTCTCCTTAAGACTTTAGACGCTCCTCACGGTTTGCAAGTAGGCCCTGATGGCAAAGTTTACGTAGGCGAAATTGATCGCGTCTTCCGCTTTGATCCTCTTCACGCGCAGCCGGAGACGACGGTCGAAACGATTCTCCAAAACCTTCCGGGCCGGGAGCCGGTGACTTCTGCCGGGACGAAGCTAGAGAAGAATGCGCATCCCTTGAAGTATTTCGTCTTCGATTCTTCAGGACGTTTGTTTCTGAACGTCGGGGCTCCGACGGACAACTGCATCTCGTCGCCTTCGAAGTCGGAAACGACGTCTTGCGCTCCCGGAGAAGGCCCTCAAGCCATGGCTTCAGTATGGGTTTTTACTCCGCCGTCTAACGGAATTTTCCCTGAGTTGAAAAAAGGCGATAAGAACCCTCCGCACGTCATTTACGCCAGCGGACTTCGCAACTCCATGGCTCTCGCGATGCATCCGCGTTTTCCTGAGCCGGGGTTTGCGTTCTTGCAAGGGGAGAATGCGCGCGATTTACCTGATGCCATGAAACCCAACGAAGAACTCAATGCGCTCGAAGAGGGGCGCCATTACGGTTGGCCCTATTGTTACGATCTCGATAGCCCAAGCCCGGAGTACGCGAACTTCCTCAAATCAAAGTCGAAGTTCCAGAGCATGTGCAGTGGAAACGCGCTCTACAAAGCACCGTTCTCTTTGCTTCCGCCGCATTCAGCGCCGCTCGGGATGTTTTATTACAACGCGGATCGCTTCCCTGAACTTAAGAATCATCTGGTCGTTAGCTTGCACGGTTATCGCCCGACCGGGAGCCGACTGATTTCGTTCGCGGTCGATGAAAAAGGATTTCCAAAGGTCGAAGAGCCACCGGTCCTTTACGGTGTGAGCTGCGCTCCCGAAAAACGGCGGCCGTACCAAACGGAAAGCGCAAGCCAAGTGGCCGCAGCTCCTTTTGAAGAACTCATCGGCGATTGGCACAAAGTGAACGGAGTGAGGCCGCAAGGTGCTCCCACAAACATCTCCTTTGATAGCGAAGGAGCGATCTGGATCGTTGAAGATAAGAACCAAACGATTTTAAGGGTGGATCGTGATCCCTCGTCGAAGAAGAAGGCCGAAGCGCTGGCCTGTGATGCCCGCGGTGAAGAACAGATCCACGAACTCTTGACGTTCATCGGTAAAGACAAAAAGAATCGCGAGCGTCTAACGCGAATCCGCACGCAGTTCGTCGAAAAGCATTGTATGGGCTGTCACTCGGATTTTGACTTGAAGCCTGAACTCTCCCCAGGACAGAGAGATTTAACCGTCGCGCGGTTCATGCTCTCTCAAGACGGATGGATCTACCCAGGCGATCCTGAATCCGGCAGGCTCCATCGTCGAACTTGGGGGAAAGGATCGGAGAAAGTGATGCCCGCAAACGGTCTTGAACTGATTAAGAATGATCCTTCCTACCGCGCTTTGCTGGAGGACTTAGATGCCTTCGTCAGCACAATGGTGCCCGGGGAGCGCAAACGAATCAAATTGCAAACCTCTCCATCTCTTAAGCTTCGCAATCGCAAAGACGCGAACTGCGGATCGATTGCGGCCGAAACGGTTGTCGTCGTCGTCGATGGAAAACCGAAGGACAAACCCGGCTTCGCGAGGATCTACCGACCAGCCGATCGTTTTCTCAACGGTGAATGCAAAGATTCTGACGGCTACTACGTTTCGGTGAAGTACCTTGCTGCACCGTAAGCTGACGCTCGTCACTTCAGCGAATTCTCTTCTTGTCGCGATCTCGCTGCAGGTGAACGCCTCGCCAGCGCCGACACAAGATTTGAGCCTTTACGTGAGTCGACCGGTCACCGCCAAGGGGCTCTTTACGAAAGGAATCGAAGGGCCGGCTTCGCCTTCAGCGAGTGATCTCTTTGTCGTCAACTTTAAAGAGCAGGGAACGATCGGTCGCATCCCTATCGCGGGCAACAAGGAACCTGAGATTTACGTGAAACTTCCTAAGGGGAGTATCGGAAACGCGATCCGGTTCGACCGCGATGGCCGAATGTTCGTAGCCGATTATAAGAAACATAATATCTTGGAGGTAGTGAAAACGCCCGACGGTAAAATGGAAGCGCGAATTTTATTTACCAGCCCGGCTTTTCATCAACCCAACGATCTCACCACCGCTCGAGACGGCACGTTGTACGCGAGTGATCCCTTCTGGAAGAAACGCACCGGCAAGCTTTGGAAAATTTCGCGAACGGCGAATGGAGAAGTCGTCGGCACGGAGCTTCGAGCAAAACGAAAATTGGGTCCCGTAAACGGGATCGATTTGAGTCCGGATGATCAAACGCTTTTTGTGAGCGAGTCGTTTTCGCGTGAGATTTGGTCTTACCAGGTTGCGGGAGATGAACTTAAAGATCCAAAGCTCGTGATCAAATTCAAAGATTTCGACGTCGACGGACTTCGTGTTGATCAAGCGGGTCGCATCTTTGTCACTCGTATCGAAAAAGGGACGATCGCGATCGTGAGACCAGACGGGAGTGTTGAGCGCGAAGTTGCGACAACGGCGAAGGAGCCGACTAACCTGGCCTTTGGCGGAAGCGATGGTAAGACGGTCTTCGTTACTCAACGGGCGGGCGGATACGTCGAAAGCTTTCGTGCGGAGCATCCGGGTCGCGAGTGGTGCTTATTAGTCGTGAACCACGCCCACGAAAGCTGCTCGATTAAGCGTTAGCGATCTTCCACTTGAGCATGCACTCTTGAGCAGCCGTGAGATCCTGCGCAAGAGTTTGCAAGAGACTCTTCGCCGTCTCATCGAGCGCCGTCGCTTTTTCGAGTTTCAAACTCAATTCGGCAATGCCCTGAGCGCCCATGTTAGCGCTTGAAGACTTCAAGCTATGGGCCTCGCCGTTAACGCTTTTCAAATCGTTTGCAGCGAAAAAGCCTTGAAGCTTCACAAGCTGTTTTGCGGAGTTGTCGACGTAGATGTCCACAAGTTCGAGAACAGATTCTTTTCCTAATTGGTCAGAAAGCAGATCAAGCATGCTCTTGATCTCAGCTGCATCACCAGAAGCCATCGTCATCCTCCGCTCATAAGACTCTTCCATTGTCTCCGAAAAGCCGAATGAGCGCACGAGCAATCAAATGTCCAAAGATCAAAGCCGAGAAAAAGTGGCCAAAAAATTGCCGAAAAAATTGCCGAAAGAAATTCAGGACAAGACGCGAGGACCAACGTCTTGCCTTGAATCGAAATGGTTCGCGTTATCGCGTTTTCTTCAAGCCTCCACGATCGCAACGACGCCCATACCGCCTGCCGTGCAGATCGAAATGAGTCCACGACCGCCGCCGCGTTCGCGAAGTGCTTTCGCAAGGCTTGCGACGATACGCGAACCAGTGGCCGCGAATGGATGCCCGACAGCGAGGCTTCCGCCGTTGACGTTCAACTTGTTGCGATCAATCGAACCCATGGCCTTGTCGCGACCGAGTACCGTTTTGCAATAGTCTTCCGATTCCCAGGCCTTTAGGGTGCAGAGAACCTGCGCGGCGAAAGCTTCGTGAATTTCGTAGAGATCAAAATCCTGCAGACTCAAGTTATTGCGTTTCAAGATTTCACTCACCGCGACCGCCGGTGCCATAAGCAAACCTTCTTTACCCGAGACGTAATCAACCGCGGCCGTTTGCACATCGACTAAGTAAGCAAGGATCGGAAAACCATTTTGTTTTGCATAATCTTCTGACGCGAGGAGAACTGCCGAAGCTCCGTCGGTGAGAGCTGTTGAATTCCCGGCTGTCAGCGTTCCTGCGCTCGAAGTATCAAAGGCTGGTTTCAATTTTGCGAGCTTCTCCACCGTCGTGTCGGGGCGGAGAATCGCGTCTCTCGTTAACCCTCTGTATTCAGTCACGAGATCCGAGTAGAAGCCGCGCTCATAGGCTTTGGCCGCTTTCTGATGGCTTTCATATGCCAGCTGATCTTGCGCTTCGCGCGTGATCTTCCATTCTTTTGCCATCACTTCGCAGTGCTGACCCATCGACATCTTCGTTCGTGGCTCAACGACGGCGGGGAGACGCGGCTTTAAATCCGCAAGGCTTAGGCCCGAAAAGGCTCTCACTTTTTCGGCAAGACTTCTTGCGCGGCCCGCCGCTACGAGCCTTTGCGCAAGATCGCGTCGGTAAACAACGGGTAAGTCACTGTTTGTGTCAGAGCCGCCGGCGATACCGACATCAATTTGACCGCTCGCGATTTTGAGCGCGATCAAATTCGTTGTATCGAGACTTGTGCCGCAAGCCCGTTGGACATTGAAAGCCGGAGTTTCGGGGGCAAGGCCCGAGCCGAGAACCACTTCGCGTGAAAGGTTCCAATCTCCCGAGTGAGCCATGACGGAACCGAATGCGACATCCCCGACTTTTTTGCCTTGTAAGCCAAACTGCTGAACGAGTTTGGTGAGGACGTGAATCAACATTTCTTGATTAGAGTCCGTTGGATACGCCGTAAATGATTTAACGAAAGGGATTCGGGTACCACCGAGGATCGCCACACGTCGCGGGCTGCGAGGGTTCGTCATGTCGTTTTCTCCTGTAAGGTCTAGCTTTATCTTACCTACCAATAGGTAGATAGCAATGGCGATTTTAGGAGGACGATGCAGGATGGAACCGATACGCCAAGGTTCTTTGGGCCTGATCCAAACCGACGCGCGAGCTAGGCTTGAGCGTGATAGAACAACTGACAGGCTAAGTGGGCCAGATTAGGACAGCTCGGAATCTGACACCTAAATAAACTCGATTTGCATTGCGAGGCTCGGAGGAGCAATTTGGTCCTGAACCAACCACCCCGCGCGCAAGCTTCGGGGCTTGGGCGCGGCAAAAGAGGAGGGACTCTCTATGAAGAAGCTCGTCTTATCCGCATTTGTTTGTTTAGCCGCTCTTCCTGCATATTCAGCTCCTGCAGAGTTGAATACACCCCAGCTCCCCGCCGAATTCCAAACTGGTCAGCAGGGCGATGAGGTCGGCGCACAACGCCGCTTTGTCTGCTACGCCCGCAGCTTGATCGGCCGTACTTTCTACGCTTACGACTGGAACTTGTGGCGAGCACGGCAAAAAGCCGTGAATACTTGTAACCGGTTTTCGATCATTCCGGCTTGTCGGTTGTTGGGATGCGAACGTCGCTTCTAGTTCGAACTTCGGAGATATTGCAAATGATCTTCGAGTTTGAAATTAGAAGGTAGAAAGGAGAGCCAGAGCCAACCGGTTCTCCTTTCGTTTTCAATTCATCTTTTGGGGCAAGTCATTTAGATCTGCGCCGACGGCGCAACTGACGGCGTTTGGCGATCTTGCGATCGTTTCTGTTTGCCTAAGCTAGTTCCACCAACCTCACTTCTCGTTTCAACTTGGTTTCCAAAAAGCGTGATCATGGCTTCGTTGAAATCCGGCAGGTCATCAGGCTTACGACTCGTGACAAGCAAATTGGAGGACACGACGCTCGCATCCTTCCAACGGGCGCCTGCATTGGTGAGATCCGTTTTGAGTGAAGGCCAAGACGTAATCTCTTCACCGTTGACCGCGCCAGCTTCAATGAGAGTCCAGGGCCCGTGGCAGATCGCCGCAATGGGCTTTTTGTTTTCCACGAAACCTTTAACGAAACTGACCGCATCTTCGTCGGCGCGAAGTTGATCTGGGTTTGCTACGCCGCCAGGAAGAACAAGCGCATCATAGTCGTCGACGCGAGCGTGGGCGAGGTTCGTATCAACGTCAAAAAAGTCGGCTTTGTCAAAATGCTTCCAAGCTTGGAGACGATCGCTGTTCGGGGACACGATCTCAACTTCGGCGCCTGCTTTCAGCAAGGCCTCACGTGGAGATTCGAGTTCCGATTGTTCAACGCCATCTGTACAGAGTATCGCGATCCTCAATCCCTGAAGGGGAGCGCTTTCGTTCGGGTTTTGAGCTTGAGCCATGATTTTCTCCTCCGGTTAAAGGTCAGTTCTCGGCCTAGGCAGACCCTGAGATGGGCCACGAGAGGCGCAAGCTGATCTGAGCCAGATTCGGGAAAAAGGTCCTCCCCGGGCGGTGAAGCATTCTTTTCCTTTCGGAGACGAGCGTTGAGCCACCGCATTAAGCACGACTTTTGCCGAAATTTTCGACGTGGGAATTTACCGCCTATCGAGTTTGCGCTATCGTCCAGCCTCTTGAATCAACCAGTCCAATGAGGGTCTCATGGCCGATCTTTTCGATGATGATGCAAATGACAACTCTTCTTCTGATTTCGCGAAGCTTTTTGAAGCCTCTCTGACGGGCGTCGGTCGTACGCTTAACGTTGGTGACAAAGTTCACGGCGAAATTCTTTCGATCGGCAAAGAAGAAGTCTTTGTTTCGACAGGCACGACCGATGACGGTGTCGTGATGAAATCGGACCTTCTCAATGCAGAAGGTCTGTTCGAGAAAAAAGTCGGTGATGTCCTTGATTTGTACGTTACGCAAAATCGCAACGGGCAAATCATGCTCTCGCCAAAGCCCACCGCGAAGAACTTGGCTGAAGACCTCGAAGACGCTTACGACATGATGTTGCCGATCGAAGGTCGCGTCACTGAAGTGGTCAACGGCGGATTCCGCGTGGCCGTCATGGGGAAAACTGCGTTTTGTCCCATCAGTCAGATCGACTTGCGCCGGGTAGATAACTCCGAAGCCTACGTAGGTCGCAAGTTTGAGTTTATCATTACGCAGTTTTCCGAGCGGGGGCGCAATATCGTTGTTTCGCGCCGCAAACTTCTCGAAGAGCAAAAAGAACTTTCGCAGGCTTCTTTCGCCGAAGACCACAAACCTGGTGATTTAGTGAAAGGCGTGGTCACACGTTTAGAAAAATTTGGCGCATTCGTCGAGATCGCGCCAGGGCTTGAAGGTTTGACCCATATTTCGGAGCTTGGCTGGTCGCGCGTAAATGATCCCTCTGAAGTCGTACAAGTGGGTCAACCGATCGAAGTGAAAATCCTCAAGTTTGAGGACACCGGCGGAAGATTGAATGTATCGCTTTCGTTGAAACAAGCTTCGGCTCAACCTTGGGAAAACCTCCCGCGAGAGATTTCCGAAGGTCAGGTCGTGCAGGGGCGAGTCACCCGCTGCATGAAGTTTGGTTGTTTCGTGGAAATTGCGCCCGGAATCGAAGGACTCGTTCCGCTCTCGGAGATGAGCTACACAAAGCGTGTGGTGAAATCAGATGAGCTGATGAAAGAGGGCGAAAAAATCTCGGTCATGGTCAAAGAGGTTCGCCTCGAAGAACGTCGCCTGCTGCTCTCGTTGAAAGATGCGGGCGGGGATCCGTGGGAGATGGTTTCCATGAAGTTTCCGGAAGGATCTGTCGCGAAAGGTCGCGTGGAGCGTCGTGAACCTTATGGTCTGTTTGTAAAACTCGACGAAGGCGTAGTCGGTCTTTTACCGAAGTCGAAAGCTCTTGCGAACGGGGAGTTCCCTTTCGAAAAGCTCAAAGTCGGCGATCAAGTCACGGTCCAGATCGATGAGATCAAGCATCAAGACCGCAAGATTTCGCTCGGTGTCCCGCAAGATCCGGATGCGGAAGCATGGCGGGGATTCGGCTCGAGCGCAGGTGCTCCCGCGAAATCGCTCGGCACTCTCGGTGATCAGTTCAAAGCCTTATTCGATAGCGGCAACGCCAATAAGAAAAAATAACCGGCAATTTCATAGGCTCGTCGCTCTCAGGTCGAGCCGGTATTCCGTCCAGGACCCTGACGAATTGTCAGGGTTTTTATTTAGTTCACATCAAGGCAGAGTTAAACTCTTTGGAGAGAGTTGGCAGAGGTCGCCTCACCAACAACTCATCTCGGAGGAGCGCTCATGGCCGAGCTCGTATCAGAGCAGTGGAAGATTTTTGATCACCTTCTCGATGCGGTCTTCATTGTTGATCGCGACGGAAAACTCTTCTACACGAACGAATCCTTTCGTCACCTCTGCGATGCTCCTCTCCGCGCGGTGACTTCTCACGAAGATGCCGTCAAGTACATCGAGCTCCCCGAAGAGTGCTGGGAGCCGCTCCGTGAATCCGGCGACAGCGTTTCGGATTCGGCCGGATACCGCGAAGTCGGTTTCATTACGAAGAGTGGATCGATGGGTCGCGCGCAGGTCTTCACCGACCGAATTCGCATATCGAGTCTCTCTCAAGATGAACTCTTTTACGTCATTCTTCGCGACGTGACCGTTGAGGCCCGCCTGCACGCGAAATACAAAGTGCAAATCGATAACAACGAGCGACTCATCGGAGATCTTCAGCGCAGCTTATCGGAGACCGCGTTTCTACGTCGGCTTGCGACTGAACTTCCGATCTATACGGATACGGGAACTTTGCTCAGCACGATTGCCAATCGTATGAAGACAGAACTTAGCTTCCGCGATGCGCATTTCTTTACCTTCCCGGATCCGCAGACAGGCGAGATCGAACCCTTCGGTCTCGATAAGCGCATGGGCTCACGCTTGCGTGAAGTTGCGAAATTTCTCGGACCTGCGCTCAAAGAGAAAGCGAACGAAGAGCTCGTGACGTCAGTCGTTTTTCAGCCATTCGGTCTTTTCTGGATCACGTACTTTCGTCCGAGACTTGAGCGTCCCGTCGTTCTTGTGGCGAGTACGAAGCCTGGCGAAGAAGGCGTTGATCACCGCATCTTACTTGAAGCCCTCTCAGGTCAGGTGAGCACTCTCCTTGATAATCGCTCGCTCTACTTCGCTTCAATCACCGACACGGTAACGGGCCTGTTTAACCGTCGCTTCTTCGATTCCCGTTTCGGGATTGAATGCATGCGCGCAACCGAAAAGCGCATGCCGCTCACCCTGCTTCTGATCGATATCGATCACTTCAAGAAGATCAACGATGATCACGGTCATCAGGCCGGCGATGCTGTGTTGAACACGCTTGGTCAGGTGATCAAGCGTCGCATCCGTGGAAGCGATATTGGTGCGCGCGTCGGCGGCGAGGAGTTTGCCGTAGTTCTTCCCGACACAAGTCCGATGGACGCCCTGATCGTAGCTGAGAGCTTGCGTAAACAAGTTTACGAGATGAACGTCGCCGTTCACGGGCTGGATAAAGAGATCAAAGTGACGATCTCGATCGGCGTTGCCGGATACAAATGGGCGACGGACAATCAAAATAGCCTCTATAAACATGCCGAAGAGGCGCTTGAACGCGCAAAGGCCGACGGTCGAAATAAGATCATTAGCGCTGAGCCCCCGGCTGCCTAAGCCGCCGGGAGCCATCGTTTTTGATCAAGGCGTAAGCCTGTTGCGGTCGCGCGGATAAAGTGTCGCTTCACGAATGTTCGCGAGTCCGAGGATCTGAGCCGTCAAACGTTCCGCACCAATGGCGAATCCTCCGTGTGGTGGCATTCCCAACTCAAACATCTTAAGGTGACTCTCAAAGGCACTTGGCTCAAGGCCTCGGCCGCGAAGCGCCTTCTCAAGCTGCGCTCGCTCGTGAAGCCTTTGGCCTCCGGTCGTGATCTCGAGCCCGCGGAAGAGCAAGTCGAAGCTCTGCGCCGCACCCGCCGTTCCGCGCGCGGCGGTGTAGAAAGGTCGAGCGTGCAGAGGGAACCCAACGACGTAAACCGCGGGACAAGCGAACTCACGCATCGCGAGTTCGCATAAGCGCTTCTCGGCTTCGCCGTTTAAGTCTTCGCTCAAGCCTTCGATCGCTTCACTCCCGTAAGCGAGTTTGAGTCGTTCGAGGCATTCGCCGAATTCCCAAATGGGTGCTTTCTCCATCGAAGGAAGTGGCCCAACTCCAAAACGCTGAAGAACTTCGGCCTTTTCACGATTTAAAACTTCGAACATGTAATTCAAAAGTTCTCGCTCAAGCTCCATGATTTCTTCAGGCCCTTCAATGAAGCCCAGCTCCACGTCGAGGGAATAATACTCCGTTAGATGCCGACTCGTTGCGTGCGGCTCTGCGCGGTAGACGTGACCCGTTTCGAAGACTCGCTCTAAACCGCCCACGCACTGCTCTTTATAGAACTGCGGACTTTGCGCCAAATAGGCCGTCTTCTCGAAATATCGTAGTTTGAATAGGTTCGTGCCACCTTCCGTTCCGCTCGCGACGATCTTCGAAGTAAAGATCTCCGTGAAACGATTCTTCGTGAGGTACTCGCGAAAGAGTTCCACGATTCGCGCCTGCGTGCGGAAGATTTCACCTTTCTCCGCGTGACGCAAAACGAGTGGTCGATTCTCAATGAGAACTTCTTGCGTCACTTTTTCGATCGAAGAACCTGAGGTGAACGGCAGAGCTTCCTTGGCGCGTGCGAGGATACGAATGGATTCGACAAAGAGTTCCATTCCATTCGCAACACGTGCGTCCGGATTCAAATTGCCGATGACCTCAACGCAATCCTCCAGGCGCAGCCGGAAGTTCTCGCGATTTTCACGAGTAGCGACGACGCATTGGAGAGTTCCGCTCAAGTCTTTGACAACCACGAAAGTCGTCTTGGCGTGTTCACGTAGGCGATGGACCCACCCTTTGATCTTCACGCGCTGACCCATGAGCGGCGCTAGCTCTGCAATGAACGTCCGCGGCGGGACGGCCGTTTGGGTTTTGGGCAATAGGGAATGCATCTCGTCCTCCTTTAAGCGGCGAGTGAGTTAAAATCGCGATCGAAACCTTGAAACCAAAATCGGTCCAAAGCGCGGGCGCGCAGTTTTTCGTTCAATTTTCTATTTCGAATTGGGCCGGAATCCGCGCGGGGAGGGCGGGATGGTGCCATCCGGCTTTCGACGAGATGTCTCGTGCGACGCTTATTTAGGAAGAACGGTTTCGTCGTTCTTACGTCTTTACCTACTCGGTGCCTAGGCTCCAGCGATCAAGCTTTGAGTCTTTCACTTTCGGCAAAGCCTCTCGGAGGGGTCTTTCCTCGTCAGGCGAGTTCATACAAAGATATAAACAAAAGCGCTCAACCGCAAGGGTGAGCGCTATCGTATGTTTTTATGGGCTCTCCAATAGACTCTTATCTGTTGGTTCAAGATCCCGTCAGTGGGCGCTCATATCGGGCGGGAGATCTTCTTCTGCCTTATCAAGATCGGGGCCGCCGCGTTCGGCTCCCCCGGGCTTCGTCGTGCTTTGCGTTTCGCGATTCCCGTTCGTCGTACGGTTTTTGACTTCCTCGGCGATTTGCTCGGCTTGTTGTTCTAAATTTCTTTTGTTTGGTTCTGTCGAAGCCATGGTTCTCCTCCCGTTCATCAACGCAAACAGTAAGGCTTTCGAGCGTTAAAGACTGCGTGAATTCGCGAAGAGTTCGACTTCTTCACGAAATACTCGTGTCGATTCGCCCCGCCTGATGCGCAAGTTTCAAGATCTCTTCTTGTGTTTGTCAGGAGTGCTCCGTCTTCCGCCGGGAAGAATGGGTGAATAGGAGGACTCAGCATGAAAAGATTTTTCCAGATGGCGACATTAGGTGCGGCGGCTCTTATGACGAACTTGGGGACGAATTTGGGGTTGAATATGGGGCTGAATCTGGCTCAAGCCCAAGCGCCTTCAACGCAACAAGCGGCTCCCACCACGACGACTCAAAATGCGGTGACCCCGGGGCATGACCACGTCGCGGACGCAACTAAGGGGCAAACTGCAAGCGGCACGAATAAAGACGACGCAACCCACGCCGCCGCCGTGATGCAGCCGAGAAACAACTCAAAAGCTAAAGGCGAAGTCAAATTTGATGAGACACCAGAAGGACTTAAGGTCACCTATAAGCTCCAGGGTTTAAAGCCGAACGCAAACCTGGGTTTCCATATTCACGATTTTGGTGATTGCAGCTCGAAGGACGCAAAGTCGGCCGGATCGCACTATGCTGAAATCGCACCCACCGGAGGAACGGCCGCCGATTCTCCCGCTAAGCACGCAGGCGATTTGCCGCAAGTCAAAACAGATTCGAAAGGGATGGCAGAAGGAAGTTTCGTCGCACAACAACTCTCGATCGATAACGAATATCCGATCGCAGGCCGCGCTATCATTGTGCACGGTGGACCCGATGATCCGTCGAAAAAAGCTCCGGCGCGCATCGCGTGCGGGGAGATCAAGATCAAGGCGCCCGCTGCAAGCGCCTCCATGTAGCCTTTGCGTGCGACCTCTGTGCGAACGGTTCGCGTAACCAACTCACAAGTCCTGCTCACCCGCTCAATGTGCTGGTGAGCAGGCAAACTTTAATTGAGTTCGAAGGTCTTCATGAGGCTTGCCGCAACTGGGTTCTCGATCTTGCGTGCCGCCGACATCAACCAAATCTCTTCATTTACGTTCTTCAACTTACCAAGCTGAATGAGGCTGGGTTCTTCGGCCATCTTCTCCGATGAAATTTCCGACAACGGCAAAAGACCCACGCCTGATCGGCCGAGCAATTTCTGGATGCTGGTGTCTTGCGTTTCCGCTACGACGTCGACGCGAATTCCATTCACCTTGAAATAATGATCGAGATCTCCCCGCAAGCGGCTGTGAAGCGTGGGCAAAACGAATGGTTGACCGTCGAGCGACTCGGGGAAGCCTTCGCGCAAGTGCGCAAACTTCGGAGAGGCATAAACGACAACGTCCAGTTTTGCGATCGACTTTGCGTAAATCGAAGACTGAGCCGCATTAGGCGGATAGTTGGAAACGACGACGTCAATCTGGTGGGCGAGGAGCTCACGCAAAAGTTCATCGCCTTTTCCTTCCAAAATCGTAACCGCACACTGCTGACCGAGCCCGTACGTCTTCAATACGATCTCGCGGATGAGGTCTTTTGGAACACTATCAAGAGCTCCGATTTGAACGTGGATGCGCTTGTTTTCAAGGCGATCGTGAATCGCTTCAACCATCTCCGACCCGAGTCGGAAGACTTCTTCAGCGTACTCAAACGCAATACGTCCTGACTCTGTCAGGTAAAGTCGTTGTTTCTGCCGTTCAAAGAGGGGCTGGCCAACAGATTCTTCAAGCTGTTTGAGTTGCGTGCTGAGGGTTGGTTGACCAACTCCGAGTTTGAGCGAAGCTTTTGCGATCCCGCCTTCCCGCGCGATCACGTAGAAGTAGTAGAGGTGGTGGTAATTGAGCCATTGGGGTTGATCGCCAAGTTTTACGGACATGATCCCTCGCAAAGAAAAGGGGAGAAAGACGGTGAGGACTTTTGACCACTCCATCCTAAGGCTTTCCGGATCTTCGTCAATACCGAGTATCTTGAATGACTTAATCGCTTATAGCGAATACCGGTTTATTTGTTTAAAGCGAAGACTTCGATGAGCATTATCAATTTTCGCAACAATCCTGATCTCCGATAGATTGGCTACCGGCCGTGAGGCTTACTTCATCCCGGATAAGGAGCTCCTCCCTCAATGGAATCAGTCATTCTCTTTCCGATCAGCGAATATTGGTGGATCTACGCCGGGTTCACACTTTTTGTTATGGCCATGCTGGCGCTCGACCTTGGTGTTTTTCATCGCACAGCTCACGAGGTCTCTTTCAAAGAAGCGGCCACTTGGAGCGTGGTCTGGGTTTCGCTGGCACTACTCTTTAACTACGGGCTCTACCAGTACGCTTTGTGGAAATTTCCGCTCGATGAAAGACTTCTCGCTGCAGGAATCGATACGGCCGCTGCGGCGAAACAAGTGGGGCTCGAGTTCCTTACGGGTTTCATTATCGAAAAGGCTCTCGCGGTCGATAATATCTTCGTCTTCGTGATGATCTTCTCTTACTTCGCGATTCCAAAAGCGTATCAACACCGAATTTTGTTCTACGGTATTATTGGCGCCTTGGTGTTCCGAGCGATCTTCATCGCGCTGGGTGCTGTCTTGATGAAGTACCACATCGTGGTGATCATTTTCGGTGCGTTCTTGGTCTTTACCGGAATCAAGATGCTCTTTGCGAGCGAGAAGGAAGTTGATCCCGAGAAGAACATTTTGATTCGTGGGCTGAAGAAAATCATGCCCGTGAGTCACCATATGGACGGGCCGCACTTTTTTACGCGCATCAACGGTAAGCTCTTCGCCACGCCACTTCTGGTCGCGCTTTTAGTCGTCGAGTTCTCGGATATTATCTTCGCGGTGGATTCGGTTCCGGCGATCTTTGCCGTGACGAAAGAGCCGCTCCTTGTCTTCACGTCGAACATCTTCGCGATCTTAGGACTGCGAGCGATGTACTTCATGCTCGCTGGCGTGGTCGATAAATTCCACCTCTTGAAGTACGGGTTGGCGCTTGTCCTTGTCTTCGTCGGCTTGAAGATGGTCTGGTTGAACAACGCCTTTGATGGAAAATTCCCGATCACTTGGTCGCTTGCGATCATCGCCGTGATCATCGGGGGCTCCGTTGGTCTTTCGCTTCTCGTGGCGCCTAAACATTCGGACAAACCCGCAGCCTAAATGCGGATAAAATTCGGAACTCAGCGCAGATTCATCTGCTGTTGAATCAACCCGGCATAATGACTTGCCGGGTTTTTTATTAGCTCCGCGTGAGTGCCGCTTTCCACCACGCGTCCGTTTTCGATCACCGCAATCGTGTCGGCTCCACGGATCGTGGCGAGCCGATGCGCGATCACGAGCGTACTGCGACCTTTCATCAATCGCGCGAGCGCTTCTTGCACGAGGCGTTCAGATTCGGTGTCGAGAGCGCTTGTAGCTTCGTCCAGAATCAAAATTTTCGGATTCTTTAAAACCGCTCGCGCGATTGCGACTCGCTGCTTTTGTCCACCCGAAAGTTGAATACCTCGTTCCCCAACGAGAGTCGCGTAGCCATCGGGGAAGCGCGAGACAAATTCGTGCGCATTGGCGATGCGCGCTGCTTGTTCGACTTCTTCATCGGTTGCGCTCGGTTTTCCATAGCGGATGTTTTCGGAGATGGATGCTGAAATCAAAACCGGTTCTTGCGAGACCACGCCGATTTGGGCGCGCAGCCAATCGGGTTCGAGTTCGGTTAGGCGAGTCCCGTCGATGAGAATTTGGCCTGAAGTTGTCTCGTAGAGGCGTACGAGCAGGCTTGCGACCGTTGTTTTGCCGCCGCCGGAGGGACCTACTAAAGCGACAGACTTTCCGGGTTCAATGGTAAGCGAAAAGGTTTTTAAAACTTCGACTTCCTCACGCGAAGGATAATGGAAACCCACTTCCCGAAATTCAACGCGTCCTTCGAGTGAGGAGAGAGTTCGTCCAGACGAGTTAGAGATCGCGGGTGTGCGCTCTAGCAATTCGAAAACGCGTCTGGCTGCGCCGAGCGCTGACATGAAATCGCCCCATAGGCCTCCTAGGGCCGCAACTGAAAACGCGACCACCATGAGGTAAAGCAAAAACTGCGTGAGGTCTCCGACGCTCATCGAACCGGAGACGACCATGCGTCCGCCGGCCCATAGCACGGCCGCAACCGCCGCGTAGCCGAACGCGGAAGCGAAACCACTAAACAAACTGACTTGACGGATACGCTCGCGAGCGGCGCGCAGAGATTCTTTAAGTGCTTCACCGTAACGGCGTCGTTCGAAATTTTCCTGCGCGAAGAAACGAACCGTGCGCACTCCGCTCAGTGTTTCCTCCGCGACCGTCGACGCTTGGGCTAAAGCATCTTGAGACTTTTTGGAGAAGTTGCGAATTTTTCTGCCGTACGCCCCGGCAAAGCCTGCAATCGGCGGGATGATCAAAAGTACGATGAACGCAAGTTTCGGCGATGTGTAGATGAGGAGCACCAAACCACCTAGAGCACCGGTGAGATTCCGTAAAGCCATCGAGATGTTTACGCTCACCGCATTTTGCAAAACGGAGCAATCAGCCGTGAGACGACTCATGAGTTCGCCCGTGCGATTCGTGTCGAAGAAGGCAATCTCTTGGTCTAGGAGACGTGAGTAAAGACTCTCGCGCAAACGCACGACAACTCGTTCACCCGCGAGTGTAAACAAAAAATATCTGATCGCCGCGGCGCCCGCTTGCAGCGCGGAAACCGCGAAGATGAGAAAAGCCCAACGATCGACGGCGACGAGATTGCGCGTAGTGAGTGCTTCGTCCACGATTGAACGAACGGCTTGTGGATACAAGAGACTCATCGCGCTACCGATCGCTAGGAAGAAAGTCGCCACGACCAAGATCTTGGCTTCAGGTTTTGCGAGCGCGATCAATTTTTTGCCGGAGTGCAACTCAACTAAGTTTTGGACTTGATCCATGTGTGACAGACGTTAGCATAAACGAGCAAAAAGTCTCGATGAACATTAAGCGATGCAGCACCGATCAAGCCGCAGCACGGTGTCTATCGTTTTGTATGAAGTGAATGGAGAGAGCCCTTGAAGTCTTCGCAACCTTGCGATGGCAGCATTGAAGCCGGGCACTCCATCGCCTATCTTTGAAAGTTCGTTGAGGCGGCGCCTTCGAAAGTGAAGGCGTGGCTCACCGCAAGCTAGTTGCTAAATGCTTCTTAATGCTTGAAGTAAGGTGAGAGCAGCTTTTTCTGGGTGCGGAGGAACGTGAGTTCCTTTTTCCGGAAATTCAGTTCATCGATCTCAACGAATGAGAATGCATGAACGAGCCGCCGATGTGGGGCAGCTGGTCGCAGTTCGACGTTGCTCGCGGCATCATCCTCAATCGTAAGGAGGCGATGAGATGAATTTGGCCGATCTCTCAATTCGCAGACCGATTTTCATTACGTGTATCGTTCTGCTTATGCTCGTTGTCGGATGGACGAGCTTCCGCTCCTTGCCAGTAGATCTTTTTCCGAACGTGGAATTCCCGATCGTAACCGTTTCGGTTCCTTATCGAGGAGCCGGCCCGTCGGAAATCGAGAGCCTCATTACCGAACCGATCGAAGAAGAGATCAGCACGATCGCGGGTTTGAAGCGGTTGAATTCAAAAAGCGTCGAAGGCCTAAGTCAAGTCGTCGCTGAGTTCCAACTCGGCGTGAACATCCAGGATGCGGAACAACAGATTCGCGATAAGGTCGGCGCTGCTCGCGCGCGTCTCCCATCGGAAGCCGACGATCCGATCGTGCGTCGATTGAATCCCAACGATCAGCCGATCGTGACGCTCGCTCTGCGCGCAAACGTCAGCGAAGCTGAGCTCTTTGACCTCGCCAACGAAGTTGTAAAGCCTCGCCTGGAGCAGATCCGCGATGTCGGAATGATCGAGATCTTGGGTGGTCGCCCGCGAGAGATTCAAGTACAACTCGATCGTAATCTCTTGGCGAGTCGCGAACTTTCCGTTCAAGCCGTCGCCGCAAGCCTTGCGGCGAGTGGACAAAACATTCCTGGCGGCAAGGTCGCGCAAGGAAGCCGTGAGACCATCGTTCGTAGCATCGGAGAATTCGACGAAGTCAAAGACGTGGGAACAACTGTCGTCTACCTATTCGGTAACGAAACACCTACGCGTATCGGTGATCTCGGCACGGTCGAAGATGCTCTCAAAGATGAGACGAGTCGCGTTTTCGTCAATGGTGAGCGTTCCCTCTTCATCAACGTCTATCGTCAATCGGGAACAAACACGATCGCGGTTGCCGACGGAGCCATCGGTGCATCAACGAAGTTGACCGAAGAGCTCTCAAAGCAGAGCAGTGGTGCTCGCATCGAAGTCATTCGCGACGCAAGTTCGTTGATCCGCTCCAATATTTATGACGTCCAAGAAACAATCTTCATTGGCGTTATTCTCACGATCCTCGTCGTTTACTTTTTCTTGGCAAGTGGTCGCTCAACCATCATCACGGCGTTGGCTCTTCCGAACTCCTTAATCGGCGCCTTTATCTTGATGAAGATGACGGGCTTTTCCGTCAATGTCGTAACACTATTAGCGCTGTCTCTCGCGGTAGGTCTTTTGATCGACGACGCGATCGTGGTGCGTGAGAACATCTTCCGCCATCTCGAATCGGGTGAAGAGCCTGCCGAAGCCGCGCGTGCGGGAACGCTCGAGGTTCAACTTGCCGTCATCGCAACGACGCTTGTCGTGATCGCGATCTTCTTGCCCGTGGCGTTCATGAGCGGAATCATCGGTCAGTTCCTCAAGCAATTCGGACTCACGGTCTGCTTTGCGATGGCAATCTCGCTCTTCGATGCCTTGACGATCGCGCCGATGCTCTCGGCCTACTTTGCCGGAAGCGGTGAACACGTCTCCGAAGGAACATCTCGTTGGTCGCGTACGATGGGGCCCATCTTGCGTAAGTTTGAGAAGTTCGAACTTTGGCTTGAAGATAAGTACGAAAAGGTCATCCGTTACACGCTCAAAAAACCGAAGACCGTTCTCGCAACTAGCTTTGTTGTGTTCATCGTAAGTTCTGCCAGCTTGTTCGCGATTCCTCAGGTGTTCATTCCGGATCAAGATTCCGGTGAGTTCAGCGTTTCGCTCGACCTCGCTCCTGGGGCGAACCTTGATGCGATGACCAACGTAGCAAGTGAAGCGGATCGAATCATTCGCTCGATGGGTGAAGTCGCAATCTCGGCGATCACTGTCGGAGGACGAGCCGGTGAACCGAATGAAGCGAGCATCTACGTTCGTTTGGTTTCTGACGACAAACGGAAACTCACGACCACGGAAGTAAAAAATCAGCTCCGCGAACGTTTGAACGTGATGAAAACTGGCGAACCAAAGATCATCGAGTACGATCCAACGGGCGGCGGTCAAACGCAGCCGGTGGCCGTCACTTTGATCGGCCAATCGCAGGCTGATCTGGAACGTTACGCGCATGAGCTTGAGACGCTCTTAGCAAATGACAAACGTCTTCGCGACGTGGATTCGAGCTACCAACCTGGAAAGCCCGAGTTGCAAATTCGCCCGAACTTGCAGATGGCGCAGATTCTCGGCGTGAACACTCGAACCGTCGGAACCGAAGTTCGCGCGCAAGTCGAAGGCCTGACACCTGCAAAATTCCGCACAAACGGTCGCGAATACGATATCCGCGTGCGCTTGAAGCCAGATCAACGCGATCTGCGGCAGAGCTTTTCGCAAACTCTCGTCCCGAACATGAATCAAAAGCTCGTTCGCCTGGCTGATGTTGCGCAACCTCAAGAGGCGCGAGGTCCGGCTTCGGTCGATAGGCAGGACCGCGGCCGCGCGATTCAGATCAGTGCTTCGCTAGCGCCTGGTGCAAGTCTGGGCGCGGTTCTCAGCGATATCGAAACGGCGTTGAAAGAAACGATCAAACTTCCTGCGGATATGCGCTACTCGTTTGCAAGTGATGCGGAAAACTTCCGCGAGATGAATAAGAGCGTCGGGATCGCGCTGGCTCTCGGGATTCTATTTGTCTTCTTCGTTCTTGCAAGTTTGTACGAGTCGTTCATTACGCCCATGACGATCATGCTGGCGCTTCCGCTTGCCCTATGCGGAGCGTTCTTGGCGCTCTTCCTTGCGGGTGAGTCGTTGAGCCTTTTCTCGATCCTCGGGATCATCATGCTCTTGGGTGTCGCGAGTAAGAATTCGATTCTCCTCGTGGACTTTGCTCGGCGTTTGCAAGATGACGGTTACGAACGCGGAGAGGCTTTGATCCGCGCGGGACGCACACGCCTCAGACCGATCCTGATGACAAGCTTAGCTTTGATTGCAGGGACAGTTCCCGTTGCGATTGGTCTCAACGAAGCGGCTCGCCAAAGAACGTCGATGGGGATCGCGATCATCGGGGGCCTTGTTAGTTCGACAGTCCTGACACTGATCGTCGTTCCTGCGGCCTATCTCTACATCGACCGATTCCGCTTATGGATGGGCGCACGTGCTGCGCACCTCTTCGGGGTTCGTCGACGATCCCATCTAAAAGCGGTGAATCGCTCTTAGGACAGGCTGCGAAAGCCGCTTTCCCTGGGTGGGAGAATTGTTCCCAACCAGCGGCGATTTTCGTTAAGTTCAGCGCATCCAAGACTCTGTAAACCAGATGTGTTGATGATCAAGTCTGTTGAACGAGCCGAATACATGATGACGGAAGCGACAATGAACGAGCAAAGCGCAGTGTCCACCTCCGAGTTCGCGATTGGGCCCACTCAAGTGTTTGAGCACGCGCCGCGTGCGTTGGTGCCGACTTCTATCCATTCGATCAAACGAGCGACCACGCTTGATGAGCTTTTAGTCGCAGCGCTTGATAAAGCATGTGAGCTAGTGCCGTCGGCCACCGCAAGAGTCCGCATCGGTGAGAAGACGCTGGAGAAAAGCTCTTCCGAGGCTTCTTTTGCATCAGGCGATCTTCATTATAACGAATATCCCATCGTTTCGAGCTTGGAGCGGCGGTTAGGAGAGCTTGAGGTTGAGGCCGCACGAAGATTTGGAGACGCCGAGAAAGAGAGGCTCCAATGGGTCGCGGACGTCGTAGCGCTTCGTTGGGAATCATTAGCTCTCAAGGATCGTGTCGACCATCTTGAAACGAGAGTACGCGAAACTGAGCAGGCGCATTCCTTCCACTTGAAAGAATATCGGAGCTTTATCACGCAGAGCTCAGAGGGCATGTCCCGCTTTCAGGGACCACGAGGGTTATCCATCGATTTGCCCGTTCAAGAGCAGATTGATCTGATTCTCGAAAACGCTTTTTTAGCCGAGTGCAATCTCGCGATGGCTCGCATGTACGGTTTCAGCGAGCCCAAAGACCTTCTCGGAGTTCCGCTCAAAGCACTTTTGATTCCATCAGAACAAAAAAACATCGATATGCTTCGCGCTTTCATTGAGTCGGGCTATCGGCTAACGGAAGTGGAATCGACCGAAGTCGATCGTGATGGAAACCTTCGCTACTTTGTTAACAGCATGATCGGCACGATCGAAAATGGCGAACTCGTCCATGTTTGGGGTACCCAAAGGGACATCACAGAAAAGCGCTTAGCGCTCCAAGCCCTCGAGAAGAACGAACAGCGTCTGCAAAGCTTTCTTGAATCAAACCTCATGGGCGTATGCATATGGTCGGATGAGGGCGAGATCATTGAAACCAATGAAGAGTACCTACGGATTACGGGTTTAACTCGAGCGGAGTACGAACAAGAAGGTCTTCGTTGGCGCGAAGTCACTCCGCCCGAATACTTTGAGCGCGATGAACAGGCCATGCGCCACATCGGCGACAGCCAATCTCACCGCATTTACGAAAAAGAATATATCCGCCGAGACGGGACCCGGGTTCCAATTTTGATTGGTCTATCGAAACTGCGTTCGGAGCCGGGTCGGGGAGCTGCGTTCGTTGTCGACATCACGGATCGAAAACGAATTGAAGCGGCTTATAAGTCCGCGGCCGATGAAGCCGCGGCCGCCAATTTGGCGAAGAGCCGCTTTGTCGCGAATATGAGCCACGAGATTCGTACTCCACTCGGAATTCTCATCGGCTTTGCGGATTTGGCTCTCGAGACCGAGGGCCTAACGGAAGATGCACGCTTTTATTTGAAAGCGATCCGTCGCAATGGCGAGCAGCTCTTGCAACTGATTGGTGATGTCCTGGATCTCGCGAAGATTGAGTCCGCAAAAATTGATGTTGAGGCGAGCTCGCTGTCTTTACCGGCGTTCGTGAAAGATATCGTGAGCCTCCTCCAGCTCAAAGCTGTCGAGAAGAACGTGCAACTTGATCTCCAGATCGATTCTCAAGTGCCAGAGTGGATCCGCACGGATCCGCTTCGTCTACGCCAGATTCTCGTCAACATCGTGGGGAATGCGCTTAAATTCACGCACCAGGGTCAAGTTCGCTTGTCCGTTGGCCTCGCGCAAACGCAGCCTGAAGAAGGTGCTTTGTTGCGCTTTGAAGTGCGTGACACCGGTATCGGAATTCCGGATGAATTTCAGAAACGCTTGTACCAACCGTTTACTCAGGCTGATGCGTCGCTCACGAGAAGGTACGGCGGAAGTGGACTTGGCCTCATGCTTTCGCGGGAGCTTGCGCGGGCGCTAGGAGGCGAGCTTGAGTTGGTTGAAAGTCAGCCCGATCGGGGATCCACGTTTGCGTTCACGATCCGCGTGGGGCTCACAACCGGCCGAGCGGTGGCCGACGCCGAAAAGGCGAAAATCGTGGACCGCGCTAAAAATGAGGACTTAAAAGGACTGAAAATCTTGATAGCGGAAGATTCTCCCGACAACCGCATGTTGCTAGGTCGTTACCTTCGCGGCACCGGGGCAGAGATCGACTTTGTCGTGAACGGGCAAGAAGCCGTCGTTAAAGCGTCGGAAAAGAAATTCGACGTCGTTCTCATGGATCTTCAGATGCCGATTCTCGATGGCGGTAGTGCTACCCGGAAACTTCGGGATGAAGGCTTTAGTCAACCGATCTTCGCCCTCACGGCTCACGCCCTCCGAGAAGAACGGGAGCGCGCTCTCCAAAACGGGTTCGATCGGTACCTGACCAAGCCGGTCTCGCGAAGCACGCTCCTGGACGCGCTTTCAAGTCTCTCGCATTAGCGTTTCAGTTGATTTTCAACACGCCGAAAGCTGTGACAGCGCGGCGAAAACTAGGTAAGCGGCTGGAAGAATCATTTCAAAAAAGGATCCTTCCGCCGTGCCTAAGACTTCTACGCTTGCTTTGAAAAGCCGTTCGACCGAGGAACGCTCGCTCCGTTTGATCATTCCCTTTGTGCTTTTTTCGCTTTTGATCTCCATTTTCGGAGTTCGAACCGCACAGGCTGACGAAAACCTTCTTGGTTACGTGAAGGGCGCTGAGCCGCTTCCGCAAGGCGCTTGGGAGATTTACGAAATTCTCACTCTCCGGAACGACAAAGGCTCTGGCCGTTACCAAGCTATCGATTCCGACACGGAATTTGAGTACGGCGTAACCGATCGTTTCTCGGCGTCTGCTTCTTTCACCCTCATGAACATCGATACTTCCGGCATCCTTATCGACGGCTATTTGCCGAAGGATGAAAAGTACTTCGCTCGCCCCGCAGGGGCGGAAGTTGCGCTCAAGTATAATTTTCTGAGCCCCGCTAAAGACGATTTCGGCCTCGCGAGTTACCTAGCGCTCGAGTATCGTGGAGTCGATCGCCATTCAGGCCAGAAGAAAGATACTTTGAGCTGGAGCTTGCTCTTCTTGTTTCAAAAGTACTTCCTCGAAGGTCAGCTAATCTGGGTTGCAAATGTTGGTGCTGAGTCGACTTACTCTCACCGGGCGCCGCTTAGTGATTTGCCTGCTGACTTTGACTGGCCCGAAGTTCCCGAGATGGAACTTGAGCCGAAGCTCGGAACAGGTGTTTCTTACCGCTTTGCTCCCAGCTGGTTCATTGGTGCCGAGACGCTTTACGAAGCTGAGTACGAAACGGAAGTCGGTCTTGAGCGTTGGTCCGTTTTCGCTGGCCCGAGCCTTCACTACGGAAGTGCAAGCTGGTGGGGAACGCTTACTTACTTCCGTCAGCTCCGCGGCGGTGGCGAAACTTACGAAGAGCAGGACAACAAAGATCTCCACCTGGTCGAAAAGACAAAAGACGAAGTCCGCCTGAAAGTGGGCTTCAACTTCTAACTTGAGGATTTATGTCGAAGCGCCATCTCGAACTTCTTTGGCTCATGCCGGCGACGGTCATCGCCACGCCGGCATATGCTACCGACTATCTTTCGGTGGAGCAGGCCCAGAAAGCTCTCTTTCCCGATGCGAGCGAATTCATCTCGCAACCGGTGAAGCTCTCCGATGAGCAAAAAGACAAAGTCACCAAAGAAGCGGGCGTGCGACAGCGTAAGAACGAGCAGCCTGCTTGGCGCGTTCAAAAAGACGGTAAACACGTTGGCTGGTTTGTCGTCGATGAAGTCATCGGAAAACACGAGTACATCACTTACGCGATCGCGATTGCGCCTGAAGGTCGAGTTCTTGGTGTGGAAGTGATGAGCTACCGCGAAACCCACGGTGGCCAAGTTCGCGATGTAAATTGGCGCAAACGCTTCAACGGTAAGACATTGTCGGATCCGTTTAAGCTTGATGTCGACGTGCCGAACATCAGCGGAGCCACGCTCTCGTGCCGCAACATTCTCGATGGTGTGAAGCGAGTTTTGATTCTCCATAAAATCGCGCTCGCGAATGGCTGAAGTCCACCGAAGATTGAAGCCCCTCTTGGGGACGTTTGTGGAAATCGGTTCTCCCCAAGATGCGGATTTTGATTCCGCATTTTCTCAAATCGCGAAGATCCAAAACTTACTCAGCTACCATGATCCTGAAAGCGACTTGTCTCGGCTCAACGATGCTTCGAGAGTTGGCGCATGGGTTCAACTCGATCCCTTGAGCGTGAGAGTTCTAAGACTAGCTCGTGCAGTGAGCCTCGCTAGCTCTGGACTTTTTAACCCGACCGTTGGGGGCGAGCTTGAGGGAAGGAAGGTACTTCCTTCACATCAAGGTAGCTCACCCTTGAAATCGGGGACGGTCCTCGATATCGAACTGGAGCCGAGACGCGCACGACTGCTCAAGCCTGTTCGCTTAACCCTTGATGGAATCGCGAAGGGCTTTGCCGTAGATCTCGCCGTGCAGACCTTGCAGCGATCGGGCGTTTCCGATGGTTGGGTCAACGCCGGAGGCGATTTGAGAGTCTTTGGCGATGTGGCTTTACCTGTGCAGGTGCGAACCGAGCGGGGCCTCACGAAGCGGATCCTGGGCATTCGAAACGCAGCATTTGCAACTTCGATTGTGCGCGAAGCGCCTTCGGAAACGTTTCCAGCTTGGATCGTGGGCGGTGGTGAACTTCGGCCTAAGCTTGGTACTTGGTGTGTCCAGGCCCAAACGGCCTGGAGGGCCGATGCACTCACGAAAGTGGCGGCACTTTTAAGTGATGAAAAGCGCGTCTCAGAAATCGCGCGACTCGGTGGCCGCTGGATCTCGGAAGTTGAGCTTCAAGAAGGGGAGTGGACGTGAAAGGTTATCCGCGTTGGTTTTCGGCGCGCTTGATCACAAGCGTCTGCACGATTGCATTCTTAAGCGGAGCTCTCTTGCTGCCCACAACATTTGAAATGCGCCTTGAATGGGAAGTACCGTGGCGGCTAGCGAATGATCATCGTACCTGGGTTGTCGCCTTCCATGTTCTTTGCGGTTACGTTCTCGTTTCCGTTTTGGGTGCTTTGTGGAGCATCCATATGCGAGTCGGCTGGCGGCGTAAACAAAAACAGACGAGCGGAGCCCTTCTCGTTTTTATCAGCGCGTTCTTGGCGGTAACCGGCATCGGCATCTACTATCTGGCAAACGAAAAAGCTCAAGCTTTCGATAGCCTCCTGCATGCGGTAGCGGGCGTGATTCTTCTGCCGCTCTACGTCCGCCACCTTTATCAGAAAAAATCAGTGCGTGAGCGCTGACTCCTCGCTCGGCTGATTCAACGGCTTACGCGTGATGTTTTTGTAGCCTTCTGGATGTGTCCGGTGCCAGTTCCACGCATGCTCGATGATCGTTTCGAGATCGGGATACTGACGACGCCAACCTAGCTCCGATTGAATCTTGCGACTTGATGCGATCAGAACCGGCGGATCCCCGGGGCGACGATCTTTCTCCTCAATCTTGATCGATTGACCAGTTACCTTCTCGCAAGCTCTTAAAACTTCGCGTACCGAGAAGCCGGTTTCGCTTCCTAAGTTGTAAACGCGAGCGTCTCCAGGTTGAACGGCTTCGAGCGCTAGCACGTGGGCTGCCGCCAAGTCTTCGACGTGGATGTAGTCGCGAATGCAGGTGCC
>SYLX01000232.1 GCA_005808505.1 Bdellovibrionales bacterium | reverse complement strand
TTCAAGTGAAGGTGCTGAAGTCGTTTCCGAACGTCTTGCGTGCCGAGCTTATTCACCAAGGAGCGCAAGCGTGAAGAAGCGAAAAGAATCCGCACCCGTCAGCCTACGTCGCGTGCGGCGCAAAGGGATTTTGAGTAGCGCTGGCCGCCCGCCAATGGCGGAGGAGACCTACGGTCAGTCGCTTATGGAAGTCCATCCAACCGGAATCTCGATTAGCAACGGCGTGGGTCGTCCGGTTATGATTTTCAAAGATAAAGATGACACCGAGGTTCTTCCCGTTTGGCTTCAGCCCCTCGATGCGGGTGTAGCGCTCGCGGAGCTATCGGGAACATCGGGATTAAGCCCTCATGGCGTTACGCAAGCTCTCTTGAAAGAGATCGACTTGAAGCTCGAGCGGGTCGTTTTCAAAGAGTTGATCGGGAATCAACAGTACATCGAGTTGTTCTTTGAGGATCAAAAGCCGCGCGCAAGCCGACGCACGAGCATTCAGGTACGAGCGAGCGAAGCTATGTCATTTTGCCTCCGTATGAAGCCACAATTTTATGCATCTCGGGCATACATGGCGCAGTGTCGGGCGATCGACGAGGATCTTGCTAAGTTTGAGACTTCAATCGCGCAGGGGCATTATCCGGAACTGAATCCGGAGAGCGATTCTGGTTCCAAGAAACATCCTTACGTGATGTAATAACGCATCTTTTTTTGATGCTTTAAATGCGCATGAGGCGCATTCTCTAGACCAATCAAATTTCAAAGGCCCCAGCTAACGGCCTCGGCGGTCATATGATCTTCACTCTTTTGGGACACACCCCGAAGATCGGGGAAGGTACATTCATAGCCGATGGCGCCAAGATTATCGGCGACGTCGAAATCGGTAAGAACTCTTCCATCTGGTTCAACGTAGTCGTGCGCGGAGATGTCGGTCCGATCCGAATCGGCGATGAGACCAACATCCAAGACGGCACGGTCATCCACGATACGTTTAACAAAGCTTTCATCTCCATCGGCAATCGCGTGACGATCGGGCACTCGGTCGTGCTTCACGGCTGCCGCGTGGATGATCTTTGTTTAATCGGGATGGGAACCATCATCATGGATGGGGCTCACATCGGGCCGCGCAACATCGTTGGCGCGGGCTCACTCGTCACCGAGAACTCCAAGTTTGAAGAAGAAGGTTGGTTGATTCTCGGGCGGCCCGCGAAAGCGGTTCGGAAGCTCAAACCTGAGGAGCTCGCGTTTCTCGATAAAAGTGCCAACAACTACTTGCTCTATAAATCTTGGTACCAGAATCCCGACGGACCCCATGCTCTAACCCCCTCGTCAGCTAACGTCGCAAAGGAGAAATGAAATGTCAGGAAACCAACTCGATGATCTGAAATTCGCACTGACCTTTGACGATATTCTCCTTGTTCCCCAGTACTCGGAAATTGTGCCGACCGAAATTTCGCCGAAGTCGGAGTTTGCGCGCGGACGCGTATTGAATGCACCGATCATTTCGGCTGCGATGGATACGGTCACCGAAAACAAAATGGCGCGAGTGATGGCCCAACAAGGCGGCCTCGGTATCATCCACAAGAACTTGCCGATCGAAGCTCAGGCCTTCGAAGTTGAACGAGTCAAGAAGTACGAAAGCGGCATGATCTCTGAACCGATCACGCTTGAGCCGACCCGTAAAGTTTCAGCCGCGCTTGAGCTGATGCGAAAGTACTCGGTCAGCGGTTTCCCGGTGACGGTCGATGGCGTACTTGTCGGCATTCTCACCAACCGCGATTTGCGATTCGAAACGAATCTTGATCAGCCGATCGAGAACATCATGACTAAGGATAATTTAGTGACCGCTGAGGAGGGCACAACCCTCGCTCAAGCTAAGCAGATTCTCCAGCGTCACCGCATTGAAAAGCTTCCCGTCGTCGATAAACAAAAACGTTTGAAAGGCCTGATCACGATCAAGGATATCGAAAAGGCGCAGGCGTTTCCGAACGCGACAAAGGATGAAAAAGGACGCCTTCTCGTCGGAGCAGCGGTCGGCATCGACGCGACTTCGCGCGAGAGAGTTGCCGCCCTCGCCGCGGCGGGTGCCGACGTGATTTGCGTTGATACGGCCCATGGGCACTCAAAGAACGTATTGAGCATGGTGAAGTGGGTGGCCGATAATTATAAAGACGTGATCGTCGTTGGTGGAAACGTCGTGACTGCGGAAGCAACCGAAGCCCTGATCAAAATGGGTGCGGACGTCGTGAAAGTAGGGGTAGGGCCCGGCTCGATCTGCACAACTCGGGTTGTGGCTGGCGTTGGGATGCCGCAGATCTCGGCGGTTATCGAATGCTCGGAGGCCGCACGCCGATTCGGGAAAACGATCATCGCCGATGGCGGCATCAAATACTCTGGCGACATCACCAAAGCCCTCGCGCTCGGTGCAAGCTGCGTGATGATCGGAAACCTTCTCGCTGGTGCTGATGAAAGCCCCGGCGAAACGATCTTGTATCAAGGCCGTACCTACAAAGTTTACCGTGGAATGGGCTCGCTCGGTGCGATGGAAAAAGGATCGAAGGATCGTTACTTCCAAGGGGATGTGAACGATTTTGATAAACTTGTCCCCGAAGGGATTGAGGGAAAAGTTCCGTATAAGGGATCCGCTTCGGCAATTCTCCATCAACTGCTCGGCGGCGTTCGCTCGGGTATGGGCTACATGGGCTCCGGCACGGTTCGCGAGCTTCAGGAGAAAGCCCGCTTCGTGCGCATCAGCTCTCAAGGATTACGCGAATCGCATGTTCACGACGTGAGCATCACGAAAGAAGCTCCGAACTACCGGCTCGAGTAGTTTTTTGGCTCCGCGGAATTTGTAACATAAGACTTTTTGCGCGCTGATTGCTTCACGCGAACTTTGAAAGGACAACGAAGAGATGAGCGGAACGACGGGACAGGGCAGACAAAAACGTGACGAAGCAATGGAAGGTGGATTTGCGGTTCTCGATTTCGGATCGCAGCTCACTCAGCTGATCGCGCGTCGCCTGAGAGAACTCAATGTCTACTCAGAATTGATTCCTTACAATGCTCCCATCGAACGCATCAAAGCACTTAAGCCTAAAGGCATCATTTTGAGCGGAGGCCCTAGCTCCGTTCATGAAAAAGATGCGCCTCATCGTTCGGTTGAGGAGCTTAGAGAAATCGCGCCACTTCTCGGTATCTGCTACGGTATGCAGCTGATCGCCAAAGACCTAGGCGGTAAAGTTGAGCCAGAAGAAAAGCGCGAGTATGGCTTCAATAACGTTTCTTGGAAAGAATCTCTCTCCGCAAAAGTTCCCAAAGTTCAGCGCGTATGGATGAGTCACGGTGATACCGTAAAGTCGCCGCCGCCTGGATTCTCGGTTGCGGGTGTTAGTGACTCTGGACATATCGCCGCAATGAAAGGTCCGCGAGCGTGGGCCGTTCAGTATCATCCGGAAGTAGCGCATACGGAGCATGGAACCGAGCTCTTACGCTCGTTCGTCTTTGATCTTTGCGAAGCGAAGCCTACGTGGGATCCTCCTCACATTACCTCTCACTTAATTGACGAAGTACGCGCGAAAGTTCCCGCAGGCGATCACGTTTTATGCGGGCTCTCGGGCGGCGTCGACTCCTCCGTTGCGGCGACTCTTTTAACGAAAGCGCTCGGTGCTGAGAGAGTTCACTGCGTGTTTGTCGATAACGGACTCTTAAGAAAAAATGAATATGAAGACGTTCTCGCGCAGTACAAGCGCGTGGGTCTCAACGTTATGGGAGTGAACGCGGAAAAAGAATTCCTCGGCGCTCTTGCTGGTCTCGAAGATCCGGAAGCGAAAAGAAAAGCCATCGGTCGCGTTTTCATCGAAGTGTTTCAAGAGGCAGCGAAGAAACTCCCGCATAAATGCGAGTGGTTGGCGCAAGGAACACTTTATCCTGACGTAATCGAAAGCGTCTCTCCGCGTGGAGCGTCGGTGACGATCAAATCACACCACAATGTGGGCGGACTTCCCGAGAAAATGAACATGAAGCTTGTGGAGCCACTTCGCGAGCTCTTCAAGGATGAAGTTCGCATGATCGGAAAAGAGCTTGGGCTTCCGCAGGACGTCCTTTGGCGGCATCCTTTCCCGGGACCAGGCCTCGCGATCCGGGTTATGGGCGCCGTCACTAAAGATGATTTGAACACACTTCGTGAAGCGGACCACATCTACGTTGGCGAGCTGAAGAAACAAGGCCTTTATGATAAGATCTGGCAAGCGTTCTGCGTGCTCCTGCCGGTTCGGACGGTCGGAGTCATGGGCGACGGACGCACCTACGATAAAGTGCTGGCCTTACGAGCGGTGACATCGTCTGATGGGATGACGGCCGATTGGTACCCGTTTGAATTTGAGTTTATGCGGCATGTTTCTAACCGCATCACGAACGAAGTCAAAGGGGTCAACCGTGTCGTCTATGACGTGACGTCAAAACCCCCCGGCACGATCGAGTGGGAATAAGGTCGTTAGGTCGCTAAGAATTAGAGCTACGGAGAGCTTCGTTTCATATGTCGTTTGTTCATTTGCACGTGCACACTCAGTACTCGCTTCTCGAAGCGACTTGCCGGGTGGGAAAACTAGTTAAGACTGCAGCCGAGATGGGTTGCCCGGCGGTGGCCATCACCGACAACGGGAACATGTTCGGTGCGGTTGAGTTTTACTTTGCGTGCAAAGACGCCAACATCAAGCCCATCATCGGGATGGATGTTTATCTCTCTCCAAAGTCACGCTTCACTAAAGGTGAAGATCGCGAAGCCGCGCAGATGCCGAATAAGCGGCTGGTGCTTTTGGCCAAGAACTATGAGGGCTACAAGAACCTCTGTAAGCTCTCGTCGATCGGATTCCAAGAGGGCTTCTATTATAAGCCCCGGATCGATTTTGAAGTACTCAAGCAATACTCCGAGCATTTGATTTGCCTGACCGGAAATTCACGCGGTGAGATTGCAACAACGCTTGAGCGTTTCGGTAAAGAAGCGGCGATCGAGAAGATCAAGGAGCTTCAGGCCATTTTCCCTGGCAGCTTTTACCTTGAACTCAACCGCACGGGGACTCCTGAGTGGGAGACGATCAATCCCTTCTTGATTGAAGCATCCAAAATCGCTGGCGCACCGCTTGTTGCGACCAACAACGTTCACTACCTCAAGCAAGAAGATCAAATCGCCCAGGAAGTTTTGATCTGTATCGGCTCCAACAAAACGCTTCAGGACGAATCGCGTTTCCGTTTGGGTTCGGATCAGTTCTACTTTAAGTCACCTGAGCAAATGCAGGCGTTGTTCAAAGACGTTCCCGAAGCGATCGAGAACACTTTGAAGATCGCCGAAGCTTGCGACGTGAAGTTCAAGCTCAAAGACGAAAACGGAAAAGCGATCTACCACTTGCCGCAGTTTCCGACTCCCGAAGGAGTTAACCTTCCCGAGTTCATTCGCGAAAAAGCATTGCAAGGTCTCGAAGAGCGCTACGCCGAAGCCGCAGCTCGCGGTGAAGCCGTACCTGAAGAGAAGAAACCGTTCTACGTTAAACGCCTTGATTACGAGCTCGGCGTTATCGAAAAGATGGGCTTCACTTCCTACTTCCTCATCGTCCAAGACTTCATCAACTGGGCAAAGCAAAACAACATTCCGGTGGGGCCTGGTCGGGGTTCCGGTGCAGGATCGCTCGTCGCTTTTAGTTTGAGAATCACGGATCTCGATCCGGTTCCTTACAATCTTCTCTTCGAACGTTTCTTGAATCCTGAGCGGATCTCGATGCCTGACTTCGATATCGACTTCTGCCAAGACCGTCGGCAAGAAGTCATTCAGTACGTCACGCAAGCCTACGGCCAAGAGAACGTTTCGCAGATCATCACTTACGGTAAGCTTCAGGCGCGCGCGGCGCTAAAAGACGTCGGCCGCGTCTTGGGCATGACGTACGCTGAAGTCGACATCATCTCAAAGCTCATGCCCGATAAGCTTGGTATCACTCTCGATGAAGCCATCGAGATGGAACCGAGAATCAAAGAGCAGATGGACTTGAGTCCTCAGATCAACACGCTGATGGACTTGGCGAGAAAAGTAGAAGGTCTGCTTCGAAACGCCGGCATCCACGCAGCCGGTGTTGTGATCGCGAGCCAACCGCTCGTGAAGCTTGCGCCTTTGTATAAGGGTGCTGACGGCGAACAAGTTGTCCAGTTTGACATGAAGTGGGCCGAAAAAATCGGCCTCATCAAGTTCGACTTCCTTGGTCTCAAGACCCTCACGCACATTCAAAACGCGCTCGATTTGATCGAGAAAAACCGAAACAAAAAGATCACGCCCAAAGAGATTCCGATCTCGGATTCGGGCATCTACGATCTGATGTCGAGGGGCGATACGGCGGGGGTGTTCCAGTTCGAAGGTGACGGCATCACGGACGCCATCAGAAAGATCCGTCCTAAGTCCTTCGAAGATATCACGGCGATTAACGCCCTCTATCGCCCGGGTCCGATGGACATGATCCCTGAGTATACCAAGCGTATGCACAAGGAAAAAGAGGTTGAGTACCTCTTCCCGGATCTCGAACCGATTTTGAGCGAAACCTACGGGATCATCGTTTACCAAGAGCAGGTCATGCAGATCGCGCAGACGATCGCGGGCTACTCGCTCGGTGAAGCCGACATGCTCCGCCGTGCGATGGGTAAGAAGATCGCCGAGGAGATGGAAAAACAAAAAGCGCGCTTCATGAAAGGTGCGCTCGAGAAAGGTCACAACGAGAAGAAAGCCGGCGAG
>SYLX01000231.1 GCA_005808505.1 Bdellovibrionales bacterium | reverse complement strand
CGTCCAGTAGTACCAAGCTGAGAGGCCACGGTCTTCGGAAAGATCGGTCAACACGGATTTCAACGAATCGCCCATCGGGAGCAGGCCGGATTTTCCTACGAAGATCGGCTTGTGCGCACGGAGTTTATAGAGCTCATTCAATTGCACGGTTTCAATCGAAGTGGCGCCGACTTGAATTTTTGGCGCCATCGCAAGCGTCGCCTTGATGTTGCTTGCAAAATCATTGGCAGGTGCGGCCTTCGCGGGCATTTGCGTATGCGCAAGATGCGGCGTCATCACCGACAAGAGACTGCAAAAAAGAATTTGACCGGCTTTCATAAGGCCTCACGGATCTTTCTTTCGTGATCACACACGCTCTTGTTTAGCGGAGCGTTAACGCCGCAATCGGCGCTTCACCTCAAAAAGAGCAATCCTAAGACCATCGCTGTAAAGGGGAAGATGCGCTAAGGGGCAAGAGTTTGCGTCAAAAGTTTTGACAGGGTGACAAATCAGGGCGCCTACGTAAGAAAACATAAACAAAAGTAGTAGAAGTCAGTCTTTCACCGGACCATTGGGCAAGCGGCCTAATCGAACATCGCAACGTTTGTGTATGAATGAAAAACGTTGTGAACTAGCCAGAACGCAAAACCTAAGAGATGTGTTCAACACACACGTAACCAAGACCGATTCAGAGGAGGTCTTTTGCATGATTATTCGTTCTTCGTTGAGCGCTCGCGCATTATCCATAACGGCACTCGTAGCTGTTTTCGCTCTCTTGCCTCAAGCTTCCGCTCAAGAAACCCTTGAGGCGCGATCAGACGTGAATCTCATGGCGCTCGCAAAGCCATGCGTGGATTCCTCTCGCAACAAATCACGTGAGGAAGTCTGCGGCCACGTGAATAAAGAACGCACCGGAAGAAAAGTCGGCGGAATCCGTCTCGACTCGCAACTGTCTCGCGTGGCTCAGGCTTTCGCCGAAGATATGCATCGTCGTGGTTACTTCTCCCACGAAAGTCCAAGCGGTAGCACGATGTCCTCTCGCCTAAAAAATGCAGGGGTGGAGTACGGCTGGGCCGGAGAAAACATTGCACGTGGGCAGGACGACTCTCAAGAAGTCGTTGAGGATTGGATGAATTCAAGCGGGCATCGCCGCAACATTCTCAACTCAAAGTTCAACAAACTCGGTGTCGGCCGCGCAGGCTCAATCTGGGTTCAGATCTTCACGGACTGATGATTGGCATCATTCCCGGATTTGCCCGTTACCATCGATGATCCAACGAGGCGTTGTGAGTTCGCGTAGGCCCACCGGGCCCCGTACGTGGAGCTTCTGCGTACTGATCCCGAGCTCACCACCGAGTCCGAACTCAAAGCCGTCAGTGAATCGGGTTGAAGCATTCCAATAGACGGCGGCGGCGTCGATTTCAGCTTGGAAACGACGCGCTTTTTCCTCAGATGTGGTGATGATGGTTTCTGAGTGGCGCGAGCCGTGACTCTCGATGTGTTCAATGGCGTGTTCTAAGCTTTTGACAACCGCAACGTTCAAGATCAGGTCAAGATGTTCGGTGTCCCAATCTTTGGGTTGCGCTGCTGAAACTGTTTCCGCTTCCGGCAAATGTTGCCGCGATTCGGAGTCGACGCGAAATTGAAGTCCAGTTGTCGTCGTCGCACGGAACAAGTCGGGAAGAAAACGGCTTGCGACCTTCTCGTGCACAAGCACCGTCTCCAACGAATTACAGACGCCCGGTCGCTGGGTTTTTGCATTCGCCACGATCTTCACGGCCATTTCGAGATCGGCTTCGTCGTCCACGTAGGCGTGGCAAAGACCGCGATCGTTTTTGATGATCGGCATAACGGCCGTTTTTTCGACAAAATCGATGAGGCGATCGCCTCCACGCGGCACGACTACGTCAATCCACGCCTTCTGACGCAAAAGCTTTTCAACCAGCGAGCGGTCGTAGTCGTTCATCCCAAAAAACGGTGTGGGTCTGATGTCGCGCTCCCGCATAACTTCATTCATCAATGTGTAGAGCGCCTGGGCAGTCGATTTCGATTCCGAGCCGCCGCGTAAAGCAATCGCATTGCCCGCCTTAAAGGCAAGGGAGAACGCCTCTAGCACAACGTTAGGACGTGATTCAAAGATCATAAAGATCACCCCAAATGGTGACCTGACGCGCTTTAAGCGAAGACCATTTGCAAGACTCCGTTCTTCTACCACCTCACTGACGGGGTCTGGAAGCTTCGCAACTTGACGCAAGCTCTCGACCATCTGGGCGATTCTTTTTTCATCAAGAGTCAGCCGGTCGCGGAAAGCGGAAGCTGTGTCCTGCGGTAGCCTCGCGAGATCTTCTTTGTTGGCTTTAAGGAGATTTTGAGTCTCCGCTAAGACACGGTCGGCGAGAGCTTCGAGCGCTTGATTTTTCTTCTCGCCTTCGAGTTTGCGGAGAGTCCTCGCTGCCAGACGCAGTTGAAAAAAACTTTCGGCGATCGTTTTTGGGATTTCGTTTTTCTCTTCAGGCATCGAGGCGGCCTCCGATTTGGGTGCCGAGACGCTTGCCTTGAGCCAAGAGGAGAAGGTTCGACGGCACATCCCCACGAACAAGGTGAGTGACGATACCGCCTTTTAGCGCGTTTTCGGCCGCAAGAAGTTTTGAATACATTCCGCCGGTTCCGCGTGAGCTACCGCCTCTTTTACCGGCTTTTGCGAAATCCTCAGACGAAACTTTTCGGCGGTAATCGATGAGTTTAGCAGTCTTATTTTTCCGCGGATCGCTATCGTAGAGTCCATCGACGTCGGTCAAAAGCACCAAGCGTTCGGCCTTCATCATCCGCGCGATCATCGAAGACAAAGTATCGTTATCGCCGAACTTGATTTCGGCGGTCGCAACCGCGTCGTTCTCATTGAGGATCGGCACCGCTTGCCACTTTAGAAGTTGCTCGAGAGTGTTTTGCAAATTTCGGCGACGTTTGCTCTCTTGCATATCGCCTGCCGTGAGCAACACTTGCGCACCGAGAAGTCCTTGCGCGTTCAGCGCTAAGTTGTAGAGATCCATTACGATCGGCTGTCCGATGGCACTTAAAGCTTGTTTCTCAGGAAGCGATTTTTCCCTTTTTTTATAGCTCGTACGATCGACCGCCGAGGGAATGGCGCCCGAGGTGACCCAGATCACTTCGATGGCGTGCTGTTTGCGGAGTTGCGCTACCTGCGCCATCCAAGAGCGAAGAAGGAGCGGCCCGCCACTGCAAACCATGTTGCTACCAGCTTTGATGACCCAGCGACGATTCTTCACTTGGTCTTCTCCCGGAATTCGCCGGTACGGCGATCTTTTTGAACGTTGTCCCAGTTGAAGTAACGGCCGTTCATGACGACGTACACGCCGTGCGGAAGCGTTTGCGCGAAGGCAAGCGAGCTTCCGAGATTGAAGAGTCCATCCGAACTTCCAAATTTGTAAGGCACCATAGCGCCCGTGAGAACGATGGTTTTCTGAAGGCCCGCTCCTCCCAAGACGCGCGCGGTTTCGTCCATGGTATCTGTTCCGTGCGTGATCACGATGCGATCTTCTTTGGCCTTGCGGCAGCTTTCTAAAATGAGATTGCGATCTTCATCGGTCATCTCAAGGCTATCGACCATCATGAGAGTCCGGAGTTCAATCGGCAAATGGCATCGGCCCAGACGCAACATCTCGGGCACGTGGGAGTCTTTAAAGAAAAGTCGCCCGTTAATCTCGTCGTATTCTTTATCGAAGGTGCCGCCGGTGAAGAAAATTCGGATGCCGCTCATGATCGTACCTGTTGATTACGCCCTATTAATTGGGCTCTGTTCTGGAAGTCGAATGGTCTTCCGATATTCTGAGCGCGGTAAGAAACCTCGTCAACCCTTCGTCGGGTTCGGAAGCCGTTCGCGCAAGTTTCGGCCACTCGGCGTGGAGGATGTTGCCGCGACTGAGTTCCCGCACACGAAGAGTCCCATCGGCTTCGGCTTCCGGCTCGACTTCGGCCACCATCATCTCGCGAAAGACCGAGCGTTCGGTCGTAGGGCCTGAGAAAACCTCTCGCACAAGATCCGAAAGAGATTCTCGGGTGAGAACGTTGTTGCACGGGATCCAGCCGTAATAAGGTGCAAGCCACCTTGCGGGTTCCAGCAAGATGTAGCGTGATTGCGATGATTCTCGCGGCAAACAAAGTTTATCGGAAGTCGTCCACCAGCCGTGAACATGATTGACCGAAATCGTGGAAGGATGCGGGTACGTTTTCCAATCCTTATCGCTTGCGTAATAGAGAAAGCCTTTGAGCAGCGCGCGGCTCTCTGGTGATGCCAAGCCCGCCTCCGAAAGGAGCGCGTGAGCTGCCGGTAGAAGCGGAAGCTTCAACTGCTTTTCCAAAAGCTTATGGAGTTTTCGATCTAACCGATCCTCTACGAGGGTGCCCATGAAGAAGCGTTCCTCTCGGGCTTCGTCTTCATCGAGTGCCGTGCAGAGGTAAAACTTTACGCTCGCTTCCCAATGTCGCGCGCGCACTGAAGCCAGACTCGCTGAGAGAAAGACGAGATCAAGTTCACCGATCGTGGCTTTCTTTTCCCTTACCTGAAGGTTTGTAAGCAGTTTCGAGACTCCTTCGACTTCCACGAGGAAGTAACGAAGGAGTGCTTCGAAGTAGCGACCGAGTCGGTCGTAGATCGCAACGCCTGATAGGTAACGCAAGAGGGGAGTTGGATCTTGCTCTAGCGCGTTGATCCGTGCGCGGTGGCGTTCGACCCATTGGCGCATCGTAGCGTCAGATTCGACGTTAGAGTGAAAGACGTCATGCGCAAGAAGCCCCGGGCCCTCGAAAGCCCAGGCAAGTTCGCGAACGGCATGATGGGAGTAGGGAGCAGTCACGTGGTAACGAGTCTCCCGCGAGCGTCGCTTACTTTACAAGCGAAGCTTTGTCTTTCTCGCTGGCTTTTGCGTCCTGACTCGGAACGACTCGAATAGATTTAAGCTTAAGGGGATTTTCTTTTTGCTCCGATTTCGACTGCGCTTGCGATGTTCCCGATGAGCTTGCGCGCGGCTGGCCTGCCGTGGCGCGTGAGTTGTAGCCTTGGAAGATCAATGAAATCGCCATCAATCCAACAAGCGCCATCGCAAAGCGTACGAAAGTTTTGCGACGCTTTCCTGGCTGATAATGAGTGATGCGAGAGCGGCGGTTGGTTTGTTTGCGGCTGTGCTTGCGTTTTCGCATGTGGCTCCTCTCTGATCCGTTTCCTCAAGCGATAAGCGAAACGGGGTCAGTGAGGCAAAGGGCCATGCACATTTTGCTAAATTCTACGAGAGCGCCGGGCCAAAGCGCCGGCGCTTGAGGTCAATAGCCTCAACTTGGAACGCGTAGCGTGCGTTTAGCTTTGGGGGACTTTGCTTTCGTCGACGCTGATCTCAACTTCCACGCGGCGGTTTTGGGAACGACCGTCGGGAGATGTGTTCGGCGCGATCGGATCGGCGTCGGCAAGGCCCACAACCGAAATTGTATTTGCAGGAATTCCGCCGGCGACGAGTTGCTTGCGAACGGAATCAGCTCGGTCTTGCGAGAGCTCGAGGTTGCGTTTCTTTGAGCCGGTATTGTCTGTGTAGCCTTTAATGCGAAGCACGTTTTCAGGATACTTCTTCAAGATCTCAGACATCTTCGCGAGATTCGTGGTCGCAGTAGGCTTGAGATCCGATTTACCCGTGTCGAAGAGGATATCGCTTTTGAGCTTCGTGATGATCCCTTGCTCGGTCCGCTTCGTTTCCGCGATGGCGGCAAGCTCTTTTGCCTGTTTGTCGAGGCGATTGCCGATCGTCCCCCCAAGGAGTCCACCGACAGCGCCCCCGATGAGAGCTCCTTGTCCACGAGCACCTGTTTGGTGTCCGATAATGGCGCCCACGGCGGCACCGGCCGCGGCACCGACGCCAGCGCCGATCGCGGTTTTTTTACCGGGGGACGTGCAGCCCGTGGCGACGGCCACGGCCAAAAAGGTTAGGGTCATCGATTTGCCAAACATCGGCTTTGTCATCGTCGAACGCATGGAAGTCTCCTCTATCGAAGTCAATTAAGTGAAGCACCTGAAGCTGCGAGCATTTACAGGCCCGTTGCGCACGGGTTAGGTCGCCGGGCTGCCAAAGTTTTGTTCAGTGAAGAAGATTTTGGGAGGATTCTTTTCAAAGATCAAGATCCAGGAATCCGAATCGGGTGTTTCCGCCTTCGTTATGGTAGGATCACGCCATTCCAATTTAGGACAAGATGGCGGGTATGGCTTTTTCCTTGAGTGCGAACTCGAAACGGATGAGCGATGCGAAGGCGGGGCTTCGAGAGTTTCAAACGAAACTCTTCGAAGCGGCGTGGGTACCGGCGACGGGGACAATCCCTCGTGCGCGGCAGAAACTCATGATCGTGCTTCACGGCAAAGGCGACAGCCTGCGTTCTTTCGAAAGCCTGCGTGAAGAGCTCAATGCGCCCGGCATGAACTACCTGCTGCTTCAAGCTCCGAAGAAATACCTCGACGGTTTTAGTTGGTACCCTTCGGAGCCTAGGCATGGGCGCAGCATCCGGGAAACTCGCGCACGCTTATTTCGTTTGGTGCGCGAGCTCAATAAAGCTGGTTGGAAGTCGGAAGATCTCTTCTGGTTGGGACACTCGCAAGGGTGCCTTGTTGCTTGTGATCTCGTGTTGAATCATCCGCATTCTTTTGGCGGTTTGGTTGGTGTCAGCGGCTACGTCTGGTTTTTTAAGGGCTGGCGTCAGAAAGCCCTGAACTCCGGTGCGCTGCGAACACCCTGGCTCCTCACCCACGGAACGCGGGATCGAGTGATTTTTCCGCGTGAAATCCGTCAAGACGTCTCCCAACTCTTGGCGGGCGAAGTTCCGGTTCTTTACCGCGAATTTTCAAAAGGTCATGACTTCGATTATCGCAAGGAAGTCCCATTTATTCGACGGTGGTTGATGCGACCGCTTTCGCTGCGACTCTCTGAAGCAAAGACGAAAGCCGAATCCGCTTCGCGTTAAGCTCTTGATCGATCCTCTGATTCAAGCGACCATGTCGGGCTTGTAGGCTCGACTCATTGATTCAGGGAGACTTTCAGCATGACGTTCTCAATTCATCGCGCGACGCGTTTGCAACGTCGACGAAACTTGTTGCTCCGTACTTCTCTTCTCTTCTTTGCGGGATCGTTAGTTGCAGCGTTCGGCCTAACGGGTTGCGAAACAGTTTCCACGGCTCCTGAGCGCGGGGGCGAGAACATACAAACAAAAAATGTTTTACCGGTCCCGGCTTCGCGTGCGGGCCAAGGTGATGGCGCGGTGTTGTTGATCGCGGAATTAAAGGGAACAGGCCTCGCAAACGATGCCGCCTGCCGTTGGCGTTTCATCAACACCGAAAATAAAAAGAGTTATTTTGTTAATGTCAAAGCCGGGCAAAATACGGTCTTCGAGAAACTAGATCCAGGAACGTACAAAACGGGTCGTCTCGGTTGCGGCATTTCAAAAGTTTGGGATCTGGATGACGTCTTCAAAGAAGGCTTTCGCATCGAAGCTGGCCAAATTAGTTATATCGGTCGCCTCTCGCTTGAATTCAAAAATGGCAATCTCGACACCGTTCGAAAAGCCCCTCGAGCAGATAGCGCTCAGGCTTTTACGCAAGCCGCCTCAAGCATCAATCCGGAAGGGATGACCTACATCTCAGGGTTCACGGGCAAGCCAATCGATCGCAAGATGATCGAGAGCGGAGAAAATCTTGAAGGCTTCGATGTCTACGCAAAAGGCATTTCGGATCCGCAGAAAACTCTCGAGCCACTGATCAACTCCCTAAAGACTTGTGCAAAAGACGAAGGCGTTGCGGATCCGTTGCGTTTTGGTCGCCTTGAATACACGGCTCTCTACAAGCAAGGGCGTTTTGCGGAGATGAAGGATCGTCAGGAAGCCAATGGCTTTTCGGATCGCCTAAGATCTTGCGTTGAGCGCGGCATCATGGCTTACCATCCGCCGGCAAAAACGGATATTGAAGTACGGGTTCGCTACTGAAGTTTGGAGTTCGAAAGAAACCAACGCCGTGGAGGCAAAATGAAAATTAGCAAAGCAGTTAAAGCGCAAGGACTTGGAACAGCTCTCATGTCGGCGACGACGGCGATGGTCATGATTTCGCTACTGGGAATCGCTCCCGCGTGTGCGACAAAATCCGGTGCGGCAAAACCGGAAGCAAACGCCGCTGCCGCGAAACCCACGGCGCAAACGGCTCCAGTTGCAAAGTCTCCGGAGACTCCGGAAGGTGCTCCAGCGGAGAAGCCCGCACGTAGCCCGCAACTCTACCAAGCGCTTTTGAAAGTCGGAGCAAAGGAAGTTAAAAAAACGGACGGCAAATCACTCGCCGTATTTGATTTAACTTGCTCGATGAAGCCGACAAAGAATGGCGAGGACATGGTTTCAAATTGCGAGTTCTTCAACCAACCTGAGAGCGTAAAGGGCCGCAAGCGCACGGTGAAGACGGGCGCCGACGCGGAAAAACTGCGCGAACTGCTCTTTGGCTTCCAAGTGGCGCAAGGGGATTCTGGAGCCATGACTCCGTACGTGAAGTGCGAGAGTTACGGAAGCGATCCAACCTGTTCGATCGCCGTTGAAGTGGATTACGTCGGCCCTTAAGGGGCCGCAGAGAAAGATCCCTTATGGGGCCGCAGAGAAAGATCCCTTGAAGGGCCGCACAGAAGGATTCCTTGCGGAGCTGCAAAGAAGCATCCCCTCACGGGGATCTAAATAAAAACGGCCACCCGTTGCGGTGGCCGTTTTTATTTGGGCTCTGAGTTTAGCTCAGGAGGAATTCGAAATCTTTTTGCGTCAACGCGCTTGAACCATTCGCCAGTTCCGTGTCGGCTTCGCTCACCGCAAAGAGCGCATCGAATCGCTTCGACTTAATGTCTTTTAAAAGCTCGATCTTCTCTTCGACCGAATCTTTGATGATGTAGCGATAGACTTGCACGGTTTTAGTCTGACCAATGCGGTGGGCGCGGTCGGTCGCTTGGTTTTCAACCGCCGGATTCCACCAAGGTTCAACGTGAAAGATGTAGCTTGCTTTCACGAGATTGAGTCCCACGCCGCCGGTTTTCAGCGTCATGAGCATGACGGCACCTTTTTCCTCATCTTGGAAAGCGCGGAGCTTTTTCTCACGATTGAGCCTCGAATCGGCACCGTTGATATCGTAATGGCGGACGCCGGCTTCCGTGAGTGCTGCGCGAATCCGCTCGTACGTCGCCAAAAACTGCGTGAAGATCAAAGCGCTCGCCCCACCTTCGGTGAGCTCCCGGATGGCTTCGAGCAAAGTCGAAATCTTAGGAGGCTCACCTTCGTACCGAACTCCCGGAATAGAGGCTGGATCCGAACAAACTTGGCGCAAACGCAAAAGAGCCGTCAACATCTGCAGCTGACTCTTCGCTTCGCCTTGACGAGCGATTTGCATCTGGACTTGTTCGTTATAGCTCGAAGCGATGTCGCGGTAAATGCGCCGTTGGTCTTCATCAAAGGGCAATTTGACCGTCGTCTCAACTTTCGGTGGCAATTGGTGGAGGACTTGCGATTTCGTGCGGCGAAGCAGTAGAGGCTTTGTCTTTAACTTCAAGAAATCGATATCTTCACGAAGCACGCGCACGGGATTCACGTACTTTTCGCGGAAGAACGCAAGATCTCCGAGCGAGCTCGGGACGATCAGATCAAAGAGTGAATAAAGCTCGCCGTAATGGTTTTCAAGAGGCGTTCCGGTCAGGCAAAGTTTGAATGCGGCATCGAGTTTTCTCGCCGCCGTCGTTCGCTTTGTCGTGATGTTCTTGAGATTCTGAGCCTCGTCCAATATCAGAAGCGACCAGCGCACTTGTTGGAAGACCTCAACATGCTCCTGAAGAAGACCGTACGTGCAGACGACGACTCCTTGCTCGTTCTCCCTTAGGAAATCGAACATCGCATCGCTCTCGCGACCAGCGAAGATACTCATCTTCATCTCGGGGGCAAAGCGTTGGGCTTCCGATAGCCAATTGTAGGTGAGCGAAGTCGGGACGACGACCAAGCAATGACCCATTCGCCCCTGAGCGCGAAGTAGCTCCAGGAAAGCGAGACTCGTGACCGTCTTGCCGAGGCCCATGTCATCGGCAAGAATTCCGCCTAAACCTAGATTGTGGAGGTCGGCAATCCATTGGACGCCCGTCACTTGATACGGCTGCAGATTCGTCTTGAAGGAGTCGGGCAGCTCTAGATTCTCGCGAGGTTGGTCGAGAGAGTCGTAAAACTTCGTGACTTCATCCCAGCGTGCGCCGCCTCGCATTTTCACGCCTGTCGCGCGCAGGGCGAGTAGCTCGAGAGTTTGGCTGCGAGGAAGTTGATAGTACGTTTCTTCCGTCTTGCGACGTTTCGACTTAGGCAGTCGCGCATCGTTAGACTGAATGCTCGCCCAGAAGCGTGTCAGCCGCTGGAGCGAAGGAAGATCTTGTTTCTTCACGCGGTATAGAGTTCCGTTGAACTCAAGTAAGCCTTCGCGCGAGAGCTTCTGTGCTTGCTCGCCCGAGATTTCGACACCCTTAAAGAAAAATTTCGGATGAAGTTCAAACCAGTTGATCTTGTGTCCGCCGGTAGGAACCGCCTCATCTGGGCCGAGTGTTCCGTCTGCATCACGGATCGTGAATTCGGGGCGGAACTCGTTGGCGTTGAATTCTTCGACGACTTTCCCGTCGATGGTGATGTCAAAACCTTGATTCAGAAGCCCCAACAAATGTTCACCGCGCGGAGGATGACTCGCTTCAGGGGCCCGGTAGCGCTCGTTGATACCGGGCTGATAAACCATACGGGCTGCAACCTCAGGCGCAACCTCATGGCGAAGCGCCATGTCTTCACGTTCCGGATGTGCCCGACCATTCATGAAGTCATCAAAGTACTTCGCGCGCGCTTTCGTAAAGCAGGTGCCGTTCGTATTCTGCGCAAGATCTGCGACCATCGCGTGAAACAACAAGGCGATCGGACGAGAGAGACCTTGTACGCGAAGCTCGCCTTCCGGGAGGAAGAGCGAAATCGCACGTCCTTGAAAATCCATCGCGACTTGTTTGACGAAGCCTTCGATCAATGTCGTCACGTTCTTTGAGCAGAGCTCCGCGAGGCTACCGGTCTGAGTGGGCCAACCCTCTGATTTCAAGATCAAGGAGCCAAGCCGATTGAAGAGCGATTCGCAAACTTCTTTCTCGCTTGAAGCTTTCGTCCCATCCGAGAGCGGCAGGCCGAGCGCAAAATTCGCGGCGTCGAAAAAGATCAAAATCGCCGTGCCGACGCTTTTTAAAATCTTCATATCGCGCTCGCGCTTGGCGCCTTTGCGGGCGTGCGCGATTTGCGTATTTGAATAACCGGTCGTCGCGCCCAGTCCTTGCTGCAAATTCAGGAGCAGATACGCCATGCTCTGGGGGAGGCCATGGGCCTCCCAGCGAATCGTGGGAGTTTCAATCACAGCTTGAAAGCGGAAGCTTCCATCACCCGTCATCGAAAGTTTCGGTCGAACTTTTTCCGACGCTACCTCAAACGAAGCGGGGTGAACCTTCAGTGCATGTCGCCCGTCGCTCAAATCTGCATCGCCGAAGATGAGTTCATCGACTTCCGAGATGGCCGCTTGGATCTGCGCATGGCCCGAGAGGTGAATCGAGAGACCCGTTTGTTCACCGCTTGAATGCGTAGGCAAAGTAGCGCGTAGGCGACTGAGTTGATCGGTGAATCCGTGAAACAAAATTTTTCGGCGCTCGCGATCAAGAAAGAAACTCTCCGCAAGACCGTGCAAGTCACCGAGTTCATCAGGATCAAGTTCAATGCGGGCGCGTCCGTAATGAACACCCGAGTGGGGTTCATGGATGGCTGACGAAAGCCGCCAAGGTCCCCATTCTTCGCCGCCGATCTCAACGCTTTCTAAACGCAAAGCTTGGCGCGGTTCGTGTGTGAGATCATCGTGACAAAAATAAAGCGACAGCGGGTCCATCTCGTCGCTCATGGCTGCAAGCCGCGAAGCGCGAGCGGCGGCGAGCATCACGCTCATCAGAACTTGATCGGCCTCGATCTGCCACGCACTTAAACGACCATAGCGCGGACGCGAGCGAAGATCCCCCGTGACGTTCACGCTCAGTGGAAGAAGATGGCGAGGAACGAACTTTGAGTAGGGATGGAAGAGAACTTGATGACCGGTGAGGATCAAGTCGTCGCTAAAGAGGTACTGAAGTTTTCGACCGTAAGCTTCGAGCTTTAAAGCCATTTCGTGACGACTTGTAAAACTTCCGGGGCCGGTCGTGGAAGTGCCAACGTGTGATTCTCTGTGAAAGGCGAGCGGCACATCAGCTGCTCGCAAGTGGGCCGAAACGAAGTTGGCCTCAAGTTCGCCGTCAAGAAGCGGCCGACTTGCAGGAATCGAATCGGGGAGATCAAACACGCTCTTCAATCGTTCGCCCGTGAAGCGCAAAGCTTCGGGTTCGCAGAAGAGAACGGCTATGAGACGTACACCCGCCAAAGCGTCGGACCTTTCCATTAGGAGAAAAGGTTGAGTGTAGCATGCCCCCTAAAGCATCGGAAGAAACAAAAAAGCCGAGGGAGTCGCCCCCTCGGCTTTAGAAATCCTTGAATCGTTGTCCAAGCGCCTTAGTCGGGCTTGAACCAGCAGAGAGGACGCAAACCAACCGTGTCAACGGGGGCCGCGCAAGAGCCTTCGCGGTAATCCGAGTTGCTCAACCGAGCCGAGACGTCCACTTTGCAAATCGCACCTTGGAAGTATGTGTCGAGACGGCACTGCGTTCCGGGATGGTTGTGGTCCATCTGGCGCACAACTTTCGTATCGGGAGTATCGAACTTAGGCTGCTTTGTCTCCTTGCGAAGATCCATGAAAAGCGTGGCTACGCTCATGCCCGCAATCGAGCTGCGCATGCAGATGAGTTGGTCTTGCCGAGTTGCAAATTGCGTTTCGCAGTTCGATTGAACGAGAGGTTCGATCTGGGTGTTGGCAATGATAGTCTCGTTGTCGTCTTCCGCGAAATACTTGCGCAAGCATTTCAGAGTCGCGAAGTAATCCGAACCGCCTTCATTTGTCGCCCAAGCGCTGCCCCACCAGCTTTCTTTTTTCGGCGCGCCACCGATATGGTGCCCGATTTCGTGGCAGGCGACGAGGGCGAAACCTTCAACGTTGATCGCCGCGTGGCGAGCGAGTCCGCCGTACATGTTGATGATCCAAGTCGTGCCCGATTGTTGCGCGCTGGCGTTAACCGTGGGGTCATTCCACTTGCGATTGGCTTGGAGTTTTGCTCCAGCTTCGGTGAATTCTGCAGCATAGAGTTTTTCAACGCGGTCGATGACTTGGTTGAATTGCTCTTCGCTGATGCCGGCTGTAGGAGTGTCCATGCGATTGAGCGAGCGAACTTGCCCGACCGGAATCTTCATGTCGTTTTCAGGAACAAAGCCCGAGCAGAGCGTGTGATCGTGACCCGTCGACGCAAAGCTTGTCGCTGTGAGCGCGACCGCGGCGAAGGCCGCTAGTTTAAGAGTCGAAACTCGCATGGATTTCCCCCTCAAGATGTCCATAGCTGCGTGATGCAGTTGCTTGGTGTGCGGCGAGAAAAATCCCCCTCGGATTTTTCCGCCTCAACCAGCCTAACGAGGGGAAATTAAATTAGGGAACAGCTAAGCTCCAAAATGGAACCAAACTGGACTTCGGTCGCGTGAAAAGCGCTCTGAGCAAGGCTTTTAGCGGGTTGAGCGCAAGGCTTTGGTCGAGCTTTTTGTTTTGGAGAGTGCTTTCCGGACGGGAGTCGCTGTCGCTTTGGCCAGCTTTTTCGCTCCACGAACGGCTTTGACGACTTTCTGTTGTGCTTTTTTCGCGGTCATCAGAGTGACCGACTCAGACGAATCTTTCGCGCGCGGTTTTTTTCCTGACGCATTCGCAAGCGGCGTCTTTCGTTTGGGAAATAGCGTGCGGCAAATTTCGCAAACGGTTCCGTCGCAACCTCGGGCCGTGCAGTGCTCGCGTCCGTAGAAAATAATCTGCAAGTGCAGCTTATTCCAAGTGGCTTCGGGAAACGCGGACTTCAAATCTCTCTCGGTTCGATCGACGCTTTTCCCGTCGCTGAGGCCCCAGCGATGAGCGAGTCGGTGTATGTGCGTGTCGACCGGAAAAGACGGTACACCGAAAGCTTGCGCCATCACGACTTGCGCTGTCTTGTGTCCCACTCCAGGAAGCCTTTCGAGAGCTTCAAGAGTGTTGGGAACTTGGCCTGCGTGCTCATCCAGAAGAATTCTTGAGAGGCCCGCAATCGCTTTCGCCTTTTGCGGGCTAAGTCCGCACGGGCGAATGATGGCTTGGATCTCCTCGACGGGAATTTTGACCATATCCTCAGGGCGTTTCGCACGGGTGAAGAGGTGAGGCGTTACCAGGTTCACGCGAACATCCGTACACTGTGCTGACAGCAAAACCGCGATAAGAAGCGTGTAGGCATCCGTGTGATCAAGAGGGACCGGTGGATCGGGATAAAGTTCATTCAGTCTCTTCAAAACAAATTCGACGCGCTCGTTTTTTGTCATCTTCAACCCTCTTTTCGATCCGGCCGCACCGTTGATGTGGCTTGCGCTGACGGGACTCCAAACACTTTCGAGAATTCATCGGGCAAGGGAGCTTCGACTTTCAAATAAGACGTTTCGCCAATGTAAATTTCCAGAGACGACGCGTGCAAGAGCATGCGTTCAACGCCGAAGAGTTTCGCGATTAAATTTGAGTGCTTCATATCTCCGTAACGTTTGTCGCCGACGACTGCATGTTTTGCGAGGGCTGCATGTCGGCGGATCTGGTGTTGGCGACCCGTTATGAGTTCGAGCTCAATCTCACTTAAGTGGTCGTTCGCTCTCAAAACCCGGAAGCGCGTCTCACAGTCTTTGCGATCTGCAGCTTTGCCTTGTGGGTTCATGCGTCCTTCGGCTTTGTCGCTCAAAGGCCAATGCCACTTGCCGCTTTCTTCGCGGAGTTTTCCTCGCAAGATGGCGCGATAAATCTTCCGGCTTTCGCGTTTTTCCATGGCTTGCTGAAGCTTAGTTGCCTCGTCTCGACGTGTGGCCAGGAGGAGGATGCCGCTCGTTTCGCGATCGAGCCGGTGAACGGGCGCCGGAGGAAATTTCGCTTTTTCCCAATGGGTTGCGGTAGCCGCTTTCAATGCTTCGGGATCACTCGATTCGAGCCAAGTCCGAACGATTTGGATCGCATCGCTACCGTCTGCGTCATTATGAACGCTCATGCCCGCAGGTTTGTCGATCGCGATCCAGCCGTGCCCGAGGGCTAGGATCTCCGGTTTGAGTTGAGCCATTTGCGTGACCTTCTTGCTTCCCAGGGAAGCGCGATTTCCGTAAACTGGGGATCATGCAAGCGGATCAGAAAAATGTCCAGAATCGAGACCGACGCATCTTCGCCATAGGCGACGTTCACGGCTGTGCGCGTGAGCTCGAAGCTCTGCTCATGAAGCTCAATATCCAAAAAGAAGATCTCGTCGTCTTCCTCGGCGATTACGTCGATCGCGGACCTGACTCACGCCAAGTCGTCGAGACCGTGATTCGGTTAAAGGAGCGTTGCGAAGTCGTAGCGCTCAAAGGCAATCACGAAGCCATGTTTCTCGACTTTCTTGAGCATCCCGAATCGCCTGGAGCTGGGCTCTTTGTTCTCAATGGAGGCACGAGCACGCTTGCAAACTACGCGGGCCCGGAAGGCTCCATCGAGATGCCTCAATCCCACGTGGATTTTTTTCGGGGCCTCAAGCTCTCTTACGAAACTGAAAAGTATTTCTTTGTTCACGCCGGTGTGCCGAATCAACCACTCTCTACGCTCGACGAAAAACAACACGAGCTGCACATGTTGTGGAGTCGCTATCCGTTCTTGAATAGTCACTACCCCTGGGAAAAAGTCGTTGTGCATGGCCACACGCCCGTGCGTGAAGTCGATGTGCAGCCGAATCGAATCAACCTTGACACCGGTTGCGTTTACGATGGAAAGCTCACGGCTATGGAATTTCCTGGCCGCATCGTTCACCAAGTTGAAAAGCTCTCACGTCGGGAAACCGCGCTCTATCCCAAGGATCCCAATGAGCCTGCGCGTATCTCCATGCGTTTTTCAGGCAAGCTCCCGGTTTCAGCAGGTCGCAAAGGGGAGCGACCGAGCGACTACGAAACGCTCAATTACAATCAGTTCGGTCTCCTGATGCGAGATGTGAATCCAAGTCTCGAAAATGATTTGAAGATCGGTGACCGAATCCAAGGTGTGATCGGCAGCGATCCGGCTTCTCTCGTTTACTTTGACGGCGAAGTTGTACGGACAGATTCGAAAGGGTCGCTCGTTGTCTACGGAGTTCGAATCGATGAGTTGAAGTCCGGTGATGCGGCAGGCTCGATGAGTGGCCCGAATCGGACCGCCAAATGAGTGGTTCAAAAAACAACTTTCCGCTGTTTCATCGTCTCCCGAAATTTGAGGAGCTGACCAACGAACTCGTGCTCGATCGATTCTTGGAGTTCGCGTCTGAAAAGGGTCTTGAACTTTATCCCGCACAGGAAGAGGCCATTCTCGCACTCTTCGAAGGCCACAACGTCATTCTGAATACGCCGACCGGCTCCGGTAAAAGCCTAGTGGCGATGGCATTGCATTTTCACTCCCTCGCGATGGGGAAGCGTTCGATTTACACGTGTCCTATCAAAGCTCTTGTGAACGAGAAATTCCTCGCGCTCTCGAAAGAATTCGGTCCAGACCAAGTTGGAATGTCGACGGGAGACGGCAGCGTCAATCGCGATGCGCCGATTCTCTGCTGTACGGCCGAAATTCTCGCCAATATGGCTTATCGTGAAGGCGAAAATGCGAAGGTGGATGACGTCATCATGGACGAGTTCCACTATTACTCGGATCGTGAACGCGGAGTTGCGTGGCAAGTTCCGCTCTTGGCCCTCCCGCGCACGCGTTTTCTCTTGATGTCGGCAACGCTCGGGGAGATGGACTTTTTCCAGCAAGAACTTACGGCGCTCAACGGGCGCGAGACGACGATCGTTTCGCGCGTCGAGCGCCCCGTGCCTCTGCGCCACGAGTACCGCGAAACTCCGCTGCACGAAACGATCAAAGAGTTGATCGATCATGGCTCAGCGCCCGTGTACCTTGTGTGCTTCACGCAGCGAGAAGCTGCTGAAGAAGCGCAGAATTTGATGAGCGTCGACTTCAGTACGAAAGAGCAGAAGAAGGCAATTGCAGATGCGATCTATGGTGTCGACTTCTCCTCGCCCTACGGAAAAGAAATTCAAAAGTTCTTGAAGCACGGGGTTGGATTACATCACGCCGGACTCTTGCCGAAATACCGAGTGCTCGTAGAGAAACTAGCGCAAACCGGTCTCCTCAAAGTGATCTGCGGAACGGATACCCTGGGAGTCGGCGTGAATATTCCGATTCGCACGGTTCTTTTTACGAAGCTCTGTAAGTACGACGGTGAAAAGACGGGGATCTTGAGCACACGCGACTTCCACCAAATCGCGGGACGCGCGGGCCGAAAAGGCTTCGATAACGAAGGTCGGGTGGCTGTTCAAGCGCCCGAACACGTGATCGAGAATAAAAAGCTTGAAGCGAAAGCGAAGGCGGATCCAAAGAAAGCGAAGAAGATCGTAAAGGCGAAGCCTCCCGAACGTGGGTTCGTCAATTGGGATGAAGGCACCTTCAATCGTTTGGTGAACGGAAAACCCGAATCCTTGCAGTCGCGATTCAGCGTCTCGCACGGCATGCTCTTGAATCTGCTTTCGCGCGAAACTGAGGATGGTTGCCTGGCGACTCGAGAATTGATCCGCAAATCGCACGAATCAGAACCCAATAAGAAGAAACATCGGAAATTGGCTTTTACGCTCTTCCGGTCTCTTCTCGATCGAAAACTTGTCGAATTGATTCCAGGAGCGCGGCGCGGGCAGAAAAAGGTTCGCGTGAACGTCGACCTGCAGGACGACTTCTCGCTCAATCAATCGCTCTCGCTCTACTTGATCGATACGCTTGCGCTCCTTGATGCGGCTGGCGAAACGTACGCACTAGATGTGTTGACGCTTGTTGAGTCTATCCTGGAAAGCCCCGATCTCATTCTTCGCAAGCAGCTCGATCGAGTGAAGACGATTCGCATGCAGGAGATGAAAGAAGCCGGCATGGAGTACGAAGAACGAATGGAGGAGCTCGAGAAATGCGAGCATCCCAAACCTCTTCGCGACTTTATCTACTCAACGTTCAACGAGTTCTCCGATAAACATCCTTGGGTTGGAAGCGAGAACATCCGCCCGAAGTCGATCGCGCGTGAAATGTACGAGACCTACCAAAGCTTCGCGGAGTACGTGCGAGAGTACGAACTGCAGCGGGCTGAGGGTTTACTGTTGCGATACCTCAGTGATGTCTATCGTGCTCTTGAGCAAACGGTTCCGGCAGCGGCTAAAACCGATGAAGTCGACGCAATCACCGAGTACTTTGATTCGATTGTGCGAAATATCGACTCAAGTCTCATCGATGAGTGGGAGCGTCTCCGCAATCCAAATCACGTCTCGCGTTCGCAAGGTGAGTCGGCACTTACGGCTGCACGTAAGCCTCTTGATCCTTTGGCGGACCGAAAGCAAATGCGAATTCGCATCATGAACGAGGTCTTCCGCTTCGTTCGGGCTTTTGCGACCGGCGATTTGGAAGAAGCCATCGCCGTGCTTGGTGCTTGGCGCGGCGGGGGAGAGCCGACGGATCGTGAGGGAGCCCTTTGGACAGTCGCGCGGCTTGAAGACGTCATCAAAGCTTACAAAGAAGCCGGGCATTCAAGACTTCGCACGGATACCGAAGCTCGACGGGCGCACAACACTCGGATTCAGGAAGACGGCGCTCAAGAAAATGGTAATTGGCGTATTGAACAGACGCTTGTTGATGTTGATGCCCACAACGACTGGCAACTCGTGGTCACGATGGACGTGGAAGCCACGCGCGCAGCAGATGGGCGGCCCGTTCTCAGGCTTGAGGCGATCGAGGCGATTTAAGCCCGGTGGGCTTGGGTAAATAAAATACCACAACCTCTTCTCGGATCCTTCATGGCTCCGTCGAGTGCGATTAGGCAAGCTTGCCTGCGTGAGAACCGAGACGCCGACCACCGAAGTTCAGCATCCTATTCCGCGCATGTTACAAGCGATACGTCGCTCGATTGCGCCTTATCCTCGCGCTACGCTCTTTGAGCTCCACGAACAGGGTTACGATAGCGTTTTTGAACAGCTCTGTGCGTGCGTGCTTTCGATCCGCACTTTAGATGAAACAAGCTTGCCGGCCTCCATCGAGCTTTTCGAGCGCGCGCGAACTCCGCAAGAGCTTCTGAAGCTAAGCGATGAGGAAATCTACGGATGCATTCATACCTGTACGTTCGCGCATCAGAAGGTTTCAACTCTTCGAAAAATTGCGCAAGCAATTCAAGAGAGGGGGCATGAGCCTCGAAACTTCGAAGAACTCACCGATCTTCCGGGTGTGGGTCCGAAATGCGCGAATCTTGTATTGGGCATTGCGTGCGGCGTGCCGGCGATTGGAGTCGATATCCACGTCCATCGCATCACGAATCGGTGGGGCTACGTCGCGGCTTCAACTCCGGAAAAATCTTTGAATGCGCTAACGCAAAAACTTCCGCGAAAGCATTGGGTTGAAATCAACGAGCTTCTCGTGCCCTTCGGCAAGCACGTTTGCACGGGAACCCTCCCACATTGCTCGACATGTCCTGTTTACGGGAACTGTGAACGGGTTGGCGTCACGAAACACCGCTGATGTCTTTCTTTCGTGTTCGCATCTGTGCCATAATTGAGCCATGGATGTGAGAACTCGGGAATTGAACATTCGCCGCTTTTTTCGACGGGCTCGGTGGAAGCTAGTAATGCTTTTATTCCTGACGTGGTCGTTCTGTAGTCTCGCATTTTTCATTGATGAACTGGTTCTACAGATCATCCTTGGTTTCGTAGGTCTCGGTGCTTTAGTTTTGGCCGCAAAAGTTTATCGCCTCTCGAGGCAGACCGAGAACATCGTCCGGGCCGACCTTGATGCGCTTCTCCCGCAGATGTCCGAACAGCCATCGCGGAAAGGTCTCAAACAGGCTTCGTTTAGGCTCACGACGCAAGCACAGATCGCGGTCTTCCTGATCTTCGTCAGCTTTTCGTTTTTCATGTTCTTTATGCTACATGCCGCACAGATTTTCGGGCCCAACGCAGGCTTTATCTTCGTGCTGGTCCCCATTGGCATGGTTGCTCTTCGCGACGCCACTTCCTTTCAGATTGTAAACGGTGCCCTGGTAAGGAGGCCTTGGTTCTTCTGGTTCTTTCGTCGAAAAGTTCAAATAGAAGAGCTGCGCGCATTCCGGCTAACGCGAAGGGCCCTACGTTACGCGACTCTGATCGACGAGCATATCGAGTGGCTTGAATTTTACGACGTGAATCTCGCGCTGCGCTTTCGTGTCTGCTCAGGAAAGATGCACGTTGGATCACTAAAGGTTTGGGCGGACCGCCAACTCGCGAGCCTTGATGTTTTAAATGACCTTCGCAATCCAGAAGTCCTCAAGCGCCTTAAGGCCAATCGGCTCTAAAAACTGCCGCCCTAAATGCAGTCAAGTTCAGGGTTAACCAAACAAGCAGTTCTCGTTCTGAGGACATCCTTCGATCTTTCACATCTGAAATGAGGCGTCAGAAAGTTCGACAGCATCAGATCGAGATTTCGACTGCTTTGTTCTGGGCTCAGGGTAAAAAAGACGATTCAATCAAGTGACAGCTCATCTGAAGGAGAAAGAATGGGTTTAGCACAAAAGCGAATCAGCCAAGAGTTCCAAGAAAAAATGTTCGAGAAGTGGCAAAAGCGGATCGACAAAGCCGCGGGCTTTGACGTCTACATCGAGGTGAAGTGGGATACGCTACTCGACGAAACGGTCGAGGATAAAAAAACCTACTTTGAAAACTACGAAGCCGTTTACTTTCAGCCGCTCGTCGAAGCGCTCGAAAATATTTGCGTAGACGAGATCGGACGCGCAGCTCTCAAGCGCAAGCTGAAGAAAGTGATCGTAGATGGCTCCAAAGGCTATGAGCCCAAGGATACAACCTTCGAAAACGGCATCCTGACCATTTGCCATAAATTCAACATCAGCGTGAAGAAGGTCAAAGAGCGGTCAAAGGAATGGACGAAGACCATTTCGGAAGAACTCTAACAAAGAGTTCCGAGGTCCAGTTTTCGACGTGATCGAGGGAGGGTGGGCTTGAGCCCGCCCTTTTCGTTTGCGAGACTAGAGAGCAAATGAAAAAAAAGCTTTTCCGCATCTTCATTGGTCTCTTTTTGTTTAGCGGCCTCATCCTGGTTGCCATGTGGTTCCTGCGATTTCAGATCGCGGGATGGATCCTTGAAGAACCCGGCCGCCAAGCCATGATGACCTACATCGCGCGAAGCCCAGAGCCTGAGTTCGAAAAGCACTTCGTTGCTTTTTCAGATGATGAAAAACTTCTCTCCAAAAACTCCCTCTACTCAGCGAACTCCCACGGCAAGGCTGACGCTGGGCCCTTCCTTAACGCACAGGTCGGATGGTCTGGTGCTGAAGAAAGTTACGGCAAGCTAGCACTTCCGATCGAAGTAACCGACCTTCTGAAAACATCAGATTGGTACTCGAAAGCGAAGATCGATTGGGAGCAAACAAAGATCGACATCGATTGGATGAAGAAGCTTCATGAGTTCGATCACTGGAGCTACGACCTTCATCCTCCGCATTTTGGACCGGATGCAGACTACGTTCTCGTTATGTCGCCGCTTCCCAATTACTCACAGCTGACTCAGTGGGCGAAAATCCGGTTGCTCAAAGGCCGCGACGATCATGACATGAAAAACGCCGTGCGGGACGTTGAGCAACTCGCGCGGTTGATCATGTCGACGGATAATCTTGTAGCCGCGATGACCGCTACCGCGATCCAGGGAATCGTCGGCATCGCGACGGGAACGACGGCGGCGTTTGCGCCCGCGCGCGAGGCCGCTAAACGCTACTTCTTTGCTCAGCAGGTGCTTACCGACATACGCTTGTCGAACACGGCATTTGAAAAGGGCATGAAATTTCAAGTTGGATTGTGCACGAGAATCGGGGAATCGATTCTGACACACCTGATGGCGAGACGGATCGTGCAACCGCATTTTCCGGCCGAGTTTGCGCGCTTTGATAAGCTCGTCAGAGATACGGAATCGACTTGTCGTCCGAGCTATCTTCGTCGCGCGTGGGCGGATCCAAACTTTCAAGGCATGTTTAAGCCCGGAAAAGACATCTTCGCTGAAGTTTCGCGGATGAGTCTGAAAGGCGAAGGGGAAGAAGCGCATGAATCAGCGCCCGAGCTTCCCTTCAAAGTCATGACGATCGAGCATCTCGAAGCGCATCCGAAAGTAGGGAGTGCGGTGATCTTCATCGTGCTCGGTATTGCCGAACCGAATTGGTTTCGCCGCTACGAAGAGAAGCCTTGAATTTAAAGCCGCTCGTTGATCTTCACAGGCATGAATCCAATTCCGTTGTCGGGAAGGCTCATCGACGCGCTTACGATCAGCTCCGGCATCAGATCGATGCGAGGAACGACGCCTTGGCCTTCGGTTGAGCACTGCGAAGCTGGGCTCGTGACGTGGTACTTGCGGCAGACGCCGGGTCGATCTGCATAAACGCCGCATTTATTGTCTGCTCCTAGGAAGATGCATGGCGCACCTTCTGCGGACTTGCGAAGAACGGGATCATTCGAGTTCAGGGCTTCCACTTGACGAGTTAATTCCTCGCGGTCGATCGCGGCTTCACCGCTCTTTACGAGGGATGAGAGAAGATCCGCTTCGTCATCGGTGATTTGTTTAGGAAAAGATCGGCAGCAAGCACCGCAACCGGCTGCGCACGAGATCCCGGTGGGTGGAGTTGCGCGAAACTCTTGATCGATCAGTTGATAGACCTTTCGAGCGCGTTCGGGCCCTTTGGGAACACGCGCTAGCTCCACCATCATTGCGCGGAACACGCTCAAACTCTCGCGAACGAAGTTGTCGAATTGATCCGCCGTGAGCTGTCGACGCAGAGATTGCAATCGGAATTTAAACTGCGGTGTGAAGCGCCCAAACCATCCGAGAAGTTGTTCAAAAGAATAAGAAGTAGCGGGAGAGGAGGGGCGGCCGTTTTCCAGCATCGTGTGATCCTTCACGTGACGAGGTGAAGAATTTATCGGTGCCGCGGATGCCAACTTGAGACGAGTTGTTGAGAAGAAATCGCGTTCCGAGCTGCCGTCAGTGTCCGCCCTCTTGGATCAAGACATAGGGCTGCACGATCAAAAACCGAAAGACTTTAGCTTGTTGAGTGTCCCAGGTTTCCATCGCGACGCTGGTCGGTCGAGCTAGTTCGCCGTTTTGAATCCACGCGGTGACTTGCTTGACGTCGTCTTTTGCGATCGTCGTTCCAACGTCAAGGAGATCGAGATCTTGAGCGACTACGAAAACAGCATCGCGTTCGGCGTGAGGTTTTAGATCGAGCCAAAAGCCGGTCATCACTTCGAAAGGTTGATTCGGTGGTTTCTGCTCGCTCATGGACATCCTCTGAGGAATGAAAGTGAATCTTTTCAACGCCCGTTTTCTAGCCTCGGCGAGGTGGCTACCACTTCTCGCTTGAAGGGATCGTGCGCTTCGTAATCGGCGAAAAGCTCGCGAATGGCGGTCTTTTCTTCTTCAATAAAGGATGTAACGGCTCGATGCAAGGGCTCATGAAAGAGACGATGGGCCGAGTAACAGAGGTTCGGCGTAAAGCCGCGATTGAACTTATGCTCACCTTGCGCGCCGGCTTCAAATAGAGTTACGCCATTGGCGAGCGCCCAATCGATTGCGCGGTAATAACAAACTTCGAAGTGAAGATTGCGGTACTCCTCCGCACAGCCCCAGTGTCTGCCGAACAGTGTTTTCCCCGAAAATAAGTTGATGGCTCCCGCGACCGGCTTTTCTCCCTCATAAGCCACCACAAAGAGGATGTTAGAGGACAACCGCGCAAAGAGTTGCTCGAAAAAACTTCGCGTCAGATAAGTGATTCCGCCCATCTTCCTTACGGTTGAAACGTAAAAAGCGTGCATGATTCCCGCGTGTTCCACCGTGAGTTCCGAGCCCGTCAAGGTTTCGATCTTGAGCGGAAGGCTTCGAACGGCGTCGCGTTCACGGCGAATCTCGGATCGCCGCTTCGATCTGAAAGCATCGAGAAAATCTTGAAAGTCGCGCCACCCTGGGTTTCGCCAATGGAATTGGTAGCTCTCACGGATCACGAACTCGGCCTTTTCTAATTGCGCGTTTTCTTCCGGAGTCGTGAACAGGAAGTGAACGGAGTTTGAATGAGTGCGGCTCGCGAGTCCAATGGCGGCCTCCGTAAGCAGATCCCGTGCTAGCTCAGCGTTCTCATCAGGATGGATAAGGAATTTGTGGCCGGTTGCCGGGGTAAACGGAATGGCGCTGGTAAGTTTCGGGTAGTAGGCGTGACCAGCCTGCTCCGAGGCGTTCGCCCATGACCAGTCGAAAATATATTCGCCGTAGCTATTGGAGCGAAGAAAAATCGGGCAGGCCGCGCGAACGTTGCCGTCTTCTTTGAGAACAAGGATCTGTGGGTACCACCCTGTTCTCCGTCCTAACGCTCCTCCATCCTCAAGCGAGGTTAGAAAACCGTAATCGGCAAAAATAAAGTCGCCCCGATCAAGGCTTTGCCACTCTTGAGCTGTAATTTGGGAAAAAGAGGTGAGAACTTCGACTTGGTGCCGACTCATCTGGCCTAATTTGCGCCTATCTTAAGATGAACGCAACAGCATCTTTTCTCGCTGGCGAGAGAGAGCGAATCTGATTAGAATCCGTCACATGGCGGGATCAGGTTCATTCGATTTTGAAATCAAAGATCGCAGTAAGGAAAAAACTCGTGAGGCGACGAAGACGCCTTCGTTTTACGTCGTCGTTGTTCACAACGATCCCGTAACGCCTAGAAGCTTCGTTGTTGAAGTCCTGAAAAAGTACTTCAACAAGCGCGATACGGAAGCGACTCGCATCATGCTCCTTGCGCACAATTACGGGATCGGGGTTGTTGAGAAGTACACGCGCGACATCGCCGAAACGAAAGCGCGTCAGTGCAATCAATATGCGCGGACGGCGGGTTACCCGCTTCTGTTCTCGACAGAACGCGAAGACTAACGATTCAACGAAACCAGTTCATCCAATTTTCAATGATTTTAAGTCTTTCGCGATCGAGGGCGTAAAAAATTTCGCGTCCCTCGCGCCAAACGTGAACAAGGCCTGCCGCTTCGAGAACTTTGAGATGCCTTGTCGTGGTCGGCCACGCGCAGGAGAAGCTTTTGGCAATTTCTCCTGCTGTCATCTTTCCTCCACGCGAGTTCAAAACGACGAGAATCACTCGCCTTGAGGCATGAGACAACGCGGCGAACACCGCTTCAAAGTCGCGGAGTTCTTGCTCCGTTTTGCTGGTTGGCTTGCTCGCGGATTTTGATGCCGGTTTGGCAGAAGGCTCAGACAAAGAATTTAGAATTGGCTTCATGACCGCTGTTGCCATATTTAGCCTCGCTGCTAAATGTCTTTTCTCATCACTTTGCTCGACAGGATTCGTCGTCCTGAGAATCCTTCAACAGTTCGAGGAGCGTCGCTGTTCATCAACCGATCAAAAAAATCATAAAACCAGATTTAGCGAATTAGCTAAATAAAAATGAACGAGCAGCGTGAATTAGGCAGCGCCGATTTTATTTCGATTCGCATAAAAAAAGCGGCGGTCCTCTCGATGAGGCGCCACCGCTTAAGGATCCGATTTAAGCTTTCGCGAGCTTAAGGTTGACGAAGCGTCGAATTGCCGAGGTCCATCGCAATCGCCACGGCGATCTTCGAGAACATCGCTGAGTGGCGGAAGCTTGAGTTTGAGTCGATGATGTCTTTAGCCGTGTGAATGTTGTGATTCATCCGGTTGAACGTAGCCTCGAACGGCATCAGAGCGGGGTAACCTTGCTTGTGCCACGACGCGTGGTCGCTGCAGCCGTAACCGCATTTGTCTTCGACGATTCGAGCCTTAATGTAATAGCCGTTGAGGGTTTCAAAGTAGGAACGGAACCAAGCGCTTGTAAAATCCGTCATCGAACCCAGGACGAATTCGCCTTCACCGGGAAAAAGCGTCATGTCGAGCTGGAGAGCTGCGATGACGTCTTTGTTCTCCGACTTATACGAACGGGCGATTTCCGCTGAACCAAGGAGCCCGCCTTCTTCACCCGCATACCAGAAAATTTCGATTGTGCGTTCGGGTTGCGCTTGCGTGAGTAAAATGCGCAAGGCTTCAACCAAGTTCGCTGAGCCTGAAGCGTTGTCGTCAGCGCCGGGAGCATTGCGACCGCCGCCAAACCAACTTTGATTGATGGAGTCGAGATGCCCACCAAGGACCACGATCTCCGAAGGACGTTTTGAGCCCGTGAGACGAACGCGTAAAGATTTCTGGCGAGTCGATGAGTGTGAAATCAAATCGATTTGCGTAGGTAACGAAGACGATTTGAGCATTTCTTCTAGTCGCGTCTTCAAAGCTTCAACGTGAACGTTTGGATTCGAAGCCGTATGCACGCGCGACTCGTAGTTCGAGAGGAGCTCCACCGTAGCGCGAAGGTTAGCTTCCGAAACTTCCGAAACCGCTTTCTCGATCGTCGCATTCTGACGGAGCGAGCGGAAATGCGCTGTCGAAGGAACGAACCGACGATTGCGCGCTTCTTGTTCGGCAAGTTGACCGAAGGCGTGCGTCAGCAAGGGACTGCGCGCATCGAGATTCGAGTCGGGAAGAGCCTCAAATCCTCCGCAGCGCCCCTTCTCGTGCGAAAGGCGACTGAGTTCTGCCTCCTGAGCGGGCGAGACCCGTGCGAACCCGACACCTGTTTCTACTTGCCGCGCTTCGATCACGGCGCCGATCTTTTCGAGCATTTCAATGTCGGCCAAGATTGGCTTTAACTCTCGGCTGGACTGCTCGCCACGTACGAGAGTTTGCGCCTGCGCTTCGACTGAATGAGCTAAAAAGCCCATGGCCAAAACGGCAAGTGCGGTTTTCGCTGTTCCTTGTGAAAACTGCTGAAGAATTTTGTTTTTCATGAAGCCCCCTCCACGCAAGAGCGTCCTGCGACTCACGGCCTTCTGTCGAGGGCGAAGATGTGAGTTCGGAAATCTCCGGACTATGGTCTAGCTGTTAGCTAAATTGAGGAGAGTCGAAATCGTTGCGGTGAAAACTAAATACTTCCTTGATCGGCTCTGCAGGAAGCTTTTGCGCTAGATGATGGATAATCCGCAGCGGTGAAAATGAGGAGGCACGATGCAAGGCCATAATCGCAGCAAAAGTCGCGGCGCAAAGCCGGGAGATGGAACTCAACCCGGAAACAAACCGGAAAGCAGTGATGCAAATTGGTTTGGTGTCTTTAAAGAGCCTCAAGAGGAATACATCGAGAACGACGTAAATCCGAACGAGATCTTAGAATCCAATCAAAAGCAGGGTCCGATGAGCGAAGGACAACCGACCATGGGTAGTCCTGGTCATCATCCCTCAGCCGAAAAAGATCGCTTTAGCGAGCAGTAGAGTACTGGATTGGCGGCACATCTTGGCAGAGGATCGGAACTCCGCTCGCTTGGATGGATGCCGCCTTCCAATCTAAATCCATTACCTGGCGCAGCATGATCAAGTGATCCTCGATCAACTCTTTCGAGATGCGAGCAGGTGAGGGAAGTCCTTTTCGTTTAGCGCGCGCCTCCTGATTGGGCGCATAGGCAGCGATGCGTGCGATCGACTCGAGAGTATGGCGCAACATGCAGTTGAAACGCGGTTCGTCTTCGATCTGGCGCAGAGCTTTGACTGCTTCCGCGTACGCTCCAGGAAAACCCTTCTTAGATAGACCAACGCGGATCCGCTTGCGGATATCCGAGCCATGCGGCTGCACAAAAGTCGATAGATCAGGTGCGCCGGCAGCGTACCTATCGTGAAAAGCAGGGATCTGTCGCATATCGACGAAATTCTCGCAGAGGATATCGACGCCGGCTTTCCGATAGGGAGCTACAGCTATGCCGTAGGTCGACTTCACTTTTGAAGCCGCGAGCGTGAGCTTTTCGAGCGCTATCAGCTTCATCGAAACTGGAATCGATTCGGAGTTCGTGAGTTCGGCGTAAAGAGGGAGTCGCGCACGGTTGATTTCGATTGCGTCGCGAAGGTGATCGCGGAAGCAGTTGCGAGCTGTTTTGGCTTCGGCCGTCGACGTGGCGCCGATACCGACGGCGGCCATCAAAGTAGTCGCCACGACAGTAGCCAGGCTCCAATTTCGTTTCGGCTTACGCATAATCAAATCCCGTTTGAAGGCTCAATGAAATCTTGCGCAGACAACTCGCCCAAGATTTGTCGGCATCGTGCTTACGAAACTCGACGCTGGGAGAGGTAGCAAGAAAGAAACCGGACTCTCCTTTTTTCCCGATTGAAGAGAAAATAGACACTTCATCGCAAGGTAACCGTGCAGAACTACTGTCGTTGAGGCTTCGACCGTGAGCGACGGAATCGTTTGCGAATCGGGCGAGAGTCGACCGTGACGTCGGCGAAGTTCTGAGCGAGAGCGACGATTTTCGCCTGCTCATGCACGCGAAAAAGGGAGAGGCGTGCAAAAAGCAGTTCTGAATGCGGTCGAACTCTTCAAGCAGCATGCACAGGAACACCCGGAGAAGATGGCCATTCAGCTGCCGTTTTCCGAAGGCGTTTCTTTTGGTGAACTTTTAAAACGGGGATCCTACGCACAAGCCGTATACCGACGCGCAGGCCTTGCGCCTGGCGACTCGGTTCTATTGATCGATCATCTGAGTCCTCGCCTGTATGCATCTGTCATTGGAATTTTAGCGACGGGAGCAACGGCGGTTCTCGTTGAGCCGTGGATGCCGGTTGAGCGAATCAATAAGGTTCTGCGTCTCGCAAAGCCAAAGATCTTTTCGGCGGCGACGCTCGGCTGGCTTTGGGGCGCGCGGCTAAAGGCGGCGCGCGAGATTCCCAAATGGCTTCACGCAAGCTCTATCGATGGCGAAACGAACTCTCCTCTTGAAATCATCAGAGTCGCTCCGGAAACTCCTGGCATTCTGACCTTCACGAGCGGAACGACGGGCGAGCCCAAAGGCGTCGTGCGCGGCCAGGGATACATGATCGAGCAACACCGCATCCTCTCGAGTGCGCTTCATCTCGAGGATCATGCGGGCCCAGATCTCTGCATCTTCGCGAATTTTGCACTCGCGAATTTGGCGTCGGGGCGGGGAACGATTCTTGTTCCACCGAAATGGAGAAATAAAGATCTACGTTGGCTTGAGAGTCTTCCGAAAGATTTGCGTCCGGAGTCGCTCACCTGTGGGCCTGCGTTTCTACTCAAGCTCATGCAGACCTGCCGTTTGCCGAGTTTAGAGTCGATTCACGTAGGTGGTGCCCTCACGGATTGTTGGATTTTTGAAAACGCGTTTCAACATTTCCCGGAATCCGAAGTCGTTCACATCTACGGCTCAAGCGAAGCGGAGCCGGTGAGTCTCATCGATGCACGCGAATCCGTTCGTCGCTCGCGGGATCGTGGCTACTTCCAAGCTCTTTCGCTTGGTCAACCGGTCTCCGCGATAAGTGCGAAGATCGAAGCTGATAATCTCTGGGTTGCGGGGCCTCACGTTTGTCCGCTCTACATCGGTGGGGAAGAAGAAAACCGCCTTCACAAACGAAAAGACGCCGAGGGCCGCGTGTGGCACTCCATGGGCGACCGCGTGCGGACCGATGAGAGCGGGTGGTGGTACGCGGGGCGATCGGGGCAAAGCCCAAGGAGCTTTGACCTTGAGCAAAAAGTTTACTCGCTCCTCGGATCAAGCAAAGCGTTCGTCATCGAGACCGACGGGCGATTCGAGATCTGTGTTGATATTGATCGTGCTAAACGTAAAGAAGTCGAAAAACTTTTAGCGCTCGAGGCTTCGAGTCGACTGTTTGAAGTTGAAATTCAGCGTGACCGACGACACCGCGCCCGCATTGACCGGGCGGCTTCGGCAAAAACGAGGAAACCATGGCAAGCTGGCTGATTTACATCAAAGAACGTTTTCCTCTCCCGGTCTATGCCCTTCTTGTCGGTGGTATCAGCCTTTCCGGAAATTTCTTAGCCGCACCTGGCTTTCGCGTCGGACCAAGTGCTCTGACCTTCTTTGGTTTATTGGGTTTCTTTTTCATCCTGCGCCTGATGGATGAACTCAAAGATTACGAAAAAGATTTGATCGTTCATCCGGAGCGACCGCTTCCTCGGGGCGTTCTAGATGCGAAGAGAGTGGCGAAGCAGATACCTATATTCACCACAGCTCTTTTCACTTATGCGCTCGTTGTGAGTTTGATCACGTCCGTCACCGCAGGTGTATTGCTTGCCATCGTCACGGTCTGGCTATGGCTGATGTACAAGGAATTTTGTTTAGGGGAGTGGCTAGCGAAACGTCCTCTCCTTTACGCCATTTCGCACCAACTCATATTGGTTCCCGTTTGCCTATTTGCGGTGAGTTGTCATTCGGCGCAAGCCCCATCGGCCGCTGCGGCGTGGTTTTTCGCACTCGCAGTTTTAGGCGCGTTTTTCTCTTACGAAGTCTCGCGAAAGCTTGATCCCTCCGCCCACGAACTCCAGCGGACGTACCTCGCCGTGTACGGCATCAGAAAAGTGTTTCTGATTTTGTTAGTTTGCAACGCCGTCGCGGCGATCGGCGCGCAAGGCTTAGGGCTAGGTCTCTGGATGTGGTGGGCCGAAGTCTTGGTTTTGGTGAGCGCAATTCGCTTGTTCAAGTCGCCATCTGCCTTCAAGCTAACAGAAGGACTCGCGACCCTTTCGCTTCTCTTCCACATATGGGGAATCGCGTTTTCGTATTGGCTCGGCTTGTTGCGTTGACAGCCCGAACGCCAAATAAGAACTGCCGACAGGAAACGCAACATGAATTTCATCTTGAAATCCGATGACTCGATCGAGTCTTTCTCGCTCCTAGGGGGCGGGAAAGCCCGCAATATGGCACACCTTGCGCGTTTGGGAGCACCGGTGCCGGCGTGGTTCTGCGTTTCGAGTGAAGCGATGGCCCGATTCATCAAAGGCAACATGATCGAGGATTTCCTCGCTTCGATCACGGAAGGCGAGATCACGCCCGAAAGACTTCGCTCGTTCTCGCAAGAAGCTGAAAAAAGAATCGTGGGCTGTTCGGTCAGTCCCGAGGTCTCGCAAGCCATCGAATCTGAGCTCAAGCGACTCGGGCTCGATGACCATTTCGTTGCCGTCCGCTCAAGTGGACTTGATGAGGACTCAGCCGAAAACTCATTTGCAGGTCAGTTCTCAAGCTATCTCTTTCAAAAATCGAAATCCGAAATTTTATTCTCTCTGAAAAAATGCTGGGCTTCTGGTTTCAGCGAGCGCGCGCTCAGTTATCGCCTGGAGCGTGGGCTGCCGCTGTGGCCGATCCACGTGGGTGTGGTCATTCAAAAAATGGTCAATGCGGAATCCAGCGGCGTCGCCTTCTCACGAAATCCGATTCGGTCGCTGGATCGGCAGAGTCTCCTCATCAGCTCCGTTTACGGCTTAGGTGAGGGTCTCGTCAGTGGCGCTCTCGATGCCGATACCTACGATGTCGATCGATCCTCGATGGCGATCAAAGCCGAGATCCTTGAAAAATCGGAATCTTTTCGCCAGGCTCCTGAAGGCGGACTTCACGTTGTAAAAGTAACTGCCGAGCATGCAAAGGTCTCATCCCTCACGGACCAGCAAGTCGTCGAAGTCGCAAAGCTTGCGTTGCTCCTCGAAGAAAAGTTAGGTGCTCCGCAGGATTTAGAGTGGGCATTCGAGGCCGGGAAGCTCTATTGCGTACAAACGCGCGCGATCACGAATCTGCCGCCCGATCTATTTTATCTCGATTCCGTGCGCGGCGCTGAACCGATTCTTTGGGATAACTCGAACATCGTGGAGAGCTATAGCGGAGTCACAACCCCGCTCACTTTTTCGTTTGCAAGCCGCGCTTACCGCCAAGTTTACATCCAGTTTTGCCAAGTCATGGGCGTTCCGGCGTCTCTCATCGAAGAGCGGGAACCGATGTTCCGCAATATGCTCGGTCTCATCCGCGGCCGCGTTTATTACAACCTCATCAACTGGTACAAACTCGTTTTGATGTTGCCAGGCTCGTCCTCCAATAAAGGTTTCATGGAGACGATGATGGGCGTGCGACAAGGGCTCCGTCCCGATGTTGCGCAACAAATCGCGGGACTTTTTGAATTCGTAAAAAATCCGCCTCGGTACAGCGTTGCTCACAAGATTGGATTAGGCTTCCAAACGCTCTCGCGTTTTCGTCGCATCGATTCGATCGTGGGCGGATTCCAGTCGCACTTTTTAAACGTCTACGAAGCTGCACGTAAGCGCGATTTTAAAGCTCTTTCTTTGAGCCAACAGATCGAGAGCTATCACGAGCTTGAAGAGCAGCTTCTAAAGAAGTGGCAGGCGCCGATTATCAACGACTATCTTTGCATGGTCTTCTTTGGTGTTTTGAAGAAGCTCACGGAGAAGTGGGTTGCGAGCGGTGACGTGGGCTCATCTCTTCAAAACGACTTACTCTGTGGTGAGGGAGATCTCGAGAGCACCGAGCCAACAAAGACGCTCATGCGAATCGCGGAGAAGATCGATCAAACCGGCGGGCCTGTTCGCGAGTGGTTCCTCTCGACTCACGCTTCGGTGATTTGGATAGAGCTCAGCGAAAAAAGAAAGTTCCCGGAATTCGGCGCTTTGATTTTCGACTTCTTAGATCGCTACGGCTTCCGTTGTATCAATGAATTGAAGCTTGAAGAAAACGATCTTCACGATGATCCGGCGTTCGCAATTTCGTCGATCGTAAGCTACGTCAAAACGAAATCTTACGATATCCGCAAGATGGAAGAGCGTGAGCGCGAAATCCGCGCGAAAGCTGAAAAAGAGGTCGGTGCAAAGCTCTCGTTTGTACGCCGCCATGCGTATTTCTGGATCGTAAAACAAACGCGCAAAGCCGTGCGAAATCGCGAGAACTTGCGTTTTGCGCGCACGAAAGTCTTCGGAATTGCGCGCCGTTTGTTCCGCGCGATGGGCGAGAACTTTTATCGCCTCGGTCTTCTCGATCAGCCGCGCGATGTCTTCTATCTCACGGTTGAAGAACTGATTGCGTTCAACGAAGGACGAACGGTTCAAATCGATCTCAAGACGCTCGCGCGTCTTCGTAAAGAAGAGTTTAAAAAGTTTGATAAAGGTCTTCCTCCGCCTGATCGCTTCCTCACGACGGGAGCGGTGGGTGTGAGTCTTCCTTACGCCCAAGTTCTGGTTGAACAAGATCTCATGCGCTCTGAGCGTCCGGTTTCAACCGATCCGAATGTTTTGATCGGCACACCCTGCTGCCCCGGCGTCGTCGAGGGGGTGGTGCGCGTCGTACGCGAAGTCAAAGATGCGGAAGGTCTTGAAGGACAGATTCTCGTGACGGAGCGTACGGATCCAGGTTGGGTGCCGCTCTATCCATCGTGCTCTGGGCTCTTGATCGAACGAGGCAGCTTGTTGTCGCACTCGGCGGTCGTCGCCCGGGAACTGGGTCTTCCCACAATCGTGGGCATCACCGGAGGGCTTATGAAGAAGCTCAAGACGGGGATGCGTGTGCGCATTGATGGTGCGCGCGGTGAAGTCCGCATTCTCGGAACGGATGAGTCAGTTTCTTCCGCCGCAAGTGGCGCGAACGAGACAAAAGCGGTTTAAAGAAGGGTTTTTAGATCATGCGGCTGAAGTGTTTTTCAAATCTTGCCGGCGCTGACTTCGATCGGTTTTTGACTTCATTCTCGAAGCTTCAGGAGGGTGTACGTCAAGCTCCGTACCGCACGGGTCTTCTTCCTTTTCCCGTGTGGATCGGCTTTATTTGTCAGCCAACGAAGTTTGCAAAAGAATTCTGGATCGTTGAAGACGATCTCGGTCGCGCGTTGGGACGCATCGGCGCAAACGTTTCCGCAACGAAGGCGGACGAAGGCGCCATCGGATTTTTTGAATGTGACCTGACTACCCCCGCCGGCATTGAAGCGGGAGGTAAATTGCTCGAAGCGGCCGAATCGTGGCTCAAAGCTAAAGGTGTTAAGACAGCTTACGGTCCGATGAACTTCAACACTTGGTTCCCGTATCGATTCCGCACCTCGCAAAATATTGATAAACAAGATTTATTTTTTGGCTGGGAGCCGGTGAACCCTCCGGAATACGTCGACATCTGGAAGTCCGCTGGTTACGAAACATGCGAACTTTACGCCACCAAAGCGCACGGCGAACTCGATGCGTTCGCGGCGAAGACAAAACCTGCTTATGACGGGGCGCTAGCTGCGGGATACACCTTCCGCACGGTGGAACCAATTCAGTTCCTCGAGAAGGATGTTCCAGTTCTTTACGAAATCAGCAGCCAAGGCTTTAAGGACAATTTTCTGTTCGAGCCAATTCCGTTTGAAGTCTTCCGCGCCCTCTACGTTCCTATCGCCGGGAAATCTGATCTTTCGCTCTCGCACATCGCGTTCGATAAAGACGGCAAAGGCGTTGGCTTTTTCTTCTGCTACGAAGATCAGGGGCACCTTGTACTCAAGAGTACAGCTGTAGTTCCGCAAGCTCGCGGCAAAGGTATCTCTAATGCGGTGGCGTACCTTGCGGCCGAAAAGGCTCTCAAAAAAGGTGTGAACAAATACATCACCGCGCTCGTAAAAACCGGCGCCCAGAGTGAATCCTTTGCGAAAAAAGGAAGCCTCCTCTGGGAGCACGAGTACACGCTATTTTCTAAGCTGCTCTGATCCAGGGCTTCGAAATCAAAGTTTTGAGAAGATATCGAAATCGTAGACGGCCGTGGTGTCGAGCTTCTTTGCCCACTCGTTGAGCTCGATTTCCTCGCGCCATCCTTCGGTGTTCAAGCCCGGAGGTTTACGCAAAAACGATCGAATGATCATCTGCGCGCCGGATTTCGTATTTGCGGGTAACAGTTGCAGAATCGAACTCGCAAGGTCATGCGGCAGATACGAGATCGTGTCCGAAAGCGAGACGAAGTCGTAAGTTTCTCGCTTCAAAACTTCAATGAGGTTTTCGGTCAAGAAACTCACCTCTGTCTTTGAGCTGCGGACTTTATCCAGACACATCGGTTGCGCTTCGATCGGCAGGCCTTCTTCGTAGTAGATGCCGCCGAGGAAGAGAATTTGCATAAAGTAGTTCTTGCGAACGAGGGTAGTTTTGAAGATGCGGGTGAACTCTTCTTCAATGAATGTAGACGGGGAGCGAGCCTCGGTACGTGATTCGGTTGCGCCCGAGAAATGCCCTTTATAAAGAAACTTGTTGAAGACGTATTCGCTCGCCGCGACTTTTAAGAAGGTAGCGAATACGCGAGGCTTCCAGTGCTTCTCGAAGAGTCTTCGTTGCTCATCGAGACTGTGGGCTTCGAAGATCGGCCGCATATCGAGCCGAAGGATATTGCGAAAGATCTTTCCCAAGTTTTGAAAATGGGATTCCCACTTTCCCAAGAAAATGAAACCACGCGGCTCCCAGCCTTGGCGTCTCTCGGCCCAGAATTGATGGGCTTCGGGGGAAAGTTTTAATCGATCAAAGAGGGTTGAACGCTTGTCCGCCACTACAGAGTTTGAGAAAACTCCGCCGCGGTATCCGAGGAAGAAAAGATACTCTTCGTTCGAAAGAGCTTTGGCAGCGGCGAGGCGCAATTCGCACAGGAGAAGCTGCTCCCGCGAGAGATCAACGCAATCAAGGCGCATGGGGTTTTTCGCAACCAAGGGGAGTACACGTGCGCCCGAGCCGCAAATCGAGAAAACGCGCTCCGCGCCCTCCGGTAGTAACGTGTGTTCGATGCGGGTGTCTTCGTTTGAGAGTGAATAGTTAAGGCCTTCGAAGTACGCCATTTTTCCCTCGTTATAACGACGTTAGGATGTCGAGCGAGATGCCGCCGACCGTTCCGCTTGTCTGCAATCGGTAGATGCCAAAGAGTCGGTCGTCGCGACCTTCGTAGTTTTGAATGAATGCTGAAATTTTGAAAGAACTCTTCGCCCACTCGCCAAGATCTCGGCTGATCAAGGCCGAAGCAAATTGATCCTCGCGTTCGATGTAACGGAAGTATTGAGCCTCGAACGTCGTGCGGCCCCAAGTATAGCGAAGGGGGGCGTACAAGATCGTTTCGATATCCTTGTTTGTGAGCACGGGATCTTGAAACCAAGTCGCTTGCGGTTGAAACGAGAAATCTCCTAGGAAGACATCGACACCCGCGATGAAAAATCCTTTGCTGGCTTCGACTTTGCCGCCTTCAACTTTGAGAACGCAACAATCAAGCGCGTAGCTAAGGGCGGCTCCGCCTAGAACTTCGTTCGGCTTGATTCGTCCCATGAGCATGACGTCAAAGCCCTTTACGCGCGCTTTGATCCGCGCGCCGGTTTGCGCTTCGGGCTTGCGTGTTTCGTTCGGGAGAGGTTCGGGAAAAGAGTTCTCCGCTGGCTGAATCACTTGAAAGAGATCGGCCTCGATGTCGGACGCCGCGTAGCTGAGGAGTACACCATCCGAATGTACGAGCTGCTCAGGTAACGGATCAAGAAAGAGCCGGTTCCATCTTCTCGCGGTGAACACATCAAGTGACGGAAGGGTCCACGACTGACTCCAGCGCACGGACTGGCGACCTGCGCGAATCGATACGCGCGAGTATTGATACTCGAGATAAGCTTCTTGGAGGTAACCCGTGTCCCGCGATTTGCGGAGCTCGGGTAATGCGAGCGCTGTTGGTTGTTTGTCCCACTCCGCAAAATCGTGTTCTACAAATCCTTCGGCGAACAATCCGAAGCCGCCCTTTTTTGCGGTGAGCGAAGACTTAAGAAACGTCGCGCGAGAAAACTCGCCTTCGTTGGCTTGAAGTGCCGTGAGTCGCGGGTTCAGCACGGCCGAGACTTCCCAAGGATTTCTCTTTTTGGCTGAAGTCGATTGCGCCCAGGTGAGACACGGATGTGCGGTCGCAAAAAGCAAGGAGGTGAGCGTGACGGCTGACCCCCAAATGCGCATTACTTTGCTTTCTCTAAATTCGCGAGCGTGAAGGTGCTCTCGTCGAGATCGCTCGATTCCATATCTTGAATCACGATCGTGCTCTGTTTGCCGCCGGCGTCTTCGATACGAATGCGGCTGGGGCGTTGGCTTCCCGCGAGAGTTTTGTATTCCTCAAAAGCCGCTTTTTTCAAAACGGCTTTACCATTGAGTGAAAGGTATTCCGCGCGAAGAGGTCGTGACGTTGAGGTGTCTAGCCAGAGACGAATTTTTTGGTAAGTGAGATTCTTCTTCGTGCCGTTTAGGAGCATCTGCGTTTCTTTGGCGTCGCCCTTTTCAACGAAAACGGTGTAATCGCCTGACCAGCGTGTTCGCGCGATGTCGCCGTTAGCGACAAGTCCCATCATCTTCTGCGACAGACTCAGGCGAAGAGATTTCTTCAAGTTCGGAACGTAAGCGTAGAAGTCGCGATCGAGCATGAGCATGTTTTGTCCGCGCATGCGGGCTGGCTCTTTAGCCACGATCAAGGTCTTGTCGGTGCCTTTGAGAAAGACGTCAAATTCGCGTTCATCGTCTTCGCTTTTTACGCCAATGCGCATGCGGTAGGAACTTGAGGGATTGCGGATATGGTCGGCTTTCGCGAGCATCTGTTCGCCGTTGCTTTTGCCGGCGAGCGAGGCTTCGGGTATGAAGCTGGAAGCGAGCGCCGTGGCAATTGCGCTGCAGATGAGGAATCCCATGGGCGTAACTGCGAATTGCATATTCATTTGGCTCAAGCTCCTTCAAGGCCTGATTCTACAAGTCTTCCGCATCGTTGCGAAGCTTCGAGTGAGAAACTCGACTCGTGTTTCGGAGATCACCGCCCTAAACTGTACCTGCTTTTTGCCTTCCTCTTCGTCCCGAGGTCTAGGATGACGGAACTCTACAAAATCAGTTCACTTGGATACGGATACGACTGGGGGAAAACGAAAGTCCCGGTTTTAAAAGGTGTCACTTTGTCGGTACCACAGAACTCCTTCGTTTGCCTCGTAGGTCCATCGGGAAGTGGTAAGACGACCTTGCTCAACTTGCTCGGGCTTCTCGATCAGCCGCACGCCGGGAAGATTGAATTTCTAGGGCGCGACGTAAGTGCACTCGGTGAGAACGATCTTCAGTCGATGCGGCTTGCGGATCTCGGTTTCGTTTTCCAAGCTTTCTATTTGATTCCGACACTCTCAGCGCTTGAGAACACAACCTATTTTCTCGGCCCGCTCGGTCTGTCGAAGAAAGAAGCGTTGGCTCGTGGAGAAGAAACTCTCGCGAAGCTTGGGCTCTTTGAACACAGACACAAGAGACCGGGTGAGCTTTCAGGCGGACAACGACAACGAGTTGCGATCGCACGTGCATTGGCAAAACGACCGAAGGTCATTCTTGCTGACGAGCCCACAGCGAATTTGGATCGCGCAACGAGCGAAACAATCATTGGCGTCTTCAAAGATCTTCAGAAAAAAGAAGGCGTGAGTTTCATCTTTTCGACCCACGATACGCACCTCGTTTCGTACGCGGAAACTTTGTTCACACTTCGGGATGGTCTCTTGGAGAAAGGAGCGTCGACATGAATTCACTTACGACGCTTGTTCTCCTCGCCTGGCGCAATCTCTTTCGGAATCCACGTCGAACGGCGGCAAGCCTTCTCACTGTAGCGCTCGGCGCCGCGGGACTTTTGATTTATCAAGGCTTCAACGAAGGCATCATGAACCAGTACCGCGAGAACACGATTCGTGTCCGCTACGGCCATGGTTATGTTTTTCCCAAGGGCTACTACGATAAAAAGACTGAGGAGCCGTGGAAGACTTGGATCTCGGGTCGGGAAGACGTCGAGAAGAAGTTGAAGGCGACCGGCCAAGTTATTGAAGTCTTTCCGCGTTTGAGTTTTTACGCCTTCCTCATGAAGGGTGGCCTTACGCTCGCCGGTCGTGGTGAGGGCATTCTCCCCAATCGCGAGCGCACGTTTTTCACGGCGATGAACTTCATCTCCGGAAGTGATCTTGAAGGCTCCGCGGAGGGTTCCGACGAGATCATCCTCGGTCGCGGATTGGCGGAGAGTTTGGGATTGAAAGTTGGGGACCTCGTCACTGTGCTTGGGCAGACCGTTCATGGTCAGATGAACGGCCTAGAGCTCACGGTTCGCGGGATCTTTCATACGGGTTCGAAAGAGTTTGATGACTCCTTCTTCCGCATTGATCTTGATCGTGCGCAAAGCCTTTTAGATACGGATCGCGTTGAGCACTTCGCGATTCAGACGAGCGGCGTTGAGGCGTGGCCGACTGCGCACGCGGCGATCACCGCGGCTCTTCCGGAGCTTGACGCGAAACCGTTCGATGACCTCGATGCGGTCTACTACAAAAACGCGGTGAAGTTCCTGGAGAGTCAATTCAGCTTCATTCGCTCGATCATGCTTTTGATCGTGGCGCTTGGGATCTTCAACACGATTGCTGTCGGACTTCTCGAGCGCGCGGGCGAAGTCGGTGCATTGCGCGCAAACGGTGAGAGCCGCGGTCGTTTGTTCCGCATTTTGTTGTGTGAGAGCGCGTTTCTTGGCGTGGCGGGTGGCATTGTCGGGATTGTGATCGCGGTTCTCTTGGATCGCCTCGCCTTCCGCAGCGGCATCCCGATGCCGCCCGGACCCGGGATCACACGCGAGTTCCGGATCTTCTTGGAGATCCAAGGGCAACACTATCTGCAAGCTTTGCTCTTGCCTGCGGTGACGACGGTGATCGCGTCGTTGATCCCGATCGTGCGGCTTGTGCGGAAGTCGATTCCAGAGTTGTTGCGGAGTTGAGCGTTGGGGCTGGGGGCCCGCGAAAAGGTGCCTGGCACCTTTCCGGGATGCGACGCGCAATCATAACCCCGAAACCACGCCCCGGCCCGAATCCTCAACCCGCACGACGGCGGCGTTCGAGCGCAAGTTTTCGGGTGAGCGCAATTTCTTTGTCGGTAATCAGGCCGTGCAGGCCCGTGATCGCCGCGAGCTCCACTCCATGTTCGCGCGCAAGGTGGTCGATGCGTCGAACCTTCGACCACTCGATTTCTCGTCCGAGTGTGAACGGTTCGTGCAAGCCCTCCATCGACAACAACGCCGTCTCGCCGAGACACGCAAACACGACGTTACCGGGAAGTCCCAGGTCACAGTTGAACTGCCGGCCGGAGCCAGGCAAAATCACTTCGCCAGACTCGATGATCAAGATGTCGGGGCGCTTAATCGCATCTTCCAAAGTAAAATCCAACGGCCGCGAGCAATCGCAGACGACGCACCCAGGCTTCAGCTGTTCGACGTCCACGATCTTCTGATCAAAAGCTGAAGTCGTTGTGACCAAAACGTCGATGCCAGCGGCAACGTCGTTTGCTTTTGTAGAGACGGTGACTTCGCAGCCGGGCGACAGAATTTCGATCTCAGCTTTCAATTCGAGCAACCGCTCCATGCGAGGAGCCACTAAACAAAGCCGCTTGTAGTCCATGCTCAAGAGCTTTGCCGAAACTTTTCCGATGGAACCCGTCGCACCAATCACGCACGCCGTAGCGTCGAAGCGGCCCGACTCGGGATCGCGCACGAGCAAATCCATTTTCTTCACGGCTTCGTACAAAGCCCAAAGGGTGGCGGACGCCGACAAAGAATTCCCTGTGGTGACCGGGATCGGACTATTGCGATTGATCGTGGCGCCCGCATCACCCACAACTTTTGTGTATGCGCCGAGTCCGATGATCTTCGCACCTTGTTCAGCTGCGTGATAGCACAGCTTCTCAATCTTTTCGTACGTCACTTCCGGCGGTTCTTCGCGCATGATCTTCGGAGTCGCGAAAAGACCGTACAAAATTCCGGTCGTTTCGCGGCCGGTTTTGCGGCTCACGATTCCACTTGCACGTCCGTAGACGATGCCGGGAAGTTTGGCGATGTTCTTCTCAATGACGGGGTTCCACTCCGGAGGTGCGCGCTTTAAAAGCGGTCCCACGACGGGCGCGCGGAAGAGGTGATCATACGAAAGGCAATGAACCACGAATGCGAAATCGGGTTCGCGTTCCGCGTTGATTCGACGAGTGAATTTGCGAACGCGTTGGGTGACCTTCACTTGGGTTGAGGGACGAGCACCCAAAATGTAGCGCTTCGTCGCCTGCGTGACTTCCGTCTTCGTCTGGAGCAACTCTTCCCACGCTTCGAGCGAAAGAGGCGCATCCACGCCGTTCGAAAGTCGCAAGGCCGCATCCAATACTGAGTAATTCAGGTAGGGATGAATCCATTTAAAATTCTCGGGGAACAAGCTCTGAATAGACGCCGGTTTATAAGGAGCGAGAGCTTCTTCCATGCGCGGATGCGAGTACGGAACGATGATGTCTTTTCCGCGCACAAATTCAAGGGCGGGCTCAAAAAGCAAGAGTACCGGCAGGTCCACGAAGATGTGGCGCACGTCGCGAAGTGAAACGAGAGAGCTCGCAGCTCCCATGTAGCGTCGCGCTCGCGAGGACTGGCCCGGTGCCAGCTTCTTGAGATCCGTGAGGTTCGCCGCGTGCAAACCAAATTTTACCGCCGCGAGAATCTTCGAGTGCGGATCCGCGATGACCGGGATTCCAAAGAGCGAAGCGAGATCGCCATACAGTAAACGCGCGTTGTGTTTTTCGTGGAGAAACTTCGCACACTCAAGATTCAAGAGTCCTAACGGAAAATAAATTCCGTCCTGCGGTACAATGCGCTTCTCTTTGATCGCAAGCGAGAGACCATTGATGTTCGCAAGCTCCTTCAATCGCTCGCCGCTACAGATCGGAACGCTCGACGGCGTCGACATGACTTCGAGGGTTTGGCGGTGGACGTAAGTGCGATCATCGAAACGAATTTCTTTCGGTAGAGACGTAATCGCAAACGCATCAACTTGCGAGCGAAGACTTTGAATCAAAGACTTCACCATCGGCACCGAGAATTCGCAGCCAAAGCGCTGCACCTCGAAGCGATCGATGTGGATGTCGAAGGAGTAAGAAGAATCCCAGCGGCTGGAGCCGAATGAAAGCTCAGCGATTCTGTACGTACGACTCATAGCCTCTCCAGAATGCAGCTTCGTAGTCAGAGAACTCCGGGCACCATTCCGCGCCCAAAAGGCTCCGGGTTTCGCTTAAGTCAAACCGAGGGAAACGCAAAACGTATTCAAGCTCCTCTGCAGGCAAACCGGTAAGCTTTTCTGCCGCGGACTTCACCAGGCCGTAGGGGAGTTCCGAAAGAAGTTGCACATCGCGAGGAAGGCCGATGTGCCGGAAGGTTGAACGAAAAAGTTCTTCGGCCGTGGGACCTCGATCGCTCACGACGTAAAGGCTTTTGGTACCTTCCCATTTTTCTTTCCGCGAGCGGAGGAGAAGCGACACAATCGCTTCAGCCGCACGATCTACGGGAACCATCGGAAGTCGTCGACCACGGCGACCCGGCAGTGGGACGGGGCCCGGAATTTTTTCGATGAACTTTCGCAATCGCTGAAAGCTTTCGACCGTGTGATACGGCCCATCGATGCGCGGGATCGCGCCGCCTTGCGTGTCGCCAGTGAGAACTCCGAGGCGGAGAATCAACCGAGATTTAAAGTGTATCGAGTCCCAACTCCGCACGATTTTTTCCGCGTGCGCTTTACTTTCAGCGTAGGCGTCCGGCCAATCGCCGATCACGTCGAGTTCCTCAGGGCCAAGGGGTTTGCGCTGTCCTGATCGACTCATCGTCACGGCAACCGTCGAGATGTGGACGATGTGCGGAATCTCCGCCTTCTGCGCGAGCGAAAGCGCGTTGTGAGTGCCGGCGATGTTGTGAAGAAATGCTTCTTCTTGCGTCGCGCGCAAATCGTAATGTCCAGCCATGTGCAGCAGAACATCGAAGGCACCGCGCAGACTTGAAGCATCGATTCCGCCGTCCCACTTCGTGAGATCACCACGGAGAGTTTCGGGTTGCGAACGTGAAAGTCCCGTCGCGTGCACCGAAGAGTCCGCAGCGAGAAGAGGCATCACGTATTTACCAAGGAAACCTGTTCCGCCCGTTACGAGAATTTGAAGACGCTTCACGCCGCACCTCTTACAAAGACTGGAAGCGCGCGGTGCAAACAGCGGACATGAACTTCTTCAACCTCGCGGTGGAGAATTTCGCCATCACCGAAGAATGTCAGGGGCCGCACGCCGCGACGACGAATCGTGCATTCCGAAGCCTCGAAGCGGGGACAATCCATTTCGCTCGGGATTTCGCCCTTGCGAATCTTCATCAGCGTTTTCGCTTGATCAGCCAACGTGAGGGCGGTCACGAGCATGATGTTAAACGTGCCGTCGTTGTTCGCCGTCAGAGGGGCCGCTTGGTAATTGGCTCCGAGGACCTTTTGATTATTGATCATGATGAACGGTGCGTGAGTCGTGAGGATCGTTTGCCCAGGGATTTCGACTTCGACTTTCCAATCGTTAATCGACCACTGGGTCAACTTCCCCGCGAGTGTCAGCTCGTAAATCCGTGAGCCCGCTTTTTTCACCGCGTGTTTTCCGAGCTGAAGCACCGGGCGCCAGTGAGCTTTAACATCATCGCATTCCGAAGTTTCGACAAGCCACTTGCGGAACCGATTTACGAGATCAGCCGTTTCGGCAGGAACTCCGAGCCCACCGTTGGTCAGCATGAAGGCCTCGTTATTACCCGAAGTCACTTGCAAGACATCTACGTCTTGGATTTCACCCTCAAGAACAAGGCGCGCGGCTCGTTCGATGCGGTGACCGATTCCGAGCTCTTGGGCGAAATCGTTCGCCGTGCCGACGGGAAGAGGGCAGATCGTCGGAAAACGTTCAAACGTCTCGCGCGCGCTTAAGAGCGGCTGGAGGGCGGCGTTTAATGTGCCGTCGCCGCCGCAGATCATCAACGCGTCGGCGGTCTTTGCTTCCTCTAAAACGTTTGCTTGAAGCTCTGGAATGCTCGTCGGCGTGAGAAAACGAAGCTTGCAACGAAAGAGCGCCGTGCGCACCGCTTTTTCAATGAGTTCCCGGTCCGCGCGGCCGGCGCGGCTATTGATAAATACGGAAATTTCCATCTGCAGATAGTGTAACGGAAAGCCGGTAAAGTTTCGCGCCAACTGGACTTCTTGGAGACAACAGTTTTCGCTGGCCGAATCCCAGACCGAGGTCGGGAGATGGGCGGGTGGATCTAGGGTCGTTTCACCTCGTGAGCTATGATGAAAGTCAAAGTTCAGTTGCGTCTTTTTTTGGTGGGGTCCGATGAGATCGAAGTCTGTTTTTTGCGCGGCTCTCGTAGGTTTTTCAGTCAATTTGCTGCCGGCTCAGAGTGAGGCTCTTCGCGAGCTTGCTTCCGTGCGCCAGGTACCGCCAGGAAAAGTTCGCTTACACCGAGCGCCCGTCATCACGGAAACGCAAAAGACCATCATGACTGAAGCTGTTCTCGCGGCCTTCGCGAATCGCTTCAATCAAATCGAGACGCTTGAGGATTACGATCGATTGATTCTCTCGAGATTACCAACCTCAGATCGCAAAATTCTCAAAGAACTTCTCAAAGGCATCGAGCTACCGAAGCTTGCCATTAACGGGACGACGATGGAGTTCAAATGGCGCACCTACGAGTCGATGAAAATCGATTGGCCCGATCTTGGTAAGCCGAACGTCAAGGTCAACGGAATCGACTGGGTTCTTACCAATAAGTCGGTGCTTTCGCAGAGCCAACTGCTCGTTAAGAAAATCGAGATCGAGAAGAAACGTCGCGAGTCAGCTTTACTTCAACTGGCTCTTCCGCCGGCTAACGCCTGGGTTGCAGTTGCGGGCAAGGGAATCGGCACCTTCATGACGTGGATGCTCGAGCACAAAATCGCGGCGCCTGTTATTCTTACGGTCGCAACGAACATCGGTTTGAAATCGTTCGAATCCGCAACCTGCTGGGCGTCGACAAAAGCCGGCAGTACCCTAGGTGGATATTGCGCCGCCTACTTGGAAAACGTGCAAAAAGAAAAAACGCTACTCACTGGAAACGCTCCTTCGGTGAACGCCGCAAAAACCGTTCGTGAAACCTTGACGGAAGAAAAAACGGATTGGTTCGCGCGTCCCGCGAAAGAGTGCCCATCCCCTGGTGATAAAGAAGAAAACACGTACATCGCCGATCTCGTCGAAGTGAAGTACACCAACGGCAAATGGGTCCGCCAGGCCGATTGGTTCACCGTGAAGATGGAGTTTTCGCCGACGGATAGCGTAGTCAAAAAAGGACTCGTCGTTAAAGGCGGCACCGATCTTGAGAAACAGGAAGAAATCGAAGCCAACCTCTTCAACCGCCTTGTGTTCGACGACAAAGGAACGCTCAAAGAAATCGAAGTCCCGAATCCGAAGCACGACAAAAACGATCCCGGCTCAAAACCGCACCTAGCGATCGACATGACGACCGATGATTCCGTTCTAGATCCAACGCTCAAGGGTAGACGGGAAAACATGAAATCGCTTGTGGCATCCGTGAATGACTACGTAAAAGCGTGCATGAAACAGCAACAAATCGAAGGTTATATCAAAGGCCGCAGACGAGATCGTGCCCAGGAAAAAGCGGGAGCAAATGATCCTGCTCCAGCCCCTGCGGCGCCAGCTCCTTCATCTCCGGCAAAAACCGTCAATTAAATCCCAAGCTCCGGTGAGCGCACTTTATGTGCAAGGCGCTCACCGCGAAGCTGATCGCCAAAAACTTCCTTCACCATGCGGTACGTTCCCACGTGAGCTTTCACGGTGAGTTCAATTGGCTTTGCGTAACCGCCGCCCATCGAAAGCGAAACGGGAATCCCGCGATCGCGGCAAGCCTTCAAAACTTTTCGATCACGCTCCATCAAGCCTTCGTGCGTGAGTGAGAGTTTGCCGAGTGAGTCTTCCTTCAGCGGGTCGACCCCGGCTTGATAAAAAACAATCTCGGGCTCAGAGGCAAACACTTGCGGAAGAGCTTCGTCTAACAACCGCAAAAACTCTTCGTCACCGGTATCGTCCGCAAGATTCAGATCAAGCGTTGAAGGAATTTTTCTGAACGGATAGTTCTTCGCTCCGTGCATCGAGAAGATGAAAACATCATCGCGGCCACCGAGAATACTCGAGTTACCGTTGCCTTGGTGAACATCGAGATCAATGATCGCCGCACGCTTGATGAGTCCTTCACTTCGCAAATTCAAAAAACTCACCGCGATGTCGTTGAACACGCAGTAGCCTTCTCCTGCGTCGCGATGGGCATGGTGCGTGCCGCCCGCAAGGTTTCCGCTGACTCCGAATTCGAGCGCGGAACGTGCGGCGGCAAGGCAACCGCCAACCGTTGCAAGCGAACGCTGAACAAGCCCGGGCGTCCAGGGAAATCCCACACGCTTCAAAATTTGCGGATCGACCGTTCCATTCAAAATGCCATCAACGTAATTCTCAGAGTGTGCGAGGCAAATTTGCTCGCGGGTCGCGAAGGGAGATTCAAAAATTTCCTCTTCGCGCAAAACACCTTCACTCACTAACTGTTCGCGAAGCATTTTGTACTTCGCCACCGGGAATCGGTGACCATCGGGTAGGGGAATCGTCATGCGGTCGGAATAAAAAACACGCAACATAAGAATTCTTCTATCCTTGCCTCGCGAGGGATGCAAGGCTCTGGATCCGTGATTTGGAGGAGGACATGACTCTCATTCAAAAGTTTTTGGTCTGCCTCGCTTTGATTGTCAGCGCGATTCCGGTCAGAGGTGCTGAGAAAAACTCCGGACTCGATTACTTCGCCGGCTTCGGAATTCGCTCGATGCCCTTCGGTGCTGCTGGCTACGCCGAAGCGGGCTCCAATCATCTGCTCTATGGCGACTACGCGAACCCGGATGAAGTTTTCTACGGATATCTTCGGCCTGGTGTTCGTCTCACAAGCGCAATTTCAATCAACGCGGCCGACGCATTCCTTTCTGTTTACCCTGTTTCCTTCCTAGGTCTCACCTTTGGTTCCGCAATCACGCATCGTTCAAAAGATCAGTCGGGCAACACGGATTGCAGTCTCTATCAATGTGACGGAGATCTCCGCACGAAGTATGCGGCTCTCGATCTGACTCTCGGAGCAAGAGGCTACTTCGTCGTCACGCATCTTGTGTGGACCGATTTCTGGCCTTCGGGTGACGGCGAAGATTTTTACGAAGACGGAGCTGTTCTCATCGGTCGCCGTGGCTACGATCGCACTTTTGAGCAGACCTACACGGCAGGAAAAAAGATTCCGAACTCGATGCTCGAGGACTTTTTCATAGGGTTCGGCGGAAGAAGAACCGAAGCTCACGGAACAGGAAGCTTCAGCGAGCGAATCTCTTTAGTAGGCGGGCATCGACAAGGAGCTTGGCGGTGGACTTACGCGGCAGGCGTACACCGGAGCAGCTTGCAACCGCTGGCTCCGGCGTTTGGCGTCGCGGTCGAATGGATCGGCCGCGAGGGATTGGCCCTGAATTAGGCCAACCTAAAAAAGCTTGAACGAACTAGAATTTCAGGTCGTCGCGCGAAGCGACGATCTTCGAGATGTGGCCCCATTTCACGGCTTGCTCAGCACTCATCCAGTTGTCGCGATCGAGGGCTTTTTTAACTTCATCGCGCGAGCGGCTGCACTCTTTCACGTAAATGTCGATGATACGATCTTTCGTTTCGAGAAGATCTTTTGCGTGAATCTCGATATCTGAAACCGAGCCACCGAGACCCGAGATCAACGGTTGGTGGACGAGGATTTTCGAGTTCGGAAATGCGAATCGACGCTCTGGTTTTGCGCAAAGAGTGATGATCGAGCCCATGCTCGCAGCAAGACCCGTAACGACCGTCGCAACCGGCGGCTTTACGAAGCGCGCACAATCGAAGATCGAAAAGCCAGAGTGAACTTCGCCACCCGGGCTGTTGATGAAGAGATAGATCGGATCTTTGTCATTGTGACGCTCGAGCGCCAAAAGCTTAGCATTCACCGCGTGAGCAAGCTTTGCATCCACGGGTGCAGAGATGAGGACGATGCGCGCTTCGAAAAGTTCGCGCTCAACCTGCATGCCCGTCGACTTCTCAGGCTTATCAGAGCCTTTTTCTTCTTTTTCAGATTTATCATTCGCAACCATCGGCGCGATCATGTTCAGGGTCGGATCAAATGGAAACACGGATGTCCTCCTCCAGGCGTCGCAATCAAAAGTTTCACCTCCTGATCATGACAAGAGTTAGCCCAAGCCGTCCACCTTGCGCCGCATTCTAGACGTTCGCGAGCGACGCTTTGATGCCGAAGTAGGGGAGCACCACCAAAGCGATGAAAAAAGCAGCATTTACGAGTGCCGCGATGTAGCCGACCACAAGGACCAAAAGGTCTTCTTCGAGGACGCCCAGCGCGAACAAAAAGACCACGAAAGCGGGAAGAAAATTCGAAAGTGGAATCGGGAGTGGAAGCGACAACAAGGCCGCATGAATGACGAGCAGAACGCCGTGCACTCGCCGAAACCAGCTCATCTGAAAGAGCGCACGGCCTCGAGGGCGGAGAATTTTTTCAAGTCGGGTCATGATCGACTCGAGTACCCCGGAGATCCTGAGTATGATGTCCGCATCGATTCCGGCCTTACCTAAACGGTCGGGGAGCTTAGGCGGTCGTTCGAGCGCCATAAAGATTCCAAGCATCGCGATCGAGAGACCAACCAACGTCGATAGGCCTGGCAGCGGAATGGGTTGAAGAAACGGCAAAATCAGAAAGACGATGAGGAAGACGTGGCCTTTAGGCCCCGCAAGTTCAAGAAGGTGGTTAAGGGTCAGGTTTTGACCCTGGCGACCCTCTGGTTTGCTTGCCACCTTCGTATCGTTCGCTTTCTCGCGGATTGCGTGCAGCGTCTCTGAGAATCGACGAGGGTTTTCAGATCCTAGTTGGGTTGAGTCTGCGATGAGGCGGTCTTGGGGTTCATGAGACATCGGCGGTATGAAAACGTCCTTTTCCGCATTAATCAAGCGGCCGGGAAAAGCGTGGAGAAAAACTGGTATTTCGAGTTCCAGCGAAGCGAACTCGCCGTGCGTGATTTGCGAAGACTTTGTGAGGACACCGGCGATGGCAAGTCGTGAGTGAAGGATTTCCCAAACCAACGGAATCCCAAACGAAACGCCTTCAGTTCTACCGCAAAGTTTAGTAGCACTATCGTGGTACCAAGCCTCAAATATTTGGTCGTTCTTTGGCTTGCTTCTTTAAGCCGCAAGCCTCTGGTCGCGGGAGTTCGTCATGAACGTGGCGCTGAGCATCTCTTCAGGTCGAGTGACTCGAATTTCAACTCGGGTCGCCCAATCGGTCCTTCTTAGTCTCTTTGTCGTCATTGGAATCAACTCGGTCGAAGCTCAAACGACTTCGCAAACTTCGTCGAAGACGAAGATCATTCGTCGACAAGGAACGGGGCCTGAAGCATCGGTGGAGCGAAAGAAAGCGCGAGCTGCAAAGGCAAAACCTGCGGCGCCCGAAAAGCCCACGGCTGATGCGGCACAAACGGAACTCATCATTCCCGCCGATGCGCGATCTCGAGATGTTTTACCAACGCCCGCGACGGTGCTCTCGAAAATCGAGCCGGTTCAAAATCCTCTCGGAGCGAAACTTTTCGAGATCGGTTTATCGGCGCAGATGTATCAGCCCATGGGACGAGTTGAACTTCCGACACTCACGCCCTACGAACTCGACGGCCTTTCGGCAAAACCAATGCTCGCGCTTGAACTGCGTTGGCTCCCGCTCGATTTTGAAATGAAGGGTGCCGCAAGCTTCGGGCTTTTCGGCTCGGTTGGTTACGCTCAACATCGCGTTAACCTCACGAGTCCGACCGGTCTTGCGATCGAGAACACCGAGCTCCACTCGCTCAAAACTCAAGCCGGTGCAGAGCTAGGTTGGTCACCATCTGCTTCATCACTTTGGGGCGTGCGGGGTCTTTTGGGCTACGGTCAACTTCTCGTGACTCAATCATCGAATTCCGCATTTGCGTCGATGTCGGGCACCGTGCGTTTCGCGAGCGTAGGCGCGACTTTCGAGCGCAAGTTCTTTGACCGATGGACGGCGTACGCAGGATACGATTACCGCATTCCTGTCCAAAATGCTTCGACTCAATTCGACATCCAAAAATCAAACATCGTGGCCGGCATCTTAGGGGGCTTTCAGTAATGCAGCTTCGTACATCGGGACGAAACATCTTGAGAACTAGTTTGATCCTGACTTCGCTCCTTGCGTCTTCCATGGCGACGCCGGTGCTCGCGGCAGTAAAGCTCTCGCCCCAAACGGTTGTCGACCTTGCGCTGACCAAAGGCCGTCGTGCGCGCGGAGCCGAGCTTCAAGCCCAACGTGCTTATTTGACGTTGCAACAAGCACTCGGCGTATTTGATTTTCAATTCAAAGTGAGTCCGTACTATCAGTACACCGAAGCACAAACGGTTCGTTTGAATGATGATCTCGCAACGCGAACTTTCGCGGTAAGCACCTCGCTGGAAAAGAAAATTCGCACGGGTACGACCTTTCTCGTCGAATTCCAAAACGAGCAGTACAACGTCACTCGCGTAGTGGGTTCAGCACTGGATGCCAACGTTAGCTTGAACACGGCGGGCGTAGGTGTACGCCAAGCCCTCTGGCGGAACGCGTTCGGTTACGCAGATCGGTTGGGACTGATCATCGGCCGCTCCGAAATCGATGCCGCTCTTGAAACGCGTGAAGAGGATCTCGAGCAAATCCTCCTCGATGCGATGACTCTATACTGGGACACCTACACCGCGGAGAGACAGCTTAAGGAAAACATCGCAGCGCGGGAAAAGTACGAGCAACTTGTTAAAAACGTCCGTCGCAAAGCAGGCTTTAACTTATCGACCCCAGGTGAATTGCCCCGCCTACAGGCGGAATTCGAGGGCGCCGAGCAAAAGGTGAAGTCCTCTTCAGCCGCGTATCTCGAATCGCTGCAGAAATTGCTCACCGCGATTCAGTTTCAAACAAAAGAACAAGTCGAGCTCGAAGTTCCTGCGGAGCTCCCGCCGGTTCCGCAGCTTCGCGCTAAGGACTTGGCAAACTTGCGAAAAATTCGCGCAGCCGCGACTCGTCAGCTCAATGCCGAGCGGCGCGTGAGTACTGCAAAGAGTAACGCGAGTGCGCGCTTCGATCTCGTAGCTCGAGCTCGTTCGACCGGAGTTGAAAATGAGAACGGCGCAAGTTTAGCCGAGATGACGGCCAATACGAAGCCAACGTACTACGTCGGTATCGAATTCGAATCGCCGCTCGATTCGGATCTCAACCGCGGTAACGTCACCGATGCGGAAGTTCAGTTGCGTCAGGCCGAAAATGATCTTGCCGTCGAACTCGATAATCTCCGCGACGAACAGTCGGCACTTGAAAGACAAGTTGTGAGTCAATACGCAATCGCAAAGTCAGCGGCCGAAACCGTAGAGCTGCGAGCGCGCGTCGTGCGTGAACTCGAAACGGCATATCGCCAAGGGCGTCAACCACTGGTTGAGTTGATCCGGGCTTACAACGAACTTTTCAATTCGCAGCTTGAGCGGGCACGTACGGTAGGCAACTACCACATCACGCTCAACAAGCTTGCGGCGGCTCGCGATGAACTCGTCAATCCAGGTTCCACGAATCGGAACCGTTGAGAATCAGATAAGGATTTGAATCCGTGAATTTAGCATCGCTCTCGATCAAGCGACCCATCTTCATCAGCTGCGTCGTCGTGTTGATGTTGATCGTTGGTTACATCAGTCTTACGAAACTGCCTGTCGATCTTTTTCCAGATGTCACGATCCCGGTTGTCACGGTCCGCACGACGTATCCTGGCGCCGGACCCCAAGAAATTGAAACTCAGATTTCGAAACCGCTTGAAGACGAACTCGCGTCGGTCGCCGGAATCGAAGCGCTGCGCTCGGAAAACCGCGAGGGCGTTAGCCAAATTATCGTGGAATTCGATCTGAAAGTCGACGTCAAGTACGCCGAACAGCAGATCCGCGACCGGGTCGCGGCGGCAAGAAACCGTCTGCCCGACGATATCGAAGAGCCGATCATTCGAAGTGTTGACCCGGCCGATCAGCCGATCTTAGTCGTAGCGCTCAATGCCGATTTGCCTGACGGCGAACTCTACGATGTTGCAAACGAAGTTGTGAAACCGCGGCTCACGCAAGTTGATAAAGTCGGTCAGCTTGATATCCTCGGCGGCCGTAAGCGTGAGATCCAGGTTCAGCTTGATCGCGGAGCTTTGCGCGCGCGCGAGATTTCGGCGAACCAAGTTGTCCAAGTCATCGGCTCAGCCGGAAAAAATATTCCGGTCGGAAAGATCGATAAAGGTCCGAAAGAGACCGTCTTCCGTTCGGTCGGCGAGTATCGCGATCTAGAAACCGTGGCCTCCACGATCGTTCGTTTCGCGGGGAACGAAAATCCGATATCGATCCACCAACTAGGGGACGTTGTCGATACCCTTCAAGACGAAGCCTCGCGCACTTTTGTCGACGGTAAGAAATCTTTGCTTCTCTACATCTTCCGTCAATCAAAGGCGAACACGATCGCCGTTGTCGACGCGCTCAAGGCGAAAATCGAAGTCATCAACGAAGAGATCAAAGATCAGCCCGGTAAACCGCGCCTTGCGATCGTACGCGACGGTGCCGCCCGCATCAGCGCGAACGTTTACGACGTCGAAGAATCCATCATCATCGGGATCATTCTCACCGTCGTGGTCGTTTACTTCTTCTTGGGTAGCGGACGCTCAACCATCATCACGGGGCTCGCTCTTCCAAACTCTCTCCTTGGTGCTTTCATCCTCATGGCGGTTGCGGGATTCTCCGTTAACATCATGAGCTTGCTTGCGCTTTCGCTTGCGGTCGGTCTTTTGATCGACGATGCGATCGTCGTGCGGGAAAACATCTTCCGCCACATCGAGATGGGAAAAACAGCCCACCAAGCCGCCCTTGTCGGAACCACCGAAGTAACGCTCGCAGTTGTCGCGACGACGTTTGCGATTCTTGCGGTCTTCGGTCCGATCGGATTCCTCCAAGGGATTGTCGGTCAGTACCTTAAAGAATTCGGTCTCACGATTTGTTTTGCGATGTTGATCTCGCTCTTCGACGCCTTGACGATCGCTCCGATGATGTCGGCGTACCTAGGTGGAAAGCATGCGCACGGGCATGTTCCTAAAAAGCAGTTCTTTCTCTTTCGTTGGAACACGAAAATGCTCAAAGCCTTCGACCGCTTCCAAACCATGCTGGAAAACGGTTACGAGCGAATTCTGCACTGGGTTCTTCGCTGGCCGCTGACGGTGATTTTCGCGAATATTTTGATTTTCGTCTTTAGCCTCTCGCTCGGGAAGTATATTCCGAAAACCTTTATTCCCGCGCAGGACAACGGCGAAGTGCAGATCAATCTTGATCTGCCTCCAGGAACTTCGCTCACCGCGATGGCCGAGCTCGGTCACAAAGTTGACGAAGTTGTTCGCAAGAACCCGGAAGTCCGCCAGAGTGTTCTCACGATCGGCAATCGTAACGGGGAAGCCAATGCGGCCGAGATTTTCATCAACATGGTTCCCGCAAAACAGCGGACGATGAATACGTCTCAGTTCAAAGACAAGCTGCGCGTGCAACTGAAACCCTATGCTTTCGCGAACCCGCAGGTAGGGGACGGTGGTCAGCAAGGCGGGCAGGGGCGTCCGTTCAGCGTAAACATCAAAGGCGCAGATCTTAAGCAAATCGAAGATATCTCGTCCCAGCTTTTGGCGAAGATCAAAAAACACCCTTCGCTGAAAGACGTCGATACGAGCTTCCGTCCCGGAAAGCCCGAGATTCAAGTGGATATCGATCGCAATCGTGCCGAACAGCTCGGGGTGCAAACGGCCGTCCTCGGAAGTGAGCTTCGCGTTCAAGTCCAAGGCGAAACGCCCGCCATCTTCCGTGTCGCCGATCGTGAGTATGATGTCCGCGTGAGAATGCTCGAAGACCAGCGCGATCTGCGGAAATCTTTTGCGACCATGATGATCCCGAACATCAACGGAAATCTCGTTCCGCTCTCGGCCGTCGCGAAGCCGATTTCGACAACGGGTCCGGCAACGATCTTGCGCGAAAACCGCAGCCGCTACATTCAGATTTCGGCCGATGTCGCGCCCGATGGGCCCGGCATGGGGGGTGCGATCACGGAAGTGAATCGTTTGATGAAAGAAGAAATCAAGCCGCCACTCGGCGTGACCTTCAGCTTCGAAGGGCAAGCCAAGCGTTTCGGCGAGCTCATCGTGAACATGCTGGTTGCGATGGGCCTCGGAATCTTGTTCATCTACTTGGTTCTCGCATCCCTTTACGAGTCACCGATCACACCTTTTGCGATTATGCTCGTTTTCCCGCTCGCGATTTGCGGAGCGTTGATTGCGCTCTTCATCACGAGGCAGTCGCTTGATTTGTTCTCGATGATCGGTTGCGTGATGCTCCTGGGTCTTGCGACCAAGAACTCGATTCTTCTCGTGGATTACGCAAACGAACGCATGCACGAGGGCAAATCGCGGGCCGAAGCGATCATCGAAGCGGGCCGCACGCGTCTACGTCCAATCTTGATGACGAGCTTCGCGTTGATTGCGGGTATGGTTCCGGTTGCGGTAGGTTTGAACGAGGCGTCTAAACAGCGAACTTCACTCGGGGTTGCGATCATTGGCGGAACGATCAGCTCAACGCTCCTCACGCTTGTGGTGGTGCCTGCAGCGTTCTCGTACATCGATCGTTTCCGCGAGTGGGTGAACCACTACTTCTTCAAGTATATTGGTTCGCGGGCCGATGATGCGGCAGCAACGTCGCACGAAATGCCGCCAGCATCCGGAAAGTAAGTCCAATTAATTGATAAAGCGGGCCCGCTCTTCACGGGTGGGTAAGCGACATGTCTCTCTTTTTCCAAAGAGTCGGTAACGATTCTTTGCGATCAACCGGTAGCCAAAATCTCGAAGAAAGCCAGGCACAAAAGCGAGACCGGTGCCCAGCAAATTCCAAGGTGGGGGCATCTCGCGAAGGACTTCCACGACCGCCTCAGATCGTCGGTACAGTTTCGAATTCTTTAAGACGACAACGGAGTCGAGATCTTCGCGATCGCTCGCTTCTAGGTAGCGAGTGGCCGCATCTCCCTGAAGAGGTGCGAACTTGTAAAAGCCGCGCCGGTCGTGACTGAGGATCCAATCCACACTCCAGTTGCAAAGCCCGCAAACGCCATCGAAAAAAATGACGGCGCTTTCTTGATTTGCGGCAGGGGCTTGGGTTGCCATGGCTCACCTCCGGCGATCGCGATTCCGTGAATTACATCAACTGCAGGTGATACCCGCTCGCCAGAAGCGCCAGGATCAACGCGCCCACGAGAATGCGATAGATCCCGAAAACAAAAAAGCCGTGGCGCGTGAGAAACCCGAGAAAGAGTTTGATGGTGATTGCACCCACGATGAACGAGACGAAATTACCAAGAACGATCACCCAGATCTGCTCAACTTCGATCGTCTTGTAGAGCTTAAGAAGTTTGAGCCCCGTTGCGGCCGTCAAAGTCGGCACCGCGAGCAAAAACGAAAATTCAGCCGCCGCTTCGCGGGTCAGCTTTGTCGACAGACCACCGACGATCGATGAGGCTGAGCGCGACACGCCAGGGATAAAAGCGAGACATTGAAAAAGTCCGATGACGAGACTTTGTTTGTAGGTGATTTCGTTCACGGTGCCTTTACCGGATTCCTTAAGTGCTTTTTCTTGACCGGCAAAGAACCGATCCACTACGAGCAGAACTAGACCACCGAGGATAAGTGCGACGGCCACGACCGTTACGTCACCGAGGATCCGATCGATCACGTTCTTGACCGCAAGCCCGATGACCGCCGCCGGTGCAAACGCGACGAGAAGCTTAAAGTAAATTTCGCGAGAGGTGACGAAGCGTCGCCAGTAAAGCACCAAAACCGAAAGGATCGCGCCAAATTGCACGATGATCGTGAAGTCTTTGGTGAAGGGTTTTTCCGCAATCCCCAAGAGCGAGGATGCGATGATCAAATGCCCCGTTGAGCTGATCGGCAGGTACTCGGTTAAGCCTTCGATGATGGCGAGGATGATGGCGTGTAGGTAATCCATTCCCCAAGTGTCCCGAGGGCACGTAGCCAAAGTCAACGATCGTAAGTGGTCGTTGCGAAACACGGGCGTTGCTGAAGGAAAAGATCCAGGTTTTAATTTAGTGAAGATCAGCTCGTAACCGCAGACAGATGAGGTAGAGAGATGGCACTCACACGGCTCAGCTTCGATGATGTCGTTCGTCGGTTGGAACAGACTCCTCATCCCTCACGAAAAGACTACATGGCTATGTACTCGAGTTGGTACGGCGGCATCGTGACGGACCCAGAGCTGATGATGCTTCCGATCGATGATCACATGGTTCATCGGGGGGATGGCGTTTTTGAAGCGATCAAATGCGTCGACTGCAAGATCTACGCGCTCGATCGCCATTTGGAGCGGCTCGCGCGCTCAGCTGAAATGGTGAGCCTCAAACTTCCTCATTCCATTCAGGAGTTACGCGAGATCTGCGTGGAGACTACGAAAGCTTCAAATGCGATCCACGCTCTCCTGAGGTTCTACATCTCTCGAGGTCCTGGAGGTTTCACGACGAACCCCTATGAGGTCATCTCCGCGCAGGTTTACTTGGTCATCACGCCGCTTCGCAGTTTGCTTCAGGAGAAGTACGACAAAGGCGTAAGCGTGATGGTGAGCTCCATCCCGGTGAAAGAGGGGATTTTCGCTACCGTAAAGAGCTGCAACTATCTTCCGAATGTTCTCATGAAAAAAGAGGCGATGGACCGCGGTGTCGACTTCTCGGTCTCCAAGGACGAGAACGGATATTTAGCGGAGTCATCAACCGAAAACTTTGCGATCGTCACGAAAGAGGGGGATTTTCTTGTCCCCGGATTTTCGCGAACTCTCAAAGGAGTCACCGCTGTTCGCGCGATGGAGCTTGCGGAAAAACATCTCGTTCCGAAAGGCATCTTGCGAAGCGTGCGGAACGCGCACATCACGAAAGAAGATGTTTTCAATGCGGCCGAGGCCATGATGCTCGGAACAACTCTCGACTGTTTACCCGTGACGCTCTTTGAGAGCCGCGCGGTCGGCGGAGGCCCCGGTCAAATCGGGCCCGTGAATCGAGAGCTCTATCGATTGTTCAAGTACGATATGCAAAGCGGGCCGCTCGTAACTGATCTGCCTAGCTGATCTGGCCTAAAGGGAGCGCGCGATTTATCGCCGAGGTCCGTTGTAGCACTCTTCTTTTTCTTTTGAGCATTTCGGGTCGGGCTGATTCGGTGCCGGTGGGCAATCGTTCGGCGGATCAACGAGATTAAGTTCCTTTTCAACTGCCGTGTATTCAGTGACTTTTGCTTTCACCGAAGAGAACTGCGGATTCGAAAGCGACACAATCAAGTACTGACTTGGGCCGCCGCAAATTCTCGAGCCCATCTCGAGCGCTTCGCATTCGCCATCGACTTGGCACTTCTTGTTTTTGTTCAGCGTCATGATCGTCTGCTCAAGCAAATCTTTGCGGGTTTTCACCGATTCGGCTTGTTCATTTTTGCTTTTCTTTTTAGGAGCCTGCGCGACGGCGGGCGAGGCGATCGAAAGCGAAAAACCGAGAACGAGAAGGGAAGTCTGTAGTGATGGCATCGGCGATCCTCCGACTCCAGTTTGAATCGTGCTTAAGCGAGATTCAAGATCCGGAGTCGGCAGAACGAAGAAACAACCTTAAAAGGTCCAGGTCAGGGCGCGAAATCAGGGGCCGTTTCGTCAAAGCGAAGGCGAAGGCTCGTGATCTTCAAAGCCTTTAAATCGCTCGCTTGAGAGTTCAATTTCAATTCCATCACGAGATCGTTGCGAAGACCACGCAAGAGAAGTGAAGCGTCGTTGGCTTCGTTCGTCGCGGCTACCGTCGTCACCGCAGGAGAACGAATCACGTAAGCATCTTGAAGTTGATTGACGTCGCGAGGGATGACAAAAGGCGAGCTGTTTCCGGAGACGGCGATCTCGCCCTGTGCACGTTGGCTTCCGACGAACTCGGCCGAGACGTCGACAAGAACGGGAAGCTCCGTCGTGAAGCCTTGATCGTTGCGGCAGCTTAAAAGTCCGCGTCCGTCGAAAGTCGCTTTGCTGTCGACGATCTCGTCGGGATCGATGGAGAAAAACGAACTCATCGTGCAGATAAGCGAGGAAACTCGTCGGTCATCGTAGCTCGAAGTTCGCTCCCTCGGTCCGCTAGTTCCCAAAGAATTGGTCGAAAGAGAAATCGAACCGACGTCAGCGCCGACAACTTCCGTTGCTTGCGATTTAGAGACAGGGAGAAGTTTTGCTTCCGGTTGACGCGCGCTCTGACCGCGCACGATTGAAGCGCCGAATGAAGATACAATCCCGATCGCCAAAAGGATCACCGTCCAATGCTTCGTGCGTCCCTTCACGTTTTTCAAGCTGTACCTCCGGGTGTTTTAGACAATGTGTTTCGGCCAGGTGTTTTCGTCAGGCTTGCTGGAAAACTCTCGCCGTCGCATCAGTCCGATCTAGTCAGACCGATCTAGTCAGTCATTGACGCCGATCGAGCTGAGCACTGAGACAGACGGTAGCAAAAAAAACCGCGGGCGCCTCATTTGATTCGCGTGGAGATTCTATTGCGGAATTGCCAAAAATTCAGGCGGGTGAATTCGGCATCAACAGGATTTGTACCTCCGCGCTGTGACCTCGAATGGGCGAACGTCTGTAGATTTGTAGTCATTTCGCCACATCCGATCGAGTCGGTCCCTGGTCTATTGCTCGTTCCTTGGAGTTCCGCTAATCAATTCACATGAGAGCGGGAGAGACTCAAAATGAAGCCATCAACGACCCGCTAGCGAACTCTCTTTTCTCCCTCAGTTTGCATCGCCTCAAACGCCATGCGAAAAGCGAGGAGCCGAGCGTTTTGCCATCATCGATCTTTCGTCCCGACAGAAATTTCTGGCTCGCTGGCAAGGCTAAACGAGCCTCGTTTTTGATCGACGCCGATGCTTTCTTCCGCGCTTTTGTAGAAGCCGCGGCGCAAGCCGAGAAGCAACTCATTATCGTCGGTTGGGATACGGATACGCGCACGGAGCTTCCGTGGCCAGAGGGCGTAGCGGTTCCCGGTCACGAATGGCGCGAGTCGATTCAACTCGGCACTTTTTTAAAAGCCCTCACCGATGCGAGACCTGATCTCCGGATCTATGTTTTGAGCTGGGACTTCGCTTTCATCTATCTCTTTGAGCGCGAAGGGCTGCCGAGCTTCAAATATTCTTCTCTTTCCACGGATCGACTCCGATTTGTTCTAGATCGCGAACATCCGACGTTAGCTAGCCATCATCAGAAGATCGTAGTCGTCGATGATCAAGTTGCATTTTCGGGTGGCCTCGATATTACGCAGCGTCGTTGGGATACGCCCGAACACAAGGGTGTTGATCTGCGCCGGGTGGATCCGGGTGGTCACGTCTACGGACCTTTCCATGACGTTCAGCTCTGCGTGGAAGGTGAAGTTGCACGAACACTCGGAGATCTGGTTCGCGAGCGGTGGAAAGTGGCGACCGGAGAGGTGTTGGACCGCTCGGCACCTCGAGCTAACACGCAAGCTCCGTGGCCCGCGGGTGCATCTGAAAACTTGCGCGATGTTGAGTTTGCGATCTCGCGCACGCTTCCACTTGCCTACGCTGAAAAAGCGTTCGGCGCGCAAACGCCTGTCTGCGAAGTGCAGAAGCTTTTCCTGGATGCGATTCGATCGGCTCGAAAGTACGTTTACATCGAGAACCAGTACTTCACCTCAAGTGACGTGGCGCACGCGATCGCCGATCGGCTCAAAGAACCAGAAGGTCCTGAGTTCGTGATGGTTCTTCCGCGCGACCAGACGGGGTGGATTGAGGAGAGCACGATGGGCCTCCTTCGATCAGAAGCTCTTCGCATCGTCGAGAAAGCGGATCGCTTCGGCCGCTTCCGCGCTTATCATCCGATCGTACCCGGCCTTGAAGAGGGCTACGTCAAAGTCCACTCAAAAGTGATGGTGGTTGACGATGTCTTCTTGCGCATCGGCTCCGCAAATATGAATTCACGCTCCATGGGGCTTGATACCGAATGCGATCTGTCGGTCGAAGCTCTGGGTCGCAAAGAGGTGCGCGAGGCGTTTGCAAAACTTCGTGCGGACCTTCTCGGTGAACACCTAGGAGTTGCGAGTAACGAATTCGAGGCGCGTTTTAGAATCAACGGTTCGCTCGTCAAAACCGTCGAATCTTTTTTAGGTGGTAAGCGGACTTTAGTGCCGATCCATCCGACTGTGCCAGAGTGGGTCCGTAAAGTTGCACCGCCGAAAGATTGGGTTGATCCGAGCGAGCCCAACGGCATCCGGCGTTGGTTCGCCGATCGTCTTTGGCGAGCGCGCCACGTGATGGCGGCTACCCTTGTTTTAGTTGTCACCCTCGGACTCTTCTTGATGTCGCATCTTGAAGCGCAAGGAAGACTGCCTGCTTCATTATCTAACTGGCCGAGCCCGGCGCAGCTTGTTGAGAACGCATGGATGTGGTCTCGATCTTGGGATGCTGAAAAGATCGCATCGCAGCTTGCAGCCTTTCGCGAGCAGTCGTGGGCGTTTCCCGTCGTGCTCATCGGCTTTGTGATTGGTTCTCTGATCCTTGTGCCAGTTACCGCCATGATCCTCGGAGTTGCGATCGCGTTTCCGGCGGAGCAAGCCGTGGTGCTGGCGCTCGCAGGCGCAACGCTTTCGGCAACTGCGATGTACGGCATTGGTCGTTACTGGGCTTGGTCGAAGAGTCGAGTTCTCAATCGACCTTGGGTGCAGAAACTCTCAGATCAAATGAGCCGCGGCGGGGTTTGGGCGGTCGTTGCCGTAAGGTTAGCTCCGATCGCCCCTTTTACGGCCGTGGGGATCGTTGCGGGCGGTTTGCGCGTGCCGCTGCGTAATTACGTTCTCGGCACGATGATCGGATTATCACCTGGCGTCCTCGCATTGACACTGCTTTCTAATTCAGCTGTCGGTTTGTCAGATACCCGAAGCTGGTATGGACTTCTCTGGGTCTTGATTGCCCTGAGCCTCTTCTCATTCTTACTGCCCCGACTCATCAAACGGTTGAGGAGAACCACTTGAGACTTTTTATTCTCGCTTTCTTTGCCGTGAGCCTCGCGCTTGCGGCTTCGGTCCGTTCGCATGCGCAGGAAGCACCAGCGCCTGAGGAAGGAGCTCCAACGCCGTCTCTTCTGCCTCGCTCTGAGCCGGGTTTTCGCGCGCGTCCCGAAGCGGGTGCATTTGCCGAGCTTTGCCCCACGATTCGCATGGAAAATCGCGGCGATTTTGATTTTGGTCCGATGGAAACTCGCCTTCTCTGCGGCGACTCTACGCAAGATAACGTGGGAACGCCTTGGGCAACTATTCCTCCCAACCAAGCGGCTTATTTTCTAAAAGGATTTTTGCAGGCGCGGGCTCATCACCAGCCTGAGTTCATCCAAGACGGCGAGATCCTGTTTGTTCGACCGGGCGGGCAGAGTAAATTATCGAAATTTACGATCACGGGTGGACCATCCACATGGGTTCCGCCCACGCGCCGACTCGTCATCGGGCAACCTCTTACGCCGCCTCTACTCAACGATCTTCAAGGTTGGGCGCTGTCGCAGATCAAAGACGAAGGCTACGCCTGCGCGACGGCAGAAAGCCGTGCCGATCCTCTCACGGGCGAAGCGGTCGTCGAACTCAGGCCCGGTGAACTTCGCATTATCAGCGGCATTGAAGATACGGGGGACACGGGGCTACGTCCCGGCGTTCTCGATCGCTACAACGCCTTTAAGGTCGGCCAAGTTTATCGCGAACGACTGATCTCGCTGACACGCCGTCGCACTCAAGAAGACGGTTTTCTACAAACGCTCCTTCTCTCGGCCCGATGCGAGCCGCTTCCGACTTCGCCCGGTCAGCCCGCAACCGTCACCATTGTTCGTGACGTAAATCTTGGTCCTTCGCGCACGGTTCGAGTCGGTGCTGGCTACAGCAACGACCGCGGCGCGCGTTTGCGCGTGATCCTTCGACAGAACCGAATCGGGGAGAGTGCTTCCTCCGCGGAAGCTCGCCTCAATTTGTCTTACCGCGAACCGAACGTGAACAGCCAGATCTTGAACTCGCGTTACCGCTGGTATTACTCAACCTCGGAGGCAAGGTCATTTCTCGAACCCAACGTTACGTACGAGCACACGGCTGAGAGTGCCCGCGACTTCGAAAACGTGGCGCCCGGTCTTTTCCACGGCTGGAATCACGAGTTCACCGACGGTCAGCTGGAAGTTCGCGTGGGTCCCTCTTACCAAGCGCAGCGGATTTTCCGCGGCGAAGGTTCGGATACTTCGCTCGCACTCTTGGAAGTCAACACCGAGTGGATCAGTCACGACTTCGAGTTCTTCAATACAAGCCCGCGCAAAGGGGAGTTTGTGCGAGGAGCTTTCCTAGCGACGCAAAGAAGCTGGGCTTCGCCCGTAACTGCACAACGACTGGAAATCAGCGGCGAAAAACTTTGGGACATCGGACGCTATGATCCGCCGCTATTGATTCTCGGTCTTCGTTATAGCTTGAGCTCGGTTTTCTCTCCGGAAGACGGAGATCTTCAATCTCGTCTCCCACTCCGCTTTTTGACTTTCCTCGGTGGCGAGCGCGATTTAAGAGGGTTTGAATCTCGAAGTCTTCCTCGCTCAGGTCTTGGTGCTCTCTCGGGAGCAACCACCGGTTTTGAAGCCCGTTTGCATAAAGTTCTCTTCCGGCGCGCGGACGTCTTCGGATTTTTAGATGCGGGCTTACTTGGCGGAAAATCTTTCGCTTTAGAAAAACCCATTTTGATGTCGCCAGGTCTCGGCGTACGTTGGGAATCCCCCGTGGGTACCTTGCGTGCGTACGTTGCGCAGAGATTCGCTTTGGAAGAACCGGCTGGGTCCCAGGGCTACGATAGAAACTTCCGTTTCGGCTTCACCTTCGGAGAGGAGTTCTGATGGCAGTCGTGAAAGGTTTGATCAAGGTCCTCGCGGTCCTCCTGCTCGTAGTCGTGACCCTCGTGGTCGGCTTGGTAGGATTTTTCTTTGTCACGCCTGAGTTCAAAATCGGGCCCGATAGAATCCGGTGGGCACTCGCCAAGGTGATGCCCGCAACTGTCGAACTGAAATTCGACGATGCGCAGTTTGAAATTTTGCGCCCTGAAAATCGCTTGTTTGCGAAATACTTGAAGCTCCAAACAAAGAACCTCTGTGTGCGGTACGAAGGTGAAGCGGTCGACACGTGCTTTGCCGATATTCGGCTTGGCCTTGCAGGTGGCTTCAGCGCCGATCGACCTGAAGGAGCTCCGTTCTGGATGCCCCAGCTTGCGTGGATCGACCCGATCGTCATGACGGGCGGAGACGTCAATGTCGACGTCACGAAATTTCCCGAGAGCGAAAAGAAAGAAGAGCCCAGTCAGTTCGATCTAGTAGAATTTTTGCGAAAAGAAGTGCTCCCGAAGTGGCGAATCGAAGGAAGTCACATCGAGATCAAATCGATGGCGCTCAAATTAAATCCTGACACGGCCTATCGGGCTTCGTTTGATCTCACGACCAACGAACCTGAACGTGAAATTCGGGCCGAGCTTCGTGAGTTTGCGGCCGATGGCGGGCCACTTCGCGCTGGCGCCTTGATCCGTCTCATTCGTCCCGAAAATTTTCTAAAAGATCCCGGTGCGCAAGGGGAAGGACCCAGGATCTGGAAGCTCTTTGCTGACGGAAACGTTCGTCTAAAAGCGCGCACCAGCATCGACTTGAAAGCGGACGCCGATATCGAGTCGTGGCGTTCGCTCGACTTCCGCATCGGCACGAAGTTCAAAGGAATCAAAGCGATCCGCGAAGCTCGTTTGGAAGGGGCGCTGCGCGAAGCCCTCTTCAATGGAAAGTTCTCATCAAAGTTCGGGGCGCAAGGTTCGCAGGTCCGCGCCCTTGATTTCGTGAATTGCGGAATCCGCGCAAACGTCGATGAAAAAACGGGCGCACTCTCCTGCGGCCCCCAAACAGTTCGTTTGCAGCTTCAGGAGAAAAGCCTTCTCCAGAACCGCGACTTCTTCACGCTTGCGCCGGCGTTTGAGCTTCGCCTAACCCGGATTCTTTTTGGCGATACGAAAGAGGCGGACTTCGAATTTGATCTGGATCTCGATCACAAAGGAATCGTGAAGGCGAAAACGAATCTCGCCGGAAGTTTCCTGATGGAGCCGGAGAAAGATCCACGCTACTCCGTCGAAGGTTCGCTCGAGATTCTTGGCGACAAGTTCCAGCGCATCGTTGATTTGTTGAGAAGGACGCCGTTTGCCGTACCTGCTCCTCTCAACGTGTTGGATGGCGGCATTGGTTTGCGCGCGCAAGCGAATATCAATGAGGGCGGAGGCGCTCTTCGCTATCAACTTGCGACACGTCTCGATTCGCGTTTCCAAGCGATTCATTTGCGCTTTGAAGGGGAGACGGGGCTCTCAAAGAAGAACGAGGCGCTCATTCCTTCAACGAACGCCACGCTCTTCATCGATCGTCTGAGGCTTTCGGCTCCTCGCTTCGATCTGCGAGTTCCACCGCGCTTTGCACCAGACGCTCGCTTTGGCCCAATCAAGCAAGCGAAAACCGCAGAGAAGCCGAAGCCTCGCGAACCAATGGACTTCCGTCTTCGCGTGGCGACGACGCAGCCTCAGGCGATTCAGATCGCGACGAATCTGACTAAGAGCGCGATCCCGATCGATCTGGATATCGTTTACAATGACCGCGCGCGCCCCGATACAAATCGCGAGCTCTTAGATGACGACGCTCGCGGATCGGTTTCCGCAATGACCTCGGGCCTCACGAACGAAGTTCCCGTGAAGCCAAGTCAAGAGGAGCAAGCGCGCGCTCAAGAGCCGTCACCGATTACGGGTTCAATCGTAATCGGCCGAACGCCGGTCGATTTATTCCGCCGGAATGCCGTGCTCGAAGAGCTGCGCTTGGACCTTTTGGAGTCAGGTCAGCAGCGCATGAACGGTCAAGTTACCGTACACTATCTTGATTACGACATCGTGATGCTCGTTCTCGGCGATACGGCGGATCCGCAAGTGCGCTTTGCGAGCGACCCGCCACTTGAGGATGACCAAATTCTCTCGGTCCTTCTCTTCGGTCGTCCGCTCTCGGATCTCGAAGAAGATCAAGCAAGCTCCGTTCGTAATTTGAAATCAGCATTCGCGGATGCCGCGCTTGGTATTTCGTCTCTTTATCTTCTCGCGAGTACGCCGATCGAATCGGTCGGTTACGATCCCGAAAAAGGGATCGTTTCGGCGCGGGTAGGTCTCGGGGGCGGGGCCTCGTTGGAATTAGGTGGAGGCAGCGGCGGAAGCTCCACCGTAGGCTTCAATAAACGATTGAGCCGGGGTTTTGTCTTCCGATCGGAAGTCGAACGTCTAGGAACGACGGGCGAGCAGACCGTTTTAGCCCTTATCGAGTGGGTAAAACGGTTTTAAGAGGGTGGTACCCGTTTCCCTTTGCAGAAGCAGTGCGTGCACGCACTGCTTCTGCAAAGG